>JAOADN010000040.1 GCA_026417295.1 Paracoccaceae bacterium
ACAGGGTTCGGCCTGCCCAGCGCCGGCTTCAGATAGGCCGTGGCCGCCGAACAGCGCCGCCCGTTGCGGATCGTCGTCTGGTAGGGGCCCGCGCCCTCCTGCACCGGCCCGTTGAAGTCGGGATTGTAGGGCATCCCCAGTTCCTGGCACGACCGCAGGAAGGCGCGCGTCGTGACATTGGGGTCGGGCAGGTTCGACACGCCGAGCGGCCCCTCCGTGCCGTGCCACGGTCCGGCCAGGACCGCATTGCCCTCGGATCTCAGGAAATAGGGCCTGACCTCGGCGAAGGACCAGCCGGGGCAGCCCTCCTGCCCTGCCCAGCGGTCGTAGTCGCTGGGATGCCCGCGCGTGAAGATCTCGGCATTGATCGACGATCCCCCGCCGATCACCCTTGCCTGCGCATAGGGAATTTCCCTGTTGTTGGCATGGCGTTGCGGGACGGTCTTCAGACCCCATGTCAAGGGCCCCGTGGTCATGCGGGCAAAGCCCACCGGCATGTGGATCAGCGGATGGCTGTCGCGCCCCCCGGCTTCCAGCAGCAGGACCCGCACCTCCCGGTCCTCCGACAGCCGCGCCGCCAGGACGCAGCCGGCCGAACCGCCGCCGACGATCACATAATCGTAGTCCGCCATCGCCCGCACCCTCCCTCGGGACCTCCTTACAAGTAACCGGATGGTTCACTCAAGCGGTCAGCCGCAGCCCCGCCGCCGGGCCGCGTCATGCAGCCCTGTCGACCGCCGCCTGCGAATCGGGAATGCTGCGCAGGCAGGGAGGCGCCCGATGATCGCCAGCCAAGCCTTCGGCCGCCATGCCGGGCGCGCCGTCACCGCCTTCACCCTCGCCGATCCCGGCGGAATCTCGGTCACGCTCGCCGATTTCGGCGCCGCCCTCGTGCGCTGCCTCGCGCCCGATCGCGCCGGGCGCATCGCCGATGTCGTCCTCGGTTTCGACGATGCCGCGGGCTATGCCGCCTCGCGCAGCTATTTCGGCGCGACCGTCGGCCGCGTCGCCAACCGGATCGCCGGGGCGCGCTTCACCCTCGACGGGCAGACCTTCGCCCTCAGCCCGAACGAGGGGCCGAACCAGCTTCATGGCGGGCCCGAGGGCTTCAGCCGCCGGATCTTCGACGCCGAGCCCGCCCCGGACGGCCGCTCCATCGCCTTCCGCCTCGTCTCGCCGGACGGCGACCAGGGCTATCCCGGCCGGCTCGAGGCGGTCGTGCGCTATGCCGTCGCGGGCCACGTCCTGACGGTCGAGGCCACCGCCACCACCGACCGCCCGACGCCCTGCAACCTTGCCCATCACAGCTACTGGAACCTTGCGGGCCACGACGCGGGGCCGATCCTCGATCACCGGCTCGCGATCCGCGCCTCGGCCTTCCTGCCCACCGACGGGGCGCTCCTGCCCACGGGCGAGATCCGCCCCGTCGCCGGAACCCGGCACGACTTCCGCGCGCCCGCCCCGGTCGGCGCCGCCTTCGCCCGGGCGCCCGACGGCACGCCCGCCGCGGACGAGGCCGGCTTCGATGCCAACTGGTGCCTCGATCCGCCCCACGGCCGCCTGCGCGAGGTCGCCCGCCTTGTCGATCCCGCCTCCGGGCGCCAGCTCGCCCTCTCGACCGACCAGCCCGGCCTCCAGGTCTATACCGGCGGCCATCTCGGCGCCGACCCGCCCGGCAAGGGCGGCGCCCGCTACGGCCGCTTCGGCGGCATCGCGCTCGAGGCGCAGGGCTGGCCCGACGCCCCGAACAGGCCGCATTTCCCCCCGGTGATCCTCCGGCCCGGCGAGGTGCTGCGCCAGACCACCGTATTCGACCTGACGCCCGCGTGACACCCGCGCTACACGACAAGGAGCCCGACGATGATTCCCAACGGCGACCTCTCGATCCAGATGTTCTCCACCCGCGCGGCCGAGACGCTGGAGGAACAGCTCACCCTCTTCGCCGAACTCGGCTACACCGATGTCCAGCCCTTCTTCTTCGGCCCGCCCGAGGACATGGCCGCCCTCGACGCCTTCGCCGCCCGCCTGCGGGCGCTCGGCCTCACCGCGAAGTCGGGCCATTTCACCTTCGAGGTCTTCGATGCCTCCCCCGGCCTCGTCGAGGACATCGCCCGCCGCTTCGGCATGTCGCTCGTGGTGATCCCCTGGATCAACCCCGAGGACCGCCCCGCGACCGCCGCGGGCTGGCAGGCGATCGGGGACAGGCTCGCCGCCATCACCGACGACATGGCCGCCCGCGGCCTGACCTTCGCCTACCACAACCACGATTTCGAGATGCGCCCCCTGCCCGACGGGCGCTATCCGATCGAGCTCCTGCTCGGCGACCGTGTGCCCTTCGAGCCCGACCTCGCCTGGATGGTCGTGGGCGGGGCCGATCCTCTGCACTGGCTCGGCCGCTATTCCGGGCGCATCCCGGCCGTGCATGTCAAGGACCTCGCGCCCCCCGGAACGGCCGCAGAAGAGAAGGGCTTCGCCGATGTCGGCCACGGCATCATGGACTGGCAGGGGCTCTGGGACGCTTCCGTGGCGGCCGGGGCGGGGCTCATGGTGGCCGAACACGACCAGCCCTCCGACTGGCGCCGCTTCGCCCGCAACGCCGTGGCGGCGATGCGGCGCTTCGGGGCCTGACCGCGGCGGCCGGACCGCCAGTTCCTGAACGGAAGGTTAACGCTTCCCGTCAACCCATTGATTTTGCTTGTCGGCAGGGGGTGTCCCATCGTGGGACACCTGCCCTGGGCCGGCGCGGGCACCGGTGGTGCCCCCAGACGGGATCGAACCGCCGACCCTCTGATTACAAATCAGATGCTCTACCAGCTGAGCTATGGGGGCACGCGGGCGCCCCATACCCCCCCGCCCGCCGCCGCGCAAGCGTCAGGCCGCCCGCCCGCCCGCCATCCGCCCCTGCGCGCCGGCGATCAGCACCACCGCGACCAGCCCCACGGCCACGATCATCAGCGCCGCCGGCGCCGCGTCGCGCAGGTTCTCCAGGCTCGCCTTCTCGTGCGCGCGGGTGGCCAGCGTCTCGTAGTTGAAGGGCCGCAGCAGCAGGGTGGCCGGCAGTTCCTTGGCGCAGTCCACGAAGACAAGCAGCAGCGCCGTCAGCACCGACCCGCGCATGATCGGCAGATGCACCCGCCGCAGCGCGCCCCCCGCCGTCTCGCCCAGCGAACGCGCCGCATAGGTCAGGCTCGGCGGCACGCGCTGGAAGGCGGCTTCCGCAGCGCCCTCGGCCAGGGCGAAGAAGCGCACGACATAGGCAAGCCCGATGGCAAAGGCCGTGCCGGTCATCAGAAGGCCGGGGTCGCGTCCGGTCGCCGCGGCGATCGCGTCGGCAAGGCGCTGGTCCACCGCCGCCAGGGGGACCAGCAGGCCCACCGCCAGCACCGCCCCGGGCAGGGCGTAGCCCAGCGTCGTCACCGGCATCAGGACGCGCAGCATCCGCCCGCGCCCCTGCCGCAGGCCGAAGACCATCACGATGGCAAGCCCGACTGCCGCCAGCGCCGCCAGCCCCCCGACAACGACCGTGTTCCACAGGGCCCGCAGCAGGCCGGGATTGACCCAGCCTTCGGGGCTGCCCAGCGCGATGGCCAGCATCACGCCCACCGGCAGCGCGAATCCCGCCAGCACCGGCAGCAGGCACAGGCCGGCGGCCAGCCAGCCGCGCAGGCCGGTCAGGCGCTGCGGCACCACCGGCCGGCCGCCGCGCGACTGGCCGAAGAACCGCGCCCGTCGCCGGCTGCGCCGCTCGACCGCCATCAGCGCGGCCATGACCACAAGCACCACGCAGGCCAGCTGCGCCGCCCCGCCGGGATTGGCCGAGACCAGCCAGACGTTGAAGATCCCCGTCGTCAGCGTCTGCACCGCGAAATAGCTCACCACCCCGTAGTCGTTCACCGTCTCCATGACCGCCAGCGCCACGCCGATGACGATGGCCGGCCGCGCCAGCGGCAGGGCGACGCGCAGGAATGTCCCCCAGGGGCCCGCGCCCAGGGCGCGCGCCACCTCGAAGCTGCCGGCCGACTGCTCGCGGAAGGCCGCCCGCGCCAGCAGGTAGACATAGGGATAAAGTGCTGCCGACAGGACCAGCACCGCGCCCGTCCGCGACCTTATGGCGGGAAACCAGTAGTCCTGCGCGCTGGTCCAGCCGAAGGCCGCCCGCAGCGCCGTCTGCACCGGCCCGGCATAGTCGAGAAAGCCGGTGACCGCATAGGCCCCGACATAGGCCGGCACCGCCAGCGGCAGGAACAGCGCCCATTCGATCCAGCGCGATCCCGGAAAGCGGTACATCGTCACCAGCCAGGCCGCCCCCGTTCCCGCGCCCGCCGTCAGGACGGCGACGCCCGTCGCCAGGACCGCCGTATTGGCAAGGTAGCGGGGCAGCGTCGTCGCCACCATGTGCGGCCAGATGTTCTCGGCCGGATGCAGGGCGATCCAGACGACCGCAGCCACGGGCAGCACGACGAGGGCCGTGATGCCCAGTGCCAGGGCCGGCCAGACAAGGCCGCCCGCACCGGCGGGGCGCCATGGCGCGCCGGCAGCATCGGGGTGGTTCAGCGCCTCCTGCGGCATGGCCGCCGGGCTACAGCAATCCCCGCGCCCTGTCCAGAAACTGCGCCGGCGCGTTCCCTTGGCGGCACTTCCCCCCTAGTCTGGCCCCGATGCAACCAGGGGGCCGGTCCGCATGCAGGCCGTCTTTCACCTCGGCGCCCACGGCACGGATGACGGCAGGCTCGTCCGCTGCCTCCTGCGCAGCCGCGGCCTGCTCGAGGCCGAGGGCGTCGCCGTGCCCACCCCCCTGCGCTACCGCAAGCTCATCCGCGAGACGCTCATGCGCCTGCGGGGGGGCGAGCCCGGCGAGGAGGACCGCGCCGCGATCCTCGACGCCGTGCTCGACGGTGATCTCCCCGCCCGGCTCGTCCTGTCGGGCGACGGCTTCCTCGGCCTCGCCGCCAGGGCGCTCGACGGCGGGCGCATCTATCCCGCCGCCCGCCGCCGGGCCGCGGGGCTCGCCAATCTCTTTCCCGAGGACGCCTGCGAGTTCCACATCGCCATCGTCCATCCCGCCGCCTTCGCCACGGCGCTGCTCGCGCGCCCCGATGCGGCCGAGGTGGCCGCCGCGCTGGCCGGGGCGGATCCCCTCGGGCTGCGCTGGACCCCGGTCATCGCCGCGCTCTGCGACGGGGTGCCCGATGCCCGGATCGTCGTCTGGTGCCACGAGGATGCGCCGCTCATCTGGCCCGAGGTCCTGCGAACGCTGATCGGGCGGCCCGCCTTCGGGCCCCTCGAGGGCGAGGAGGCCTTCGTGCAGGGCCTTCTGTCGCCCGAGGGCCAGGCAGAACTCGCCCGCCGTCTCGCGGCGGCCCCGCCGGGCGACATCGGCGCGCGACGGGCCGCCGTGGCGGACTGCCTTTCCCTGCATCCCCTGCCCGGCGCGCTCGACCTGCCCTGCACCGTGCCCGGCTGGACCGCGGACACGATCGCGCGGATGACCGAGATCTACGAGGCCGAGCTTGCCGATGTGGCGACCCTTCCGGGGGTCGAGGTCATCGTTCCCTGAGAAGGCCGGCCCGCATCCCGGCCCGCGGGCCGGCGCGGCCTCATTCCATCCCGAGCGCCGCCTTGTAGAGGTCGAGGATCGCCTCCTCCTCGGCGACCTCGTTGCGGTCGCGCTTGCGCAGGGCGACCAGCTTGCGCAGCGCTCGCGTGTCGTAGCCGCGCCCCTTCGCCTCGGCCATGACCTCCTTCATCTGCTCGCCCAGGTCGCGCCGCTCGGCCTCCAGATGTTCGTAGCGCTCGATGATCTGGCGCAGCTCCTCGGCCGCGACGGTCGAGACGGCATCGGGCGGTGTGTCGGGCATCGGCGAACCTCCTGTGCTGGACGGACGGAAAGGCCTGACTAGCCGCCGCCGCCGCCGGCTTCAAGCAGTGAGCCGCGTCCCGCCTTGCGCCGGCGCCGCCGTCCGGCTAGTCAACCTCGCCCCCCAGCGCAGGGACCCATGCCATGAACCTGACCGTCGCCGCCGGAACCATCCTCACCCTCGCCGGACTGGCGATCCTTGTCTGGTGCATGGCGGCGGCGCGCGCCGCCCATCGCGCGGGGCTCGCGGATGCCGAACTTCGCGCCCGGATGCAGCGCCTTGTCGCCTGGAACTTCGGCGCCCTCTTCCTGTCGGCCGCCGGCCTGATCCTCGTGGTGATCGGTCTCGCCCTTGCCTGAGGCCGCGCCTAGCGCCGGGGCGCGTCCTTGGCGCAGAAGGGCGTCGCCGGCAGGACATCGAGCCGCGCCTCGTCGATGGCGTCCCCGCAGATGACGCAATAGCCGTATTCCCCGGCCTCGATCCTCGCCAGCGCCGCGTCGATCATGCGGATCTCGTTCAGGGCCGAATGCCCGAGGTCCTCCAGCACCTCGTCGCCCTCGCGCTCGGTCGCCATCTCCTCCCAGTCGCGGGACTCGTGGGCATCGAGTTCGGTCTCGATCCCGCGCATCCGCTGGGTCAGCGCCGCGCGCCGCGCCTCGAGCGCCGCCTTCCGTTCCGCAACCGGCTTCATCCCGTCCTCCGACCGATACCGGATTCGACTGTCACAGGCTGGTCCGGTTCGCTCCTTGACGCAAGTCAAAGCTGGCCTCCGCCCCTTGCCGAAGCCGTTCCTGCATGCCAAATCCCCCGGAAACCGGAACGCAGGCCCGCATTCCGCCGATCGCCGCCCCGGCCGCCTGCCCCGGGGCCGACGGGAGGGGCCACGACCGGGCCCGCCAGATGCCGAAGGAAGCGCAATGGACATCAGACCCCTCAGCCCCGGCTATGCCGTCTCGCCCCAGATCGATCCCTCGGATGCCGCGGCGATCCGCGATGCCGGCTTCACCCTCGTGATCAACAACAGGCCGGATTACGAGATCGAGCCCGGGCAGCAGGATGCCGTCATGCGGCAGGCGATCGAGGCGGCCGGGCTCTCCTATGTCTCGAACCCGATCACCAGCGCCGACGGGATCACGGAAGAGAACGTGCAGGCCCAGCGCGCGGCGATCGAGGCGGCCGGATCCGGCCGGGTGCTGGCCTACTGCGCCTCCGGGAACCGCTCCTCGATCGTCTGGGCCCGTGCCATGGCGGGCACTGCCACGCCCGACGCGCTGATCGCGGCCGCGGCCCGCCACGGCTACAATCTCGAACGCTTCCGCGCCCTGCTCTCCGGCGCCTGAGCGCGGCGGCCCTCCGGCTGGCGCGAGCACCCGCCGACCTTTGGCCCAGGACCCGCGTCCCCTGCCCTCCGCCTGCGCCCGGCCCGCCCGTCGCCCCCGCGCCCCCGTGGCCGTCCCCGGCCCTCCGCCCGGGTCCTGCCGGCCCGCAGGCCGCGAAGGCGAAGGGCTCCGCGCCCGCCCTTCGGCCGGGCATCCCGCGGCCGGTCCCCGCCGGCCGGTCCCGCACGCCCCCCCGCATGCGTGCAGAACGGCCGCGCCTGCGCGCCGCCCCCTCTGCCCGGGCGGTGCCGAGGCAGGCCCGCCGGGTCCTTCCCGGCTTCCCCGGGCGCAACCGCTCCCGGCCCTCAGGGCGGCAGCCCCGGGGTCGGCGGAACCGTCACGCCCGGCGGCGGCGTGGCCGGCATGGCGCCATCGGTCCGCGGCCGCCCGGCCTGACGCGGGGAAGGGGCCGCCGCATCCGGCACAGGCGGTGCCATGCCGCCGGCGGACGGCCCTGCCGCGGCCTCCGGCCCGATCGCCGTCACCCGCAGCGCGCGGAATCCGCCGGTCTGCCCCAGACGCCCGGTCATCGCGATCCTGCCGTCCAGCCCCTCCATGGCCACCGCCCGCAGGGCATCCGGGGGCACCGGAATCTCCGCGCCGGGGCAGAGCGCGGTGATCGTCGCCAGCGGCACGGCCCCGCGCCAGAGCACGGCGTCAAGCCGCACTTCCGCCCGGGCGGCCGCGGCGGACAGGCAGGCGTCCCAGGCGGGACCGGCATGGTGCACCGCATCCGCGCAGCCGCCCCGGCCTTCCTGCGCCGGATCGGCCGGCTCGGGAACGGCCAGGACCATCTCGCCCGGCCGCAGCTGCCCCGTGCCGGCCGTCAGCCCCAGCCGGTAGCTGCGATAGGGCCCATCGGGCAGGATCAGGTCGAGCGGCCGGTCGACCGGCTGGTGGCCGGCCACCGCCCATCCTGCCGGAAGGTCCGCCCCGTCGCCCGCGCGCGCAGCCAGCTCCGCCAGCATCCGCTCGACGAAGCCGCTTGCCAGGGCGGCATCCGTCGCCGTGGGAACCCGCGTCGTCGCGCCCGGCGCGGGGGGGTTCGTCCGCAGGCTGCCTGTCGTCGTCATCTCGATCAGCGCCGACAGCAGGCCCGCGTCGATGGCGGCCAGCCCGACCGCGCCATCCGTGGCGCGCGACAGGCGCAGCACCAGCCGCCCGCCCCCGAACAGCGGCGCCAGTCCCTCGGGGCTGCTCCGCCCGACCTCCAGCCCCGTTCCCGCCAGGATCAGGCCCGCCTCCGCCAGCCCCGCCTGCGCGGCGGCCATGGCAAAGGCCCGCGCCGCCGGGCCGACAACGCCGCCCGGCCCGCGACGGGAGGATTCGATCATGCGCCTGATGACCGACACGCCGCATTCCCCTGCTCTGCGGCGCGACCCTGACGCGACTTGCTTTAGGAATGGTTGACCGGCCTCAGCCGGCGGGCGCAGCCCCGAGCGGCGGCGCAGGCGAGGCCTCGGGCGCGCCCGGCAGCAGGGTCGTGCAGTTCGGCGGGCCGGCATCGCTCACGCGTGGATAGGCCGGATCGGCCCCGTTGCAGGGCGACATCGGCGCCTCGTCGCGGCTGCATCCCGCAAGCGGGACGCCGGCCGCCAGCGCCGCCACCGCCGCCATCACCAGACCCGTCCGCCGCCCGATCATCGCGCCCCCTGCCCTCGCCGGGGCCCCTCCGGCCCCCGCCCAGAGATAGACCGCGAAGCCGCCCGCAGGGCAAGCAAAAAGGGCGCGCGCCCGCGGCGCACGCCCCTCCTGGCAGTCCTGCGGATCCGCGGTCAGTTCAGCGCCTTGTCCGTGATCTCGTGCGTCCAGGCGCCCTCGGGCTCCTTCGAGATGACCGGATCGGAACCGCCCGCCAGCAGCGTCTTGACCGTGCGCTCGTAGTCGGCCGGGTCGAGCGCGCCGTTCGAGCCTGCCGTGAGCTTGGCGATCTCGCCCATCATGCGCTTCTGGTGGGTCTCGGTCTGGGCCCCGGTCTGGTCGTTCTCCAGCACGATCATCGCCGCCTCGTCGGGATTGGCCTCGGCCCATTTCCAGCCCTTCATCGAGGCGCGCACGAAGCGGACCATCTTGTCGACGAAGGCCGGGTCCTTCAGCTTGTCCTCAAGGACGTAGAGCCCGTCCTCCAGCGTCGCCACGCCCATGTCCTCGTACTTGAAGGTCACCAGGTCGTCGGGGCTGATCCCGGCGTCGATCACCTGCCAGTATTCGTTGTAGGTCATGGTCGAGATGCAGGCGGCCTGCTTCTGCAGAAGCGGATCGACGTTGAAGCCCTGCTTCAGCACCTCCACCCCGTCGGCTCCTCCCGTCGTCGGGATGCCGAGCTGGCTCATCCAGGACAGGAACGGATACTCGTTGCCGAAGAACCAGACACCCACGACCTTGCCCCGCAGGTCCTCGGGCTTGGCGACGCCGGATTCCTTCAGGCAGGTCAGCATCAGGCCCGAATGCTTGAAGGGCTGCGCGATGTTGACAAGCGGCACGCCCTTCTCGCGCGCGGCCAGCGCCGAGGGCATCCAGTCGATCACCACGTCGGCCCCGCCGCCGGCGATCACCTGGGTCGGCGCGATGTCCGGGCCGCCGGGCAGGATGGTCACGTTCAGACCCTCCTCCTCGTAGAAGCCCTTGGCCTGCGCCACGTAGTAGCCGGCGAACTGCGCCTGGGTGACCCACTTGAGCTGCAGGGTCACGTCATCGGCCGCCTGCGCCGAGAACGGCGCCGCGGTCGCCAGCGTCGCCGCCACGAAGGCGCCCCTCAGAAAGTCTTTCATGCGTCTACTCCCCTGTTGTCAGCCCCGCCCCCTCTGGGACGGGTGCCAGAACGTCACGCGCCGCTCGATGAACGCCACGAGACCGTAGAATGCCGAGCCGGCGACTGCCGCCACGGCAATCTGTGCCCAGACCATCGGCAATGCAAGCTGGCCGACGGCGGTCTGGATCCTGAATCCCATCCCGAAGGTGGGAGAGCCGAAGAACTCCGCAACGATGGCGCCGATCAGGGCAAGCGTCGTCGCGATCTTCAGCCCGTTGAAGATGAAGGGCATGGCCGCCGGCAGGCGCAGCTTGAACAGCGTCTGGCGGTAGTCGGCCCCCCAGGTCGCCATCAGGTCGCGCTGCATGCGGTCGCTGGCCTTGAGCCCGGCGATGGCGTTGACGAGGACGGGGAAGAAGACCATCACCACCACGACCGCCGCCTTCGACTGCCAGCCGAAGCCGAACCACATGACCATCACCGGGGCGATGCCGACGATGGGCAGGGCGGCCACGAAGTTGCCGATCGGCAGCAGCCCCTTCTCCAGGAACGGCACCCGGTCCACCAGGATCGCCGCCAGGACCGCCGCCGAACAGCCGATCACATAGCCCGAAAGGCCGCCCTTCAGGATGGTCTGCACGAAATCCATCCACAGCGTCGGCAGGTTCGCCCGGATCGTCGCCCAGATCACCGAGGGCGCCGGCAGGATCACGGTGTCGATGGCGAAACCCCGGACCAGTCCCTCCCACAGCACCAGCACCGCCAGACCGAAGAGCACCGGCACGACGATCCGCGCGCCGCGCGTCCGCGCCAGCGACGACCGCGCGATCGCCGCGTTCACCGCCCAGGCCGCGATCCAGAACAGGATCGCCGCGGCAAGCCAGGCATTGCCGCTCATGGCCGGGCTCCCATGCGGCGGTCCACCACCTGCTGCACCTGGCCCACGACAAGGATCAGGATCCCCGCCAGGACCGCCGCCGCGAAGAGCGCGGCCCACATCATCATCGGCTGTCCGAACTGGCTTGCCACCAGCATCCGCGCCCCCAGCCCCTCGATCGCCCCGGTCGGAAGCTCGCCCACGATCGCGCCCACGAGCGCCGCCGCGATCGCGACCTTCAGCGAGGCGAACAGATAGGGGACCGAGGCGGGAAGGCGCAGCTTGCGGAAGGCCTGCGCCTCGGTGGCGTTGTAGGTGGTCAGGAGGTCGAGCTGCGCCTGCTCGGGCGAGCGCAGGCCCTTGATCATCCCGACCAGCACCGGGAAATAGCTCAGGTAGGCCGCGATGATCGCCTTCGATACAAGGCGGTTCTCCATCCCCACGGCCTCGCCCAGGCCGATCTTGTTCGACAGGACCACGATCATCGGCGCGATGGCGACGATCGGCACCGTCTGGCTGATGATCGCCCAGGGCATCAGGCTCATGTCCAGCACGCGGTAACGCACGATCCCCATCGCCATCGCCACGCCGATCAGCGTGCCCAGGGCGAAACCGGTCAGCGTCGCCTGCATCGTGACCCAGCCGTGATAGACAAGCGACTTCTTCGACGTCACCTTCTGGCCGGCCGTGCTGTCCCAAAGGACGGCGGCGATCTGGTGGGGCGCCGGCAGGACCGGGCGTTCCTGCGCCATCGTGTCGGCGACAAGCTCGGCCAGGCCGACGCTGCGCCCGGCACGTTCGGCCTGGTCGTAGGTCCATTTCGCATTCAGCGCGATGGCCGCGCCGTACCACAGGACGACGATCCCGGTCAGGACGATGACGACGGGAACGAACCTAGACATGCCGTATCCTCCAGATCAGGGCGCAGAGCGCCAGCGCCCAGACAAGCGCGACCGCGCCGGCAAGCCACATCGCGACCTCGGCATCTGCGCAGCCTGCGGCGGCTTCGGCGGCTTCGGCGGGCATGCGGTCGCAGCCGTCCGCGCGAAAGGCCGCGCGGGCCCCGGCGAAGAGCAGGCCGAAGAAGCCCGCAAGGGCCGCGCAGGCCAGGGCAAGCAGCATGTCGCCGGCCCGCACGCGCATCAGCCCTGCCCCTGCGGCCAGGCGATCAGCGCCACCGCCACGATGCCCAGCGCCATGCCCGCAAGCTGCAATCCGCCCGGCCGTTCGCCGAACCACAGGACGGCGACCGCCGCGATCAGCAGCAGCTGAAGGACCGACGAGATGGCGATCGCCACAGCCAGCCCGCTCTCGCGCATCAGCCGCACCATCATCATGTTGCCGACCGAGAACAGGACCAGCGCCGCCACCAGCGTCGGCCACCAGCCCGAGGCCGCATAGGTCCGCAGGACCGAATTGGCCAGGACGAAGACGCCCATCGCGGCCGCAAGCCACAGCGCCAGCGCGGCACTCATGCCCCGGCCCTCCGCCGGCGCCGCGCGGGCGGCGGCTCCGCTGCGGCCTGTCCGGCAAGGCGGGGCCCGCCCGTTCCCTCCCCCAGGGCCTCCCATTCCCGGCGCGCCGCCAGCGCCTCGCGCAGTTCCGTGGTCCAGACCCACAGCATCGCCGGATAGAGAAGCAGGATGATCCCCAGATACCACAGGATGCCGCCCGTCTGCAGTTCGGTCCGCAGCATCGGCCCGGCCGAGCCCGCGGCCCAGAGCCCGGCCCAGATGATCGCCAGCGTCGCCGCCACCACGGCCGGCACGCCGAGGACCCAGCCGGCAAAGGCCGCCCAGGCCGCCCCGCGCGTCGGCGGGGGCAGGCGCGGTGGTGCGGGTTCCGTCCTGCGCCGTCGCGCCATGGCTCAGCCCCCGCCCTGCTGCGCCGCCGCGCGGCCGCCCTCAGACCTCATCGCCGTGTCCCGCCCGCAGGCCGTCGCGGACCCGCGCGGCGATCTCGATGAACTCCCGGCTGTCGCGGATATGCAGCGGCCTCTCGCGCGGCAGCGGGCTGTCGATCACGTCCGTCACCCGCCCGGGGCGCGGACTCATCACCACGATCCGGGTCGACAGATAGACCGCCTCCGGGATCGAATGGGTGACGAAAAGCGTTGTCTTTCCGGTACTTGCCCAGAGGTTCAGAAGCTCCTCGTTCAGCCTGTCGCGGACGATCTCGTCCAGCGCGCCGAAGGGCTCGTCCATCAGCAGGATGTCGGCATCGAAGGCCAGCGCCCGCGCGATCGAGGCACGCTGCTGCATGCCGCCGGAAAGCTGCCAGGGGAACTTGTTGCCGAACCCTTCCAGCTCGACCAGCTTCAGCACGCGCTCCGTCCGCGCCTCCTGCTCGGCCGCCGGAAAGCCCATGATCTCCAGCGGCAGCCTGATGTTGCGCGCGATCGTCCGCCAGGGATACAGGCCGGCCGCCTGGAAGACATAGCCGTAGGCGCGGGCGCGCCGCGCCATGTCGGGCGCCATGCCGTTCACCGTCAGCGTCCCCTCCGTCGGCTCTTCCAGCGCCGCCACCGCCCGCAGGAAGGTCGTCTTGCCGCAGCCCGAAGGGCCGATGAAGCTGACGAATTCGCCCCTGTGGATCGTCAGGTCCACCCCGGTCAGCGCCGTCACCGGCCCGTCGGCCGTCTGGAACGTCAGCCCGACGCCCCTGGCCGCGATCACGGGGGTCGCCCCCCCAGCGGTATCCTTCATGCCCTGTCCAGCCCCTCCGCCGTCCTTGCGCGACTGTTCCTCACCAGCCGCTCGACCCCGAGATAGGCGATGCCCGCCACGGCCCCCGCCAGCGCCAGCCAGGGATCGGGATCAAGCCCGAGATGCAGCATCTTGACGGCCGCCACGCTCGCCGCCGCCCCGCCCGCCGCGAAGAAGGCCCAGTGCCGCAGGCCCAGCCCGTGCAGCGCCGCCCTTATGATCAGGAATCCCGGCAGCGTGTAGAAACCGATGAAGGCCGTCATCGCCAGGAAGTCGGTCGCCACCCCGCCCGTCTGGAAATGGCCAAGCGGCCCGCTGCCCCCCGCGGCCAGCCCGACAAGGACCAGGACCGATGCCGCCGCAAGGCAGGCCAGCCCGTAGCCCAGGATCACCGCCAGGATCACCCGCATCCCTGCGCCTCCGCCTCCGCTCCCGCCGCCGCCGCTGCTGCCGCGCCCCTCACCGCATCTCTCCCATCCAGACGCGCCCCGGCGCGACGAAGGCCGCCACCGACCAGGCCAGCGGCCGGGTCAGCGTCCATTGCGGAATGCCCGAGCCCGGCGGATAGTCCGCCTCGCCCGTCTCGCCGGCGACCGGCACCACCTTGGCAAGCCTGTCCGGCCCCGCCAGCCGGAACGTGTCGCGGATCAGCCCGGCCTTGATCCGCCCCAGGTCGAACCCCTCCGCGCCCAGGCGTGCCTCGGCCGTCCGCGGATCGGGCGGCTGCGGCAGGTGGCCCTGCGCCACCCCGCCCGACATCTGCGAATAGCCGCGCAGCTCGAAGTCCGCGGGCCCCGGCATCTCGGTCAGCACCAGAAGCCACCAGCCCTGCGCCAGGCGGCCGGCGCGATAGCCGAGCCGCCGCTCGACCTCGGCCGGCACCACGCCGCGCAGGAACCCCGCCCGGGTGAAGAACCCCGCCCGGCGCAGCGTCGCCCCCGGCACCAGGGTCGTGTTCCCGCCCAAGGCGTCAGACCCCGCTCGCCGGAATGCCCGTCCGCACCACCGGGCGCGGCGCGGTCAGTTCCTTCCAGGTGCTCAGCGCCCGGTTCACCGCCCCGCGCGGCTCGCGGGCGACGAACTGGCCGTGGCCCTCGCGCGTCCTGACCGCGCCCTCCTCGATGGCGACGACCCCCCGCGTCAGGGTGAATCGCGGCAGCCCCTTCACCTTCTTGCCCTCGAAGACGTTGTAGTCGATGGCCGACTGCTGGGTCTTCGCGCTGATCGTCTTGCTGGCCTTCGGATCCCAGACCACGATGTCGGCATCCGCGCCCACCAGGATCGCACCCTTGCGGGGATAGCAGTTCAGGATCTTGGCGATGTTCGTCGAGGTCACGGCGACGAACTCGTTCATGGTGATCCGCCCGGTATTCACCCCGTGGGTCCACAGCATCGGCATCCGGTCCTCCAGCCCGCCCGTGCCGTTCGGGATCTTCGTGAAATCGCCAAGCCCGAAGCGCTTCTGCTCGGTGGTGAAGGCGCAGTGATCCGTCGCCACCACGCTCAGCGACCCCGAGGCGAGACCCGCCCAGAGCGAGTCCTGATGCCGCCTGTCGCGGAAGGGCGGCGACATCACGCGCCGCGCGGCATGGTCCCAGGACTTGTTGAAGTATTCGCTCTCGTCCAGCGTCAGGTGCTGGATCAGGGGCTCGCCCCAGACCCGCTTGCCCTGCATCCGGGCCCGGCGGACCGCCTCGTGCGCCTCCTCGCAGCTCGTGTGCCCCACATAGAGCGGCCCCCCCGCCATGTCGGCGATCATGATGGCGCGGTTCGTGGCCTCCCCCTCCACCGCCGGCGGGCGCGAATAGGCATGGGCCTCGGGGCCCGTGTTGCCCTCCTCGAGGAGCTTGCGCTGCAGTTCGGCCACCACGTCCCCGTTCTCGGCATGGACCAGCGCGATCGCGCCCAGCTCGGCGCAGCGCCGGAACGAGGCGAAGAGTTCGTCGTCGTTCACCATCAGCGCGCCCTTGTAGGCCATGAAGTGCTTGAAGGTCGTGATGCCCCGCTCGACGACCGTCTGCATGTCGGCCCAGACCTTCTCGCCCCACCAGGTCACCGCCATGTGGAACGAATAGTCGCAGTTGGCGCGGGTGGACTTGTTGTGCCACATCTGGGTCGCGTCCAGCAGGCCCTGCCCCTGCCCGGGCAGCACGAAGTCCACCACCATCGTCGTGCCGCCCGCCAGCGCCGCGCGCGTCCCGCTCTCGAAGTCGTCGCTCGAATAGGTGCCCATGAAGGGCATCTCCAGGTGGGTATGCGGGTCGATCCCGCCCGGCATGACGTAGCAGCCCGAGGCGTCGAGCACCCGGTCGCCCCGCAGCTTCGGCCCGATGGCGCTGATGCGCCCGTTCTCGACCAGGACATCCGCCTTGTAGGTCAGGTCTGCCGTGACGACGGTGCCGTTCCTGATGACTGTAGACATCGTTCCCTCTCCTCGCAGGCGGGCCCGCTTCATCCTGGCCCAAGTACTCCGGGGGTCCGGGGGCAGCGCCCCCGGCCCCTTCTACGACACCGCCCCCGCCTGCTCCACCGGCCGCCGGCGCAGCGCCGCCAGCAGGGGCCGCTCGACCGCCACATGGGCCAGCCCGCCGGCCGCCGCCGCCGCCCCGGCCAGAAGCAGGACCAGGCTCCAGGCCGGCAGGGCCTGCGTCAGCCCCGCCGCCGCCAGCACCTTCGCCGTGACCGTCATCACCGCGATGTGCAGCAGGTAGACCGCATAGGAGGCATCGCCCATGAAGGCCAGCCAGCGCGGCGTCGCCAGCCGCCCGGCCGACTCGAGCGCCGCGAGGCCGGCGATGATTCCCGTCGCGCCCAGCCCGTAAAGCACGCTGCGCCAGCCGAAGGGCCAGTGGACCGCGCCCTGCGCCTCGGCCAGACCGACGCCAAGGAACAGCACCGCCCCGCCCGCCAGCGCCAGGCCGGCCCGCGCACCCAGCCGCCGGCAGCCCAGGGCGGCCGCCATGCCGAACAGGAACAGCAGGTTGTAGGGCGAGAACAGGAAGGCCGATCCCGCCCCCTGATGGCCCGTCAGCACCGTCAGCGCCGATCCCGCGAACCAGACCGCCCCGACGGCAAGCCCCGCCTTCAGCCGCCACAGGCCGAGGGCGAAGACGAGGTAGAACAGCATCTCGAAGCTCAGCGACCAGGCCACCTCGACGATCGGCGCGTCGAAGTCCGGCCACAGCGTGAAGGCCGCGACCGCCGCCCAGGGCGTGGGAAGCGTGCCGTTCGCGGCAAGGCGCAGGATGGCCGTCGCCGCCAGCACGACCCAGAGGAAGGGATAGATGCGCAGGATCCGCCGCCGCAGGAAGGCCTGCGCCCGCCCCGGCAGGCCGAACTCCGTCCCGTGGACATGGACCATGATGAATCCCGACAGGACGAAGAAGATCTCCACCCCCGCATAGCCCATCGACAGGCCCGGCCAGAGCGGCGTCGCGACGCCGGCCACGACCGGCAGGGTATAGGTCTTGACGTGGAACAGGACGACCATCATCGCGGCCGTCGCGCGGACCGCCTGCAGGCTGTCGAAGCGGCTGCGCGACGGGGTCATCCCGCGGCCTCCCTCACGCCACCACCCCGGCCGTCTCGAGCACCGCATGCAGCAGGACGTCGGTGCCCGCGGCCGCCCAGGCCGGGCTGATCTCCTCGGCCTCGTTGTGGCTCAGCCCCCCCACGCAGGGGCACATGATCATCACCGTCGGCGCCACGCGGTTGATCCAGCAGGCGTCGTGGCCCGCGCCCGAGACGATGTCCATGTGCGAATAGCCCAGCTTCTCGGCCGCCGCCCTCACCCGGCGGACGAGGACCGGATCGAAGGTCACGGGGTCGAAATGGCCGACCGCCTCGATCTCGCAGCCCAGGCCCAGTTCGGCGGCCACCGCGCGGGCATGCCGCTCGACCTCGGCCCGCATCGTGTCCAGCTTGGCCTGTTCGGGGCTGCGGATGTCCACGGTAAAGACGGCCCGGCCCGGAATCACGTTGCGGCTGTTCGGCCAGACATTGGCCTGGCCCACGGCGCCCACCGCATCCGGCTGGTGGCTCATGGCGATCTCGTGCACCCGCTCGATGATCCGCGCCATGCCGAGGCCCGCATTGACGCGCATCCGCATCGGGGTGGAGCCGGTATGGGCCTCCCTCCCGGTCAGGGTGACCTGCAGCCACCACAGGCCCTGCCCGTGGGTGACGACGCCGATGTCCCTGCCCTCGGCCTCCAGGATCGGGCCCTGCTCGATATGCAGCTCGAACATCGCATGGATCTTGCGGGCCCCCGTCCGCTCCTCGCCGACCCAGCCGATCCGCGCCAGCTCGTCGCCGAATCGCCTGCCCTCGGCATCGACGCGCGACTTCGCGAAATCCTCGCTGTGCACGCCGGCGAAGACGCCCGAGGCCAGCATCGCCGGGGCAAAGCGCGTGCCCTCCTCGTTCGTCCAGTTGGTCACCACGACCGGATGGCGCGTGCGGATGCCAAGGTCGTTCATCGTGCGCACCACTTCCAGCGCGCCCAGCACGCCCAGCACGCCGTCGTACTTGCCCCCCGTCGGCTGGGTGTCGAGATGCGAGCCCATGTAGACCGCCGGCAGGTCCTCCGTGCCCGGCCGCGTGGCGAACATGTTGCCCATCGTGTCGACGCCCATGGTCATGCCGGCCGCCTCGCACCAGCGGCGGAACAGGTGGCGCCCCTCGCTGTCGGCATCGGTGAGCGTCTGGCGGTTGTTGCCGCCCGCCACGCCCGGGCCGATCTTCGCCATCTCCATGATGCTGTCCCACAGCCGCCCGCCGTCGACGCGCAGATTGGCGCCCGTCTGGGTCATCCTCGCCTCCCTCCCTCGCGCGGGGCCGTGCCCCGCCCTCAACGGCCGCATTTCTGACCGTTTGGTCAAGGGAATAGGGAGCCCGCGCCGGCCATCGGGTCAAGGGGCAGTCCGCCCCGCGCCCCCGCGTCCCCGCGCCCCCGCGCACCGGCCGCGCCCGCCGCCATTCCGGGGATTTGCCCCGCCGCGCCGCACCTGCTAGGGGTCGCGAAACGGCGGGGGAGGCAGGGATGGAGGTTCAGGATCTCGAGGCCGAGTGGGCCCGGCTCGTCTTCCGCCACTTCGACGAGGCGGATGCGCTGGCCCTCGGCCTCGTCCTCGTCGAACTCGCGCGGACCGCGCGTCACCCCGTCGCCATCGACATCCGCACGCCGGACCGCACGCTCTTCCATGCCGCCATGCCAGGCTCGAAGCCCCTGAACGCGCTCTGGGCACGGCGCAAGTCGGCCTGCGCCCTGCTCTTCCAGGAACCGTCCCTGCTGACCGGCGCCCGCCACCGCGCCAAGGGCGAGGACATCGCGGTCCACGGCGTCGATCCGGCCGCGATCTCGGATTCCGGCGGCAGCGTCCCGGTCCGCGTCGCCGGCATCGGCGTCGTCGCCGCCGTCACCGTCTCGGGCCTGCCCCAGGCCGAGGATCATGCCCTCGTCGTCGGGGCCATGGAACGGATGATCGCCGCCCAGGGCTGACCCATCCCCTTCCCCCTTGGGGCCGCCCCGCCTCAGCCCGATTCGCCCGCCTGCGGCGCCACCCGCACCCCTTCGGCGATGGCATCGCCCGGATGCAGGATCACCGTCGTCCCCGCCCCGATCCCGCCGGTGATCTCGGCCCGGGCGGCATCCCTGTGCCCCACCGTCACCTTCGCCGCCCTCGCCCGCCCGTCCTGCACCGTCCAGACCATCCAGTCCGCGCCCTGCCGGAACAGCGCGCCGACCGGCACCGCCACGGGGACCCGGCCCTCCCACAGCACGATGCGCCCGACGACCCGGAACCCGTGGCCGAGCCCGCGGCGCGCACCCGGCTCGCCCTCGGGCGCCAGGATCACGTTCACCCGCTGCTCCTCGATCCCCAGGGCCGAGACCCTCGTCTCCGCGCTCGGGTCGATCCGCTCGACCCGCGCCGGCAGGACCGGCCCGCCCCAGCCGTCGATCTCGGCCCGCGCGCCGGGCGCCACCTGCACCGCGTCGCGCGACAAGAGCCGCACCTCGATCTCGATATCGGCGGGGTTGCCGATCTCGACGATCGGCGTGCCCGGCTGGACGACCTGCGCGTCGTCCGTCAGCACCCGCAGCACCCGGCCCGAGACGGGGGCGCGGATCTCGGTGCAGCATTCCCTGTCCGCGTCGCCCGGCGCCGCCGTCGTCAGCGCCGCGGCCGCGCTGGCCAGCTCGCGCTCGCGCACCGCAAGGTTCGCCTCGGCGCTGGCCACGGCGGCGATCCCGGCCGTCGCGTCAAGCCGCGCCTTCTGATAGGCCTGCTCGGGTATCGCGCCGCGCCGGCGCAGCGTGTCGGCGCGGTCCGCCTCGGCCGTCAGATAGGCGCTCTGCGCCTCGGCCTGGGCAAGCTGGATGCGCGCCAGGTCCACCGCGGCGGCCGCGGCATCGCGCGCCGCCTCGGCCACGGCCCGCGCCCGCGCGTCCAGCAGCGCCGGCTGCATCGGCAGGATCGTGGCGACGACCGTGCGGTCGGCCACCACCTCGTCGCCGGGCCGCAGGGCGATCCGTTCCATCCGCCCGGCGATCGGCGCAGAGACGGCAAAGACCTCGCGGATGCGCGCCACGCCCTCCGCCTCGACCGTCGTCACGATCGAAGCGGGTCCGGCCTGCGCCACCTCCACCGCTGCCGGCTCGGGGCGGAAGGCCACCAGGGCAAGCGCGGCCAGGACCAGCGCCGCCAGGACATAGATCATCCGCCGTGCCATCTCATTCCCTCGTCTTCAGGACCTCGATCATGTCGAGCCGCCCGATCCGGCGGCGTATCAGCGCGGCCGAGGCGACGGCCGACAGGATGACGACCAGGCTCGCCAGCGCGAAGACGTCGCGCCCGATGACCAGCGGCACCTGATAGAGGTCGGAGGAGAAGGCCGCCGCCATGGCCAGGGCAAAGCCGTAGCCCAGCGCCCAGCCCAGCGGCTGGGCCGCCGCCACGATCAGCGCGATCTCGCCGGACAGCACGCCCGCCACCTCGCCCTGCGTGAAGCCCAGCACGCGCAGGCTGGCCAGCTCGCGCCCCTGCTCGCTCAGCGCGATGCGCGCGAAGTTGTAGACGACCCCCACCGCCACGATCGCCGCCAGCGCCGTGTAGATCGTCACGAAGATCGTGATGTTCTGCGCCAGCGTCTCGCGAAAGCGCGCCAGCGTCCGGCGCAGCGGCACCACGAATCCCGCCCCCGGCGTCGCCTTGACCGCGGCGAAGAAGGCGCCCTCCGCAGCCGGATCCAGCGCGACACTGGCGCCCGAGACCATCGCGCCCTCGCCCAGGGCCTTGTTCAGGACGCCGATCTCGGCATGGGCGTTCAGCCCGAAATAGCCAAGGCTGATCCCGCTCACCGGCAGCGACAGGACGCGCCGGTCGCCCGACCTGACCGTCACCGTCACCATGTCGCCGGGGCGCGCGCCGATGGCGCGGGCCAAGGGCTCGGACAGGACAAGGCCGTCCGGCGGCAGGACCAGCGGGCGCTTCGCCGGATCCAGCACCCGCGACAGCTCGCCCGCCGCCGGCTTTCCCACCAGCCCCACGTCGCGCCCCGCCGCCCCCTTCGCGATCCGCACCGGCACCACGCGGAAGGGCTCAGCGGCCAGGACACCCGGCATGGCGCGCACCGAAAAGAGCGCCGCCTCCGGGCGCGCCGCGGCAAGGCTCACCGTCACGTCCTGCCGGTCGGCCCTGCGGAACGAGACGTCGATCATCTCCTCGATCGAGCTGCGGCTCCACAGCGATCCGACCAGCAGCGCCACCGCCAGGGCGACGCCGGTCACCGTCGCCGCCGTCCGTCCGGGGCTGTGGCCCAGATGGCGCACCATCATGACGGTCGTCTGCCGCATGTGCCGCAGGGGCGCCCCGCGCCCGCCGAAGAGCTTGCGATAGCGCGGCGGCTGGGGCGGCGCCATCGCCACCGCCGGCGGCAGGGCGGCGACCCGGCGCGCGGCGGCCGCCGCCCCTGCCACGGCTGCGCCCAGCGCGACCAGCGCGGCAATGGCGTAAAGCCGGGGATCCTGCGTGAAGACCAGGAAGGGAAAGTTGAAGAACCGCGCATAGAGAAGTGCGGTCTCGTGGCCAAGCCAGGTCCCCGCCACCGCGCCGATGACCACGCCCAGGGCGGCGATCAGCGCCGCGAACTCGACATAGTGCAGGGCGACCGCGCCGCCCGAATAGCCGATCGCCTTCAGAAGCCCGATCTGCTCGCGCTCCAGCATGACAAGCCGCCCCAGCGTCATGTTGACCAGGAAGGCCGCCACCAGCAGGAAGATGGGCGGCAGGACGCGGCTCATCGCGGCAAGCTGGCGCAGCTCGGCATCAAGGAAGGCATTGCTGATCTGGTCCTTGCGCGCGATCGCGCCGGTCCCGCCATAGGGATCGAGCATCCGGTCCAGGGCCTCGATCACCCTGCGCGCGTCGGTGCCGGGGGCAAGCTTCAGGATGACGTTCGAGAAGGCACCCTCCAGGTCGAAGGCCGCCGCCAGCGCCGGCCGGGTCATCCAGACGATGCCGAAGCGCCGCTCGTCCGGCATCAGGTCGCCGGGGCCCAGCGCATAGACGAACTCGGGCGAGATCGCGATGCCCGTCACGGTGACGGTCCGCCGCGTGCCGTTCATGACGATGTCGAACCGGGCACCCGGCTGCAGGCCATGCGCCCTTGCAAAGCCCTCCGACACGGCCGCCTCGTCGGGCGCGTCGCCGTCGGGCAGCCGGCCCTGCCGCAGGTGCAGCCGGTTCAGCGCCGCCGCGCCGGCCGGCGGGGCCGAGACCAGATAGGCCGAGGCCGGCTCCGCCATGCCCGGCATGTCGACCATGCCCAGCTTCACGATCCGCCCTTCCGCCGCGATCACCCCGTCGATGGCGGCGATGTCGGCCAGCAGCGCCTCGGGCGCCCGCGTCAGGTCGGCGAAGACATCGGCGAAGCGGTTGGCCTCGTAATAGGCCGCCCGCGTGCCCGAAAGCGAGGCATGGGCACCGACGCCCAGGATCAGCGTCGCGACGCCCGCCGCAACGACCAGCGCGATGGCCAGGGCCTGCGCCCAGAGGCGCCCGAGGTCGCGCAGGAGCTTGACGTGCAGCACCCGCATCACCATGCGACCTCACTTGCCGCCCGCCGCGTCGCGTTCGTCGCCTCCTGCACGATCCGCCCGTCGCCGAACTGGACCCAGCGATGGGCGATGTCGCGGATCGCCACGTTGTGCGTGATGACCAGCGTCGTCGCCCCCAGCGTCGCATTCACCCGCAGCAGCGCCTCCAGCACCATCACGCCGGTGCGCGAATCCAGCGCCCCCGTCGGCTCGTCGCAGAGCAGCACCTCGGGGTTCTTGGCGATGGCCCTGGCGATGGCCACGCGCTGCTGCTCGCCCCCCGAAAGCTGGGCGGGGAAATGGTCGCGCCGCGCCGCCAGCCCCACCAGGTCCAGCGCCGCCGCCGGGTCCATGGGCCGCCGCGCGATCTCGGTGACAAGGCGCACGTTCTCCAGCGCGGTCAGCGACGGGACCAGGTTGTAGAACTGGAAGACGAATCCGACGTGATCGCGCCGGTAGCGCGTCAGCTCCCGCTCGCCCATCCCGGTCAGCACGTGATCGCGGAAACGCGCCTCGCCCGAGGTGGCGCCGTCCAGCCCGCCGACGATGTTGAGGAAGGTCGACTTGCCCGAACCCGAAGGGCCGAGGATGACGATGAATTCCCCCGCCCGCGCCGTGAAATCGACAC
>JAOADN010000041.1 GCA_026417295.1 Paracoccaceae bacterium
TGCCCAGCGCCAGCACGTCCACCTTCAGGATGCCCAGCGCGTCGATGTCGTCCTTGTCCCAGGGGATGACGGTGCGGTCCTCCATCGTCGCATTCTCGACCGGGCAGAGCTCGTCGAGCCGCCCCTCGGTGATGACGAAGCCGCCGACATGCTGCGACAGGTGGCGGGGAAAGCCCTGGATCTCCTCCATCAGCTCCATCGTCAGGCGAAGCCGCCGGTCCGCCGGGTCGAGCCCGATCTCCTTGAGCCGCGCCTCCGGCAGCGCCCCGCCGCTGCCCCAGCCCCAGATCTGGCCCGCCATGGCCGAAAGCGTGTCCTCGGCCAGCCCCATCGCGCGGCCCACCTCGCGCACCGCGCGCTTGCCGCGGTAGTGGATGACGGTGGCACAGAGGCCCGCGCGGTGGCGGCCATAGCGTTCGTAGATGTGCTGGATCACCTCCTCGCGCCGCTCGTGCTCGAAATCCACGTCGATGTCGGGGGGTTCGCCCCGCGCCTCCGAGACGAAGCGCTCGAAGACCATCGTGCCGATCTCGGGGGAAACCGAGGTCACGCCGAGGGCATAGCAGACGACCGAGTTGGCGGCCGAGCCCCGCCCCTGGCAGAGGATGCCGCGGCTGCGGGCAAAGGCCACCACGTCGCGCACGGTCAGGAAATAGGGCTCGTATTTCAGCCTGGCGATGAGCGCGAGCTCGTGATCGGCCATCTTCCGCACCCGCTCGGGGATGCCGTTCGGATAGCGCCAGCGCAGCCCCTCGGCGGTCAGCCGCGCAAGCCGGCCGGCGGGCGTCTCGCCGTCCCGGATCTCGGAGGGGTATTCGTAGCGCAGCTCGTCGAGCGAGAAGCTGCAGCGCCCGGCCACCTCGCCCGCCCGGTGCACCGCCGCCTCCTGCCCGGCGAACAGACGAAGCATCTCTGACTGGCTTCTCAGTCTCTGTTCGGCATTGGCCAGCGCCGCCCGCCCGAGCTCGTCCACCCGGACCCCGGTGCGGATCGCCGTCAGCACGTCCGCCAGCCGCCGGCGGGCGCCGGCATGCATCAGCGGCCGGGCCGAGGCGACGGCGGGCAGGCCGAGATCCCCTGCCAGGGCGGCCAGCCGGGCGAGGCGCGCGCGGTCCTGCCCGTCATAGGCCGGGGCCAGCAGCAGCGACACCTGCCCCCCGGCCCCGGCCGGGCCGAAGCGCCGCACCAGCGCGCGGGCGGCCTGCGTCCAGTCCGCCCCGTCCCCGGGATGCAGCAGAAGCTCGATCCCCTCGCCCCAGGCCGCGAGATCCTCGTGGCCCAGATCGCAGCCCCCCTTGGGCGCGCGCAGCCGCCCGGCCGAGAGCAGCCGGCAGAGCCGCCCCCAGGCCGCCCGGTCGCGCGGCAGGGCGGTTGCGGTGAAACCGTCGCGCAGGCGGATCAGGGCGCCGGGGATCAGCCGCGGGGCCGCCCCCTCGCGCCGCCTGATCTCGCGCGCCGCGACATGGGCGCGCACGATCCCCGCCACCGAGTTCAGGTCGGCGATGGCCAGCGCGGGCAGGCCCAGCTCCTGCGCACGCGCCATCATCTCCTCGGGATGCGAGGCCCCGGTCAGGAAGGTGAAGTTCGAGGTGGCGCTGAGCTCGCAGAAGAACATAAGGCGAACATAGCGCCATTCCCCCGCCTTTTGGAGTCCCGCCCCATTTCATCCTGGCCCAAGTACTCCGGGGGCGCGGGGGCAGCGCCCCCGCCCCGCCGGCCCGCGACCGGTCAGGCCAGATGCGCGCGGAAGGCCGCCACGACCCGGTCGTAGACCGGCCGCTTGAAGGGCACGATGGCCGCCAGCAGCTCGTCGGCCGTCATCCAGCGCCAGGCGGCGAATTCCGGGTGGGCCGTGGCGATGTCGATGTCGGAATCGCTGCCCAGGAAGCGGAACAGGAACCAGCGCTGGCGCTGCCCCCGGTAGCGTCCGCCCCAAACCCTGCCCAGAAGCTCGGGCGGCAGGTCATAGCTCACCCAGTCGTGCATCCTGGCCACCAGCTCGACCTTGTCCTCGGTGATGCCCGTCTCCTCGCGCAGTTCGCGCAGGGCCGCCGCCCGCGGCTTCTCGCCGGCATCGATCCCGCCCTGCGGCATCTGCCAGGCCCGGCCGTCGCCGTCCCGGCGCAGCCCGGCGAAGATGCGCCCGGTCCGGTCGATCAGCACCACGCCGACGCCGGGCCGGTAGGGCAGAGGCGCATTCCCGTCACCGGTCATCGGCTAGGGCTGGGCCTCGGCCACGTCGGCCTCGAAGGGCCGCACCGCCGACAGCCCCTTCAGGATGTCGATCGCATAGGCAAGCTGATAGTCCTCGAGGCGCAGCTTGGCGGATTCCTCGGCCTTCTTCTGCTCCTCCTCGTAGACGCGCTTCTCGTCCTCGGTCATCGAGTCGTTCGAGATGGCGCCCCGCAGGTCGGCCTCGGACCGGCCGAAATTGGCCGCGGATCCGGGGGCCGCGTCCTCGGCGGCGGCCTCCTTGGGCGGCGGCGGCTGCTCGACCCAGATGTCGGGCGAGATGCCCAGCGCCTGGATCGACCGGCCCGAGGGCGTGTAGTAGCGCGCCGTGGTGATCCGCATCGCCCCGTTCGACTTCAGCGGCACGACGGTCTGCACCGATCCCTTGCCGAAGCTCTTGGTGCCCACGACGATCGCCCGCCGGTGATCCTGCAGGGCGCCGGTCACGATCTCGGAGGCCGAGGCCGAGCCCCCGTTGATCAGCACCACCATCGGCTTGCCGCCGATCAGGTCGCCCGGCCCGGCGTTGAAGCGCTCGCTGTCCTGCGGATTGCGCCCGCGGGTCGAGACGATCTCGCCGGTCTCGAGGAAGGCGTCCGAGACCTTGATCGCCTGGGTCAGCAGCCCGCCGGGATTGTTGCGCAGGTCGAGGACCACGCCGTTGATCTTGTCCAGCCCCCCCGCCTCCTCGATCGCCTTCTTCAGGCCGGCCTCGAGGTCGGGATAGGTCTGGTCGGTGAAGGACGAGATGCGCAGCACCACCGTGTCGCCCTCGACGCGCGCCTTGGCGGCGGCGATCTTGATCGTGTCGCGGATGATCGACACGTCGAAGGGTTCCTCGGTGCCCTGGCGGGCGATGGTGACGACGATTTCCGAGCCGACCGGCCCGCGCATCAGCTCGACCGCGTCGTCCAGGGTCAGGCCCAGCACGCTCTCGCCGTTGACATGGGTGATGTAGTCGCCCGCCTGGATCCCGGCCTCGGCCGCGGGCGTCCCGTCGATGGGCGAGACCACCTTGACGAAGCCGTCCTCCTGGGTGACCTCGATCCCGAGCCCCCCGAACTCGCCCTTCGTCTGCACCCGCATGGCGTCGTATTCCTCGGGCGGCAGGTAGCCCGAATGCGGGTCGAGCGAGGTCAGCATCCCGTTGATCGCGGCCTGGATCAGCTTCTTCTCGTCCACCGGTTCGACATACTGGCTGCGGATGCGCTCGAAGATGTCGCCGAAGAGGTCGAGCTGCTCGTAGACCGAGCTCGGCTTGTCGGCATCCTGCGCCAGAAGCGGACCTGCCACCTGGGTCGTCAGCAGCACGCCCGCCGCCGTGCCGAAAAGTGCCGCAAGAACGAATTTCCGCATCGCTCACATTTCCCTTGTCTCGCGGAACCAGGGCCCCGGATCGACCGGCTCTCCACCCAGCCTCAGTTCCAAGTAAAGCGTCTCGGCGCGTCCGGCGCCACCCGGTTCTTCCGGCGCCGCCGTCCCCCCTGCCGGGCCGCCCGGCATCAGGCCGACCGGCGTGCCCGCGGCGACGACGTCGCCGGTCTCTCCGTACACCGTTCCGAGGCCCGCCAGCACCAGCAGATAGCCGGTCGCCGGCTCGAGAACCATCACATTTCCGTAGTCGAGCAGCGGGCCCCGATAGCGGATGGTCGCGGGCCAGGGCGCGGTCACGATGGCCTCGGCCGCCGCGGCGATGACAAGGCCGGGGCGGACGATGCCGGCGGCGTCGGCCTCGCCGGACCGGCGCAGCAGCGTGCCGCGCACCGGCAGGGGCAGGCTGCCCCTGGCGGCGGCGAAGTCCTGGCGCGGGGGGCCGATGTCGCTTTCCATCGCGGCGATGCCGGCGGCGAAGGCGTCCAGCGTGTCGGCCGCGGCGACCAGCGCCTTCAGTTCCTCGGGGTCGTCGAGGAAGCGCCGCGGCATCCCGGCCCGGTCCGACATCGCCTCGCCCAGGGCGGTGCGCGCCTCCTCGGCGGCGTCCAGCCCCTCCTGCAGGGTCGCCAGCGCCTCCTGCCGCAGGCCGCGGATCGCGGCGAGGTCGCGCAGGGTGGCCTTCAGCCGGTCGGCCTCGGCCTGCAGGGCGGGTGCCACGGCCCCGAGGACGAGCGCCGCCTCGACGGTCGCCTCCGGCCCCTGCGGGTGCAGCAGCAGCAGCTCGTCCGGGGCACTGCCGATGGCGATCATCGCGCCCGTCACCCGCGACAGGTCGTCGCGGCGGGCGTCCAGCGCCCCGGTCAGTTCGCGCTCGCGCACGTCGAGCCGCCGCAGGCTCTCGCGCAACAGCGCCAGCCCGTCCTCGTAGGCGCCGATCGTCTGCGTCAGGACGGCGATGCGGTCGCGCGCCCCCCCGGCCTCGCGCATCGCCGCGATCGTGGCGCGCAGGCCGTCGGCGGCGGCCCGGGCGGCGGCGGCCGCGGGATCCTCGGCCCGGGCGGGGGCGGCCAGCAGTGCCGCCGCGGCGATGACGGCCCAGGCCCGCATCAGCGCAGGATCAGGCTCTGCCCCGTCATCTCGGGGGGCGGGGCCAGGCCCATGAGGTCCAGCACCGTGGGCGCAAGGTCGGCCAGCCGTCCGTCGCGCAGCCGCGCGCCCGGCGGCCCGCCGATGACCGCGACGGGCACGGGGTTCGTCGTGTGGGCGGTATGGGGCTGGCCGGTGAGCGGGTCGACCATCGTCTCGGCATTGCCGTGATCGGCGGTCAGGACCATCGCGCCGCCCGCCTTCTCCAGCGCGGCGACGGCGCGGGCAAGGCCCCTGTCGACGGCCTCGCAGGCAGCGATCGCGGCATCGAGCCGGCCGGTATGGCCGACCATGTCGGGATTGGCGTAGTTGACGACGATCAGGTCATAGCCCGCCCCGATCGCCTCCACCAGGTGGTCGGTCACCTCCCCGGCCGACATCTCGGGCTTCAGGTCGTAGGTCGCCACCTTCGGCGAGGCTGCCATGTAGCGGTCCTCGCCCGGCTCGGGCGCCTCCTTCCCGCCGTTCAGGAAGAAGGTGACGTGGGGATATTTCTCGGTCTCGGCCAGGCGGAACTGCCGCAGGCCGTGCGCCGCCACCCAGGCGCCCAGCGTGTTGACCACCTGGCGCTTGGGATAGGCCGCGGCCATGAAGGTGTCGTGCGTGGTCGAGTAGTCGACCATCCCCAGGATCGCGGCCCAGTGCGGCCGGCGCCCGCGGTCGAAGCCCCGGAACGCGTCCTCGCCGATGGCCAGCAGGATCTCGCGCGCGCGGTCGGCCCGGAAGTTCAGGCAGAAGAACCCGTCGCCGTCGCGCGCACCCGCAAAGTCCGCCACGATGGTCGGCTGGATGAACTCGTCCGTCTCGCCGCGCGCATAGGCCGCGGCCACGGCAGCCGGCGCATCGGCGGCGTGCAGCTCCGACCGCCCCTCGACGAAGGCCCGGTAGGCGCGCTCGACGCGTTCCCAGCGGTTGTCGCGGTCCATCGCCCAGTAGCGCCCCGTCACCGTCGCCACCCGCGCACCCCGGGGCAGGCGGCGCACGAGGTCGGCGACGAAGCCCGCGGCCGACTTCGGCGGCACGTCGCGGCCGTCGGTCACCGCATGCAGGACGACGGGCACGCCGGCCGCCGTGACCGCCTGCGCGGCGGCGAGCACATGCTCGACATGCCCGTGCACCCCGCCGTCCGAGATCACGCCCATGAGGTGCGCCGTCCCGCCGCTGGCCTTCAGCGCCTGGCAGAAGGCGGCGATCGCGGCATTGGAGAAGAAGCTGCGGTCCTCGATGGCAAGGTCGATCTGGCCGAGGTCCATGGCCACGATCCGGCCGGCGCCGATGTTGGTGTGGCCGACCTCGGAATTGCCCATCTGTCCCGTCGGCAGGCCGACATCGCGCCCGTGGGTGACAAGCTGCGCATGCGGGCAGGTGGCCATGATCCGGTCGTAGGCCGGCGTGTCGGCAAGGGCCACCGCGTTCGCCGTGGTCTCCGCCCGCAGGCCCCAGCCATCGAGGATGCAGAGCACGACGGGCTTCGGCGGCGGCATGAAGGGACTCCTCTCGGTGCCGGCGCCTTCTACGCCGGCCCGCACCTGCGGGCAACCTCGGGCGGGGACGGGCCTTCGAAGGCCCGTCCGCGGCCGCGTGCGCGGCCGCCCGCCCCGCCCTCAGGCCCGGTGATAGGGCGTGCCGGCCAGGATCTGCGCCGCGCGGTAGAGCTGTTCGGCCAGCATCACGCGGACCAGCATGTGCGGCCACACCATGGGCCCGAGGCCGAGCACCAGGTCGGCCCCCGCCCGCAGGCCCGGATCGATCCCGTCCGCCCCGCCGATCACGAAGGCCGCATGCGCCTGCCCGCCGTCCCGCCAGGCGGCGAGCCGGGCCGCGAAATCCGGCGAGGACAGCGCCGTCCCGCGCTCGTCCAGCACCACGCGCACCGCGCCCGCCGGAATCGCCCGGCCGAGCAGCGCCGCCTCGCCCGCCGCCGTGCCGCCCCTGCGGTCCTCGACCTCGTGCACCATGGCCGGGCCGAGGCCAAGGGGCCGCCCGGTCCGGCCGAAGCGGTCGAGGTAGTCGTCGACCAGCGCCTTCTCGGGCCCGCCCCGCAGGCGGCCCACGGCGCAGATGTGCACCTGCATCCGCCCTCAGGCCTGCGCGCGCGCCAGTCCCGCCCCGGCAGGCATCCACATCTTCTCGAGCTGGTAGAACTCGCGCACCTCGGGGCGGAAGACATGGACGATGACGTCCTGCGCGTCGATCAGGACCCAGTCGCCCTGGTCCTTGCCCTCGACCCGGCAGACGCGGCCGAAATCGGCCTTCAGCCGCTCCATCAGCTTCTCGGCGATGGCTGCGACCTGGCGCGAGGACCGGCCCGAGCAGATGACCATGTAGTCGGCCACGGTCGAACGCCCGCGCAGGTCGATCTGCACCACGTCTTCGGCCTTGTCGTCGTCGAGGGAGGAAAGGATGCGTTCAAGCAGCACGTCGCTGGGAACGGCCTGGGGCATCGCCGTCATCGGCGGCGCCCCTGCGGCCATGGTGTCGGCCGCGGACAGAAGATGGGACAGGTCATCGTCCTCCAGGGTAGCGCGCCGCACCGGGCCCCGGCGCCGGGCCTGTGGACAAGATAGCAGCGCGACCGTGAAATCTCAATGACGGCACGGGAAAAGGGGCGTTGCGTGATTGCGCCGCCCGGGCACGGGCGACGCGCCGCCCCGGGGCGGGCGACGGGCCGGCCGTATTGAAAGACGGCGGATTCGCGCGTACATGCGCGGGCATGATCCGGTTCTTCGACATCGGTGACCGCGCGCGCCTGCCGTGGCGCTTCCACGCCCGGGCGCTGGCGCTGCGGCCCTGCGGCTGACGGGTCCGTCCCGTCGCCCCTTTCCGCAACCGTTTCATCAGGAAGATCGCCATGGCCGCCGCCCCCAAGACCCTTTACGACAAGATCTGGGACGCCCACGTCGTCCATCAGGCCGAGGATGGCACCTGCCTTCTCTACATCGACCGCCACCTCGTCCACGAGGTGACGAGCCCGCAGGCCTTCGAAGGCCTGCGCCTGTCCGGCCGCAAGGTGCGCGCGCCGGAGAAGACGATCGCGGTGCCCGATCACAACGTGCCCACGACCCCCGGCCGCGAGACGCATATCGACAACGAGGAAAGCCGCATCCAGGTCGAGGCGCTGGACCGCAACGCCCGTGACTTCGGCATCCACTACTACCCCGTCAGCGACATCCGCCAGGGCATCGTCCACATCGTCGGGCCCGAACAGGGCTGGACCCTGCCGGGGATGACGGTCGTCTGCGGCGACAGCCACACCGCGACGCACGGCGCCTTCGGGGCGCTCGCCCACGGGATCGGCACCTCCGAGGTCGAGCATGTGCTGGCCACGCAGACGCTGATCCAGAAGAAGTCGAAGAACATGAAGGTCGAGATCACCGGCTCGCTCAAGCCGGGTGTCACGGCCAAGGACATCACCCTCAGCGTCATCGGCGCCACCGGCACCGCGGGCGGCAACGGCCATGTCATCGAGTATTGCGGCCAGGCGATCCGCGAACTGTCGATGGAAGGCCGGATGACGGTCTGCAACATGGCGATCGAGGGCGGCGCCCGCGCCGGCCTGATCGCCCCCGACGAGACCACCTTCGCCTACATCATGGGCCGGCCGCACGCGCCCAAGGGCGCCCTGTGGGAGGCCGCGATGGCCTGGTGGCGGACGCTCTACTCCGACGAGGGCGCGCATTTCGACAAGGTGGTGACGCTCCGGGGCGAGGACATCGCCCCGGTCGTGACCTGGGGCACCAGCCCCGAGGACGTGCTGCCGATCACCGGCGTCGTGCCCGACCCCGAAAGCTTCACCGGCGGCAAGGTCGAGGCGGCGCGCCGCAGCCTCGACTACATGGGGCTGAAGCCGGGGATGCGGCTTCAGGACATCGAGATCGACACCGTCTTCATCGGATCCTGCACCAACGGCCGGATCGAGGACCTGCGCGCCGCGGCCGCCGTCCTGAAGGGCCGCAGGAAGAAGGAAGGCCTGCGCGCCATGGTGGTGCCGGGCTCTGGCCTGGTGCGCAAGCAGGCCGAGGACGAGGGCCTGGCGCAGATCTTCATCGACGCGGGCTTCGAATGGCGGCTCGCCGGCTGCTCGATGTGCCTTGCCATGAACCCCGACCAGCTTTCCCCCGGCGAGCGCTGCGCGGCCACGTCGAACCGCAACTTCGAGGGCCGCCAGGGCCGCGGCGGGCGCACGCACCTGATGAGCCCGGCGATGGCCGCGGCGGCGGCGGTGACCGGCCGGCTGACGGACATCCGCACCTTCGCGTGATTCGCGGCCCGGCCCGCGGGGGCCGGGCGTCCCTGCCAAGGGACTTGAGCGGGCGACCGCGATGCGGGGCGATTGTGTCGCAATCCGGACACAGTCCCCCGCCGCGTCGGGGAATTGTCCGGGGCCGGTCCGGATTTCGGCCGCCCCGGGCCTTGGCAATGCCAGAAACCTGCCATATTCGGGATTGTGGAAGCGGCTGTGCGTATTTGGCACATCCGGGCAGGCGGTCCGCCGGGGGGTGAGGGGCCGTCACGGTAGGTGGAGTGAAGATGTTCGATCTTGGAAAATCCGTTCTCGCGGCGGCCTTCGTGGCCCTCTCGTCCCTGCCGTCCCTGGCGGCGACCGTTTCGGTCACCGGCGTCACCGGCTCGTGGTTCAGCCCGACCCCGCCCGATGTCGAGGGCCTGACCGGCCTTGGAACCTCGACGATGGCCTGGGGCACGCCGGCAAGCGCGAACGGCGCCAAGAGCGCCTACGGCTTCACCGGCAATGCGGTCGGCGCGGTCGAGACCGACATCGCCTTCGACCTCGGCGTGTTCACGCATTTCAACAACCCGATCCTGACGACGCCGGCGGGGCGCAGCTCGATCACCAGCGCCCAGCTCACCGTCTCGATCAACCTCGATCTCGGCGACGGATCCGGCGCCAAGCAGATCACCACCGTCTTCGACTTCCTGCACTGGGAAACGCGCAACCGCCCGGTCTCGGGCAACATCTGCGCCAATGGCGGCCGCTACGGCCAGGGCATCAACGACCGCGGCTGCGCCGACCGGGTGACGCTGGTGCGCAACGACTCGCTGTCGACCGAGTTCGAGATCAACGGCGTGACCTACGAACTCGACATCACCGGCTTCCTCTTCCAGGGTGACCTGCTCTCGGAATTCTGGACGCGCGAGCGCGCGACCAACTCGGCCGTCCTGCGCGGGATCCTGCGCGCGGTCGACACCGGCGAGCCGCCCCCCGCCCCGATCCCGCTGCCGGCCGCCGGCTGGCTGCTCCTGGCCGGCGTGGGTGCGCTGGGCCTGACGCGCCGCCGCCGCCGCTGAGCGGCCAGGGCGCCGGACGTATCGCGGGGCCGCCCCTCGGGGCGGCCCTTCGCGTCAGGCCCGTCGCCCCATTGGCGCGGGCGCGCCGCTCTGGCATATGGACGCATCAGCCGCCGGCCCGTCCGGCGGCCCCGTTCGGAGGACTTCGGATCATGACACCCTTCACGACGCTGACCGGCATCGCGGCGCCCATGCCGCTCGTCAACATCGACACCGACATGATCATCCCCAAGCAGTTCCTCAAGACGATCAAGCGCTCGGGCCTGGGCAGGAACCTGTTCGACGAGATGCGCTACACCCCCGACGGGGCCGAGATCCCGGACTTCGTGCTGAACCAGCCGGCCTGGCGCAAGGCCGAGATCCTGGTGGCCGGCGACAATTTCGGCTGCGGCTCCTCGCGCGAGCATGCCCCCTGGGCGCTGCTCGACTTCGGCATCCGCTGCGTCATCTCCACGAGCTTTGCCGACATCTTCTACAACAACTGCTTCAAGAACGGCATCCTGCCCGTCGTCCTGCCGCAGGATGCGGTGGACGTGCTGATGGACGACGCCCGCAAGGGCGCCAATGCGCGGATCACCGTCGATCTCGGCGCGCAGACGGTCACGTCCTCGGACGGGCGGACGTTCCATTTCGACGTCGATCCCTTCAAGAAGCACTGCCTGATGAACGGCCTGGACGACATCGCCCTGACGCTGGAGAAGGCGGCCGCCATCGACAGCTTCGAGAAGAAGGCAGCGGCCGCACGCCCTTGGGTCTGAGGCGGCGTTAACCACCAGATGTTGGGCCACCCCGCGGGTGGCCCGGATTCCGCCATAATCCTGCCCGAATCGCGGGCCGAAAATGATGCATTGGCGCACCAGTTCCTCCACGAAAAGGCCGGATTGGGTCGGTTAACCTTAACCCGAATTGCCAGGGAGCGGGATGTGGGCAAAATTGCGGCAGAAAAAAGGCAGGGGCCGGCATGCCGGGACAACCTGCCGGCAAGGGCCCCCGGCCTTCGCGGGGGCCGACCTGAGGCAAGGGAACGGCAGTCGTGATCTCGCAGCTGACAGGCGCATTCGTGCGGGCGATCCTCGTCATGGTGCTGATCGCCACCCCGTCGCTGATGCTTCCCGGTGTCTCCCATGACACGACGCAGATCGTCGCCCTGGTCGCGCTCTTCGCCGCCGCGCTGACCTTCTTCGAATATGCCTCGGCCTATCCCGGCCTTGTCGAGTTCCGCGACGCGCCGCCCTTCAACCGGCTGCGCTTCCTGTCGCTCTTCGCGACGGTATTGATCCTGTCGGCCATCGTGCGCGGCCAGACCGATCCGACGACCCTGACCCAGTTCATCGAGGTCCTCGGCAACAAGCTGGGCGAGGCGATCGACGTGCCCTATTCGCCCGTCCGGCTGGTCGTGCTGATGCTGCCGCCCGACATGAGCCTCGAGCACCTGATCCTCGTGCGGACGGCGGCGGGCATCAGCTACCTGCTCTCGCTGCTCACGCTCGTCATGTTCGTCGGGGTCATGCGCTTCATCGGCTGGCCGGCGCGCATGGGCAGCTTCAACGTCTGGGTCAACCTGCCGACCTTCGACCCGACGACGGGCGGCGACGTGGTGGAACGGCTTCAGCGCGACGCGCGCTTCAACATCGCGCTCGGCTTCCTGCTGCCCTTCCTCATTCCCGCCGCGGTCAAGCTCGCCTCGCTGGCCTTCGAGCCGGTCACGCTCGAAAGCCCGCAGACGCTGATCTGGACGATGGCGGCCTGGGCCTTCCTTCCCGCCTCGCTTTTCATGCGGGGGATCGCCATGCACCGCATCGCCGGGATGATCGCCGAGAAGCGGCGGCTCAACAACATCGCCTCGGGGGCAGAGCTCGCCGCCGCCTGACCGCCGGCGTCATGCCGCCGCCTGCACGCCGGCACCGGAGGGCCGCGCCGCGGGCAGATGCGCCGCGATGACGGCATCAAGGGGCGCCGCCTCGAAGCCCGGCAGAAGCTGGCGGAACCTGTCGCCGCCCAGCTCGTGCGATGTCTCGTAGAGATACCGCATCTCGGACATCTCGCGCGCCAGTTCCCAGACCGGCGATGCAAGCCTCAATGCCCACCAGGGGAAGCGGCCCACCTTCAGCGGCCGGCCCAGAAGGCGTTCGGTGCGCGCCTTCAGCTCGGCCATGCTGAACGTGTAGCCGGGCATGTTCACCGCCTCGAAGGCGGCCAGGCTTTCGCGCCGCTCGGCCAGCGCCACGGCGGCCCGCGCCATGTCGGGCAGGTAGGCATAGCTGCGCCGCACGTCCATCCCGCCCAGTGTCGTCATCCGCCCGCGCTTCAGGCCGCGGAAGACCGCCATCCCGAACAGCGTGTTCGGGTTGCCTGGGTCGATGAAGTCGCCCGCGCGCAGAAGGATGACGCGCACGCCGTCCGCCGACGCCGCGCGGTAGGTGCGTTCCATCGCGGCGCGGACCCTGCCCTTGCGCGAGGCCGGCACATGCGGCGTCTCTTCCGTCCAGGGGCCGGGCTGGCGGCCGTAGACATAGACGTTGCCGGGCACGAGGACGGTCGCGCCCGAGGCGCGGGCCGCCGCGATCACCTCTTCGGTGATGCGCGGGATCAGCACCGGCCAGTTGTGGTACATCGGCGGATTGAGCCCGTTGACGATCACGTCGGCGCCCTCGGCCGCCGCCGCCATGTCGGTGCCGCGGCTGTGGCGGCGCACCGTCCAGCCGGCCTTCTCGAACGCCCGGGCGGCGTGGCGACCGAAGTTGCCGTTCGCCCCCGCGATCAGAACCGTTCCCGTCATCTTCACCTCCGTTGACTGACGGGACAGACATGATCCATTCTATTTCGAATGGGAATTGCACAAAGAATGTCATCTGATATTCAGGAACGAATTGATGCCGGGCTGGACTGGTCGCTCCTGCGGTCCTTCCTTGCCATCGCGCGGTCGGGTTCGCTCTCGGCTGCCGCACGCAGGACAGGCATCAGCCAGCCCACGCTCGGGCGGCACGTCGCCGCGCTCGAGGCGCAGACCGGGCTCGCGCTCTTCACGCGGGCGCGCAGCGGGCTTTCGCTGACCGCGGCGGGGGCGGCGCTCGTGCCCCATGCCGCGGCGATGGCCGAGGCCGCCGCCCGCCTCTCCCTGGCGGCCGAAGGGCGCAGCGCGGCCATCGCGGGAACCGTCCGCATCACTGCCAGCCGGATCGTCTCGCAGTTCCTGCTGCCGCCCATGCTGGCGCGCCTGCGCCGCGAGGAACCGGGGATCGAGATCGAGCTCGTGCCCTCCGACACGACCGAGAATCTCCTGTTCCGCGAGGCCGACATCGCCCTGCGCATGTTCAGGCCGGAACAGCTCGACATCGTCACCTCCCATGTCGCGGACCTGGCGATGGGGCTCTATGCCGCGAAGGACTATCTCGACCGGGCCGGTCGGCCGGAAACGCGCGAAGCGCTGCTCAGGCTCGATTTCGTGGGTTTCGACCGGTCCGACGCGATCATCAGGCTCTTCCGCGCCTTCGGAATCGAGCGGCGGCGCGAGGACTTTCCCCTGCGCTGCGACGACCAGATCGTCTACTGGAACCTCGTCCGCGCGGGGCTGGGGGTCGGCGGGATGCAGCGCAGCATCGGCGATGCCGAGCCGCTGGTGGAACGCATCGGGCTTCTGGACCTGCCCGCCCTTCCGGTCTGGATCGCCGCGCCGGCCGCCCTGCGCAGCAGCCCACGCCTGCGCCGCGTGTGGGACCATCTGGCCGACGGATTCCGCTCCCTGCCGGCCCCGGATTCCTAACGAAGTGTGAATCCGAAACGCAAGTCATTGATTTTGCTTGCCCGAAAAGGGTGTCCCATCGTGGGACACCCTGTCCCGCCGCCCTTGACCGTCACGCGCCCCTCGGCTACGCCCCGGCCCGACCCCCCAGGCCGGAGACGCGCGATGCCCGATCCCTCCCTCCTCATCCTCGCCGGCGACGGCATCGGCCCGGAAGTGATGGCCGAGGTGAAGCGGATCATCGCCTGGATGGGCGAGAAGCGCGGGATCCGCTTCAGCGTGTCGGAGGACCTGGTGGGGGGATGCGCCTATGACGCCCACGGCGTGCCCCTGACCGACGAGACGATGGCCAGGGCGCAGGCGGTGGATGCGGTGCTTCTGGGCGCGGTCGGGGGGCCGAAATACGACAGCCTCGACTTCAGCGTGAAGCCCGAGCGCGGGCTCCTGCGCCTGCGCAAGGAGATGGACCTCTACGCCAACCTCCGCCCCGCGCAATGCTTCGACGCGCTGGCCGACTTCTCCTCGCTGAAGAAGGAGATCATCGCCGGCCTCGACATCGTCATCGTCCGCGAGCTGACGGGCGGGGTCTATTTCGGCGAGCCGCGCGGCATCTTCCCCGACAACGAGGGCGGCCGCGTCGGCATCAACACCCAGCGCTACACGACGAACGAGATCCGCCGCGTGGCGCGATCGGCCTTCGAGCTGGCGCGCCGGCGCCGGAACAAGGTCTGCTCGATGGAGAAGGCCAACGTGATGGAGTCGGGCATCCTCTGGCGCGAGGAGGTGCAGTGGGTGCACGACAACGAATATCCCGATGTCGAGCTTTCCCACATGTATGCCGACAACGGCGCGATGCAGCTTGTCCGCTGGCCCAGGCAGTTCGACGTGATCGTGACCGACAACCTCTTCGGCGACATCCTCAGCGACTGCGCGGCGATGCTGACCGGCTCGCTCGGGATGCTGCCCTCGGCCAGCCTCGGCGCGCCGATGGCGAACGGGCGGCCGAAGGCGCTTTACGAACCCGTCCACGGCTCGGCGCCCGACATCGCGGGCCAGGGCAAGGCCAACCCGATCGCCTGCATCCTGTCGTTCGCGATGGCGCTGCGCTATTCCTTCGACCTCGGCGACGAGGCGACACGGATCGAGAAGGCGGTCGAGAAGGTGCTGGCCCAGGGCGTGCGCACCGCCGACCTGATGGGCCCCGAGGGCGGCACGCCGGTATCGACGAGCGGCATGGGCGACGCGATCCTGAAGGCGCTCGACGCCAGCCTCTAGCGCGCCGCCCGCGCCTCGGCGTCATAGGCCGCGATGCGTGCGGCATGATGGGCGCTGCGCGCCAGCCAGCGGCTCGCGTCGGTCACGGCGAAGACATCGGCCGGGTGGATGTCTGACGTCGGATCGCGCAACAGCGCCGCGCGGCGCAGCCGGCCGGACCGCGCCACGATCAGCCGCTCGATCCGCGCGAGACGCGCCGCGGTGTCGGGCGGCTGCGGCCGTCGGGCGGCACGGCGCAGCTCGGCACCCAGCGCCAGCGCGGCGCGCCGCAGCCCTGGCTCGCCAGCTGCCCTGTCGATGCGCTCGCGCTGGCCGGCACGGTTCGCCAGCCGCCGCAGGTGATCGACCACGTGCAGGAGGGCGGAGTAGCGGCCAAGCGGGGCCGCCTGACCCTCGGGCACCGCGATGCGCGTGAGGAAGGCCTGAAGCGCGTCCACCGCCTGTTCGACCCCGGGTTCGAGCCTGTCCAGCGCCGACGAATCCCCTTCGGCAGAGAGACGGGCGCCGAGCGCCTGGAAGAGCCGGTCCGCGACGGCCTGCGCCGTCCCGCTTGCAGCGTCGATGGCCGCATCCGCATCGGCCAGCAGGCGCATATCGAGGCGCTCGGCCAGGTCTGCCCCGCGCCCCGGGACCAGCCGCTCGACCAGCCGCGCGAATGGGCCGACGACCGGCAGGACGACAAGCACGCCAAGTGCGTTGAACCCGGTATGGAAGGCCACCAGCGCCTCGGGTCCGTCCAGCCGGGCAAGGGACAGAGCGCCGATGAAGACGGGCAGGAGGAAGAACGCGCCGATCGCCGTCACCACGTTGTAGGCGACATGGGCCATGGCGGTCCGTCGCATGTCGCGCGACCCGCCGATGGTCGCAAGCAGGCCGGTCACGGTCGTGCCGATATCCATGCCGATCACCAGTGCCGCCCCCTGCATGAGGGTGATCGAGCCGTTCGACAGAAGGACGATGGCGAAGGCCACCCCGGCGCTGGACGACTGGATCAGCGCCGCCACCAGCGCGCCCAGCGCCACGAGCTCCAGCCGGCCGATCCAGGTGTCTGGCGGCAGGACCTGGGGCGTGATGCGCCCCTGAAGGACGGTTGCCCCGGCCTGCATCATGTCGAGCCCGATGAACAGCAGCGAGAACCCGATCGCCGCCGTCGCGACGCGCGCGATGCGGCCCCCGGCAAAGAGCCTGACGAGCGCTGCGGCAAAGACCAGGGGCAGGACGAGAAGGCCGAGCTTAAGCCTGATGCCGACAAGGGCGACCACCCATCCGGTGACGGTTGTGCCGACATTGGCGCCGAGCACGATGCCCAGCGACTGGGCGAAGGTCATCAGCCCGGCGCCGACAAAGCCGATCGCGGCCAGCGTCACCGCCGTGGACGACTGGATGGCCGCCGTCGCCAGTGCGCCGACGAACACCCCCCGGACAGGCGAGCGCGTGGCGGTGGCGAGGGCGGCACGCAGGGTGCCGCCCGCCATCTGGCGAAGGGCGGCCGTCATCGTCTGCATCCCGAACAGGAACAGGCCGATGCCACCGAGAAGCGTGAGAATCTGCGACGCCATGGTCCCCGCGGGAAGAATTGCACCACGCCGCCGGTGCGGCAAGCGGGTGACGGTCGCGGTACCCCTTGCACTTGCCGGCGACAGGGTCCAATGAGGGGCCACACTTCCGCAACCCCCCCTGATGCCGTTTCCCGTCTCGCCCAACCTTCGCGGCGCCGCAGCCTCGCTGGCGGCCTTCGGCTTCTACGCGACCCACGACGCCGTGGTGAAGTTCCTCGGCGCCAGCTACACGCCGTTCCAGATCATCTTCTATTCGACACTCTTCGCCTTCCCGCTGGTCACCGTGCTGATGATGCGGGACAGGACTGACGGAAACCTCATTCCCCGCCATCCCTGGTGGGTCGCTGCGCGTTCGGGTGCGGCGGTGATCAACGTCATCTGCGGCTTCTACGCCTTTTCGGTCCTGCCGCTGGCGCAGGCCTATGCGATCTTCTTCGCGATGCCGATCCTCATCACGCTGCTGGCCATCCCCATGCTGGGCGAGCGTGTAGGACTGCATCGCGGCCTGGCCGTCGTTGCCGGCCTTGCCGGCGTGCTGATCGTCCTGCGGCCGGGCGGCGCACCCTTCGGCCTCGGCCAGCTTGCAGCCCTGACTGCAGCCTCGACGGGGGCCTTCGTCTCGGTCGTGCTGCGCAAGATCGGACCGGACGAGAGGTCTGCGGTCATCCTTCTCTATCCGATGATGGCGAATTTCCTCGTGATGGCGGCGATCATGCCCTTCGTCTATCAGCCCCTGCCGGTGCAGCACCTCGGCCTTCTCGGTCTGATGGCGATTCTCGGTTTCACGGGAGGGATGTTCATCATCGTCGCCTATCGTGCGGCGCCGGCGGTGATCGTCGCGCCGATGCAGTATTCGCAGATCATCTGGGCGGTGTTCTACGCCTGGCTCCTGTTCGACGAGAAGCTCGACCTGCGGACCGCCGTCGGGATTGCGGTGATCGTCGCCAGCGGGCTTTACATCGTGCTGCGGGAAGGCACGCCCCGCGTGTCCGAGAACACGCCCGTCCTGCAGTCGCGCAGCCGGGCCGACCTCGGCTTCCTGCCGCGTCTCGGCGATGTCTTCCGCCGCCGCTGAGCCGCAGGCCTCGCCCCTTGCCAAAACGGGCGCGAGTCACTAAGCCCCCGGCCACGGTCGGAGCGTAGCGCAGTCTGGTAGCGCACCTGCTTCGGGAGCAGGGGGTCGGAGGTTCGAATCCTCTCGCTCCGACCAGTCCCGCGGATCGGCGAGAACCGACGCCTCCGGCACGGGGGTTCCCCACCGGCGTCTTCCTTGTGCCGCAGTCAGGGGTTAGGCAGGCACGATGATCGTCTATCCTGCCGAACACGACCGCAAGAAGGACTCTCTCTTCGCCTCGGTGGCGGCCGCCGCCGGGGGCGGGCGCCGCCTGCGGATCATTCCCCTGTCCTTCCGTGACTTCCCCGAGACTGCGGAGCGCACGCGCCTTGCCCTGGCGCGGGCCAAGAGGCAGCCGGGCAATGCGCTGACCCGGCGGCTGAAGGCGCAGCTGCTGAGGGGGCAGTACAACTGGTCCCGGCGGTGGTTCACCGACCACCCGGAGGACGTGGCCCTGTGCTGGAACGGACTCACGGGTTCGCGCATGGCCTTCATGCAGGGGGCGGCCGATGCAGGCGCGGCAAGGCTCTACATGGAACTCAGCCCCTTTCCAGGCCGGATCACCCTGGATCCAAGGGGAGTCAACGCCGAATGCGGGCTGCCGCGCGATCCTGCGCCCTACCGGAACTGGGCACGCGACAAGGCGGACCTGACGGCCTGGCGCCGGCTGGGGCAGGACCTGACGGCCCGACCCCCGCGTCGCGGCGATGTCGGCCAGGGCGAGGGAAAGCTTCCCGACACGCCATTCCTGTTCGTGCCGCTGCAGGTGCCCGGCGACAGCCAGATCACGCTCTTCGCCGACTGGGTGAAGGACATCCCGGGATTCCTGGCGGTGCTGGCCCGCAATGCCCACCTGCTGCCGGCCGGCTGGCATCTGCGCGTCAAGGAGCACCCCTCGGCCCGGGCCTCGCTTGCAGGGGTCCTGCGCGATGCGGTGACCGTGGCCCGCGGCCGGATCGTCGTGGACAACGACACCGACACCTTCGCGCAGGTCAGGGCCTCGCGCGGGGTGCTGACGATCAATTCCTCGGTCGGCCTTCAGGCCTTCTTCTTCGACCGGCCCGTGATGACGACGGGACGGGCGTTCTGGGCCCTTCCCGGCCTTGTCGAACCCATCCAGTCCGAGACCGGCCTGCGCCTTGCCCTTCCCGCGGTCGAGGGCCTTTCCTACGATGCCGGGCTGCGCGATGCCTTCATGACCTATCTCGACCGCGCCTATTATCCGAAGGTCATCGAGAAGGACGGGGCATGGTCTGTCGATCCGGCGGCCGTGCGCGCGATCCTCGAGCGGGCGCGCCGCAGGGCGGCGTGATCCACGGGCGCACAAATCTTGATGGCGGCGCCCCTTCCCCCCCTCGCCCCTTTCGGCTAAGGGCAACGCCGCTTCCTGACGGAGACGGAGATGGGCTACAGGGTCGTCGTCGCGGGCGCCACCGGCAACGTGGGCCGCGAAATGCTGAACATCCTTGCGGAGCGGGAATTCCCGGTCGACGAGATCGCCGCGCTTGCCTCGCGCAAGTCGCTGGGCACCGAGGTCAGCTTCGGTGACCGCACGCTCCGCACCAAGGACCTCGATGCCTTCGACTTCGCCGGATGGGACATCGCGCTCTTCGCCGTGGGGTCGGAGGCGACGAAGGTCCACGCCCCCAGGGCGGCAGCGGCGGGCTGCGTGGTGATCGACAATTCCTCGCTCTACCGCTACGAGCCGGACATTCCCCTGATCGTGCCCGAGGTCAACGCCGACGCGATCGAGGGTTTCCGGAACCGCAACATCATCGCCAACCCCAACTGCTCGACCGCGCAGATGGTCGTCGCGCTGAAGCCGCTGCATGACCGCGCCAGGATCAGGCGCGTCGTCGTGGCCACCTACCAGTCCGTCTCGGGCGCGGGCAAGGCGGGCATCGACGAGCTGTGGGACCAGACCAAGGGGATCTACGTGCCCGGGCAGGAAGTGGCGCCCAGGAAGTTCACCAAGCAGATCGCCTTCAACGTCATTCCCCATATCGACGTCTTCCTCGACGACGGATCGACGAAGGAGGAATGGAAGATGGTGGCCGAGACGAAGAAGATCCTCGACAAGTCGATCAGGGTGACCGCGACCTGCGTGCGCGTGCCGGTCTTCGTCGGCCATTCCGAAGCGGTCAACGTGGAGTTCGAGGAGCCGCTGGACTGGGAGGAGGCGACCGAGATCCTGCGCGAGGCGCCGGGCGTCCTGGTCGTCGACAAGCGCGAACCCGGCGGCTACGTGACGCCGGTCGAATGCGTCGGCGAATACGCCACCTATGTCAGCCGCATCCGGCAGGACCACACGGTCGAGAACGGCCTTTCGATGTGGGTCGTGTCCGACAACCTGCGCAAGGGTGCCGCGCTGAACGCGGTGCAGATCGCCGAGCTTCTGGGCAACAGGGCGCTGCGGAAGGGCTGACGAGAGCGCAGCCGCCCGCATAAACCCCGGTTAGGGGCCGCACGTCCTGTTGCTGTTGTGTATTGCGGCGAAGGCCGCGCGGGCAGAAGTCCCCGGCACCGCATCGGTTGCGGTGCACAGGCAGGACATCATGCTTCGACAGATACTTCTCGCGACCGCGCTGACGGTCGCGCCGGTCGGGCTCTTCGCGCTCGGCTACGGCAGGTTCGTGGCGCCGGTTCCGGCAGCGGCGCCGGCGCCCGATCCGCTGGGCGACCTTGGTGCCTTCACAGCAATCGTCGACGATGTGGCGGCGCTTGTCGACAAGGGCGATCTTGCGGCGGCAAGGACGCGCATAAAGGACCTGGAGACCGCCTGGGACGATGCCGAGGCGGCCCTTCGCCCGAAAGGCGAAGAGCGCTGGGGAGAGCTTGACGGCAGGATCGACGACGCCCTGTCGGCCCTGCGTGCGGCGACGCCGAAGGCCGCGGATGCGTCGCGGGCGCTTGCTGCGCTGTCCACGTCGCTTCGTTCGACCGGCGCGGCCGTGGCCTCTGCCGGACCGCAGATGCTGGACGGGATCGCCGTCACGGATGCCGGCGGCCACCCGATTCCCTGCGAGGAGATGACCGGCAGGGTCAAGGACGCCCTCGCCGCAACCCGGACGGCCGAGGACGTGGCCGCAAGGGTGCAGGACCTTCTGTCGAAGGCCCTCGAGCGCTGCAATGCCGACGACGACCGCAATGCCGATGCCTTCGCGGCGCAGGCGCTTGCGGCGCTTGGCGGCTGAACCCCGGGATCAGGAGAACCCGCATGCCATCGTACAATCCTTCGCGCGCCGTCAACCGCGTGCCCGCCGTCACCGTCGAGTTCTGGCTGATCAAGCTTCTCGCGGTGACGATGGGCGAGACCGCCGCCGACTATCTGGCCGTCAACCTCGGGCTGGGGCTGACCGCGACCTCGCTGATCATGGCGGCCCTTCTCGGTGCCGCGCTCGTCGTGCAGTTCGCCCGACGCGGCTATACCCCATGGGCCTACTGGCTGGCCGTGGTCCTGATCTCGGTCGTCGGCACGCTGGTGACCGACAACCTGGTGGACAACTTCGGCGTCAGGCTGGTCACCACGACCTGGGTCTTCTCGCTTCTGCTGGCACTCACCTTCGCCGTCTGGTGGGCCGTCGAGCGCACCCTTTCGATCCACGAGATCTTCACCGCCCGGCGCGAGGCCTTCTACTGGCTGGCGATCCTGTTCACCTTCGCTCTCGGTACCGCGGCGGGCGACCTGGTGGCCGAGGTCTTCGGGCTTGGCTACATGGCGACCGGGGTCCTCTTCGGGATGATCATCGCCTCGCTGGCCTTCGGCTACTACGTGCTGGGCCTCGACGCGACTCTCGGCTTCTGGCTGGCCTACATCTTCACCCGCCCGCTCGGCGCATCCTTCGGTGACTTCCTCTCGCAGCCGGCAGACTATGGCGGCCTCGGCCTTGGCACCGTCTGGACCTCGGGCCTGTTCCTGACGGCGATCGTCCTGACCGTGGTCTGGATCACCCTGCGGCGGACCGGGATCGAGGCGCGGGCCGCCTGACGGCAGGCGGAAGGGCGCGTCGGCGCAGCGGCCGGCGCGTCAGAACCTTTCCGCCCGCAGGACCTCGCAATCCGTCACGCTGACGACGCCGATATGGCTTTTCAGCAGGGCGAAGGCTGCGTCGAGCAGCGCATCGACGCGCTCGGGCCGGACGATGCACACGAAGGCGGCCATGCCGCCCGCGGACGAGACCTGCCCCTCGCGGCTCCACCGGCCCGACCGGCCGGAGCCGCCGAGGACGGGAAGGATCGTGAACCCGGTGATGCCGGCGGCGATGATCGCATCGGCCAGCCGCCGCTCCATCGGCGCCTCGATGATGATCTCGACACGCTTGGCCCGGTGCGTCTGCATGCGTCAAACTCCATGCGCCCAGGTCGCTGCCGCGAGGTAGAGGGGAATCCCCAGCGACAGGTTGAAGGGGAAGGTGATCCCGAGCGACAGCGTCAGGTAGATCGACGGGTTGGCCTCGGGCAGGGCAACGCGCATGGCGGCCGGCACCGCGATGTAGCTGGCCGAGGCCGCCAGTGTCATGAACAGCGCCACCCCTCCTGTGGACAGGCCGAGAAGCAGGGCGACGGGCAGGGTCAGCGCCGCACCGACGAGCGGCATCAGGATGGCGAAGGCGACTGCACCGGCGCCGAGCAGGCCGCGCGCCTGCCGCAATCCTCGGCCAGCGACCAGCCCCATGTCCAGAAGGAACAGGCACAGGACGCCCTTGAAGGGGTTGACGACGAAGCTTTCGATGTCCTTCAGCCCCTGCTCGCCCGTGACCAGGCCGATCACGAAGGCACCGAGCAGGAGGACGATGGATCCGTTGAGAAGGACCTCGCGCCAGAGTTCGGAATCCATCCGCCCGCCCGAGCCGCTGCGCGCCGCAAGCCAGAGGGCGGTCAGGATCGCAGGGGCCTCCATGGCGGCGGCGACGGCCACCATGTAGCCCTCGGACTGCAGGCCGCGGGCGGTAAGGATGGCGGTGGCCGACACGAAGGTGACGATCGAGATCGAGCCGTAATGCCCGGCCACGGCGGCCGCGTCGACCGGCGGCAGGCGCGTCATGCTGCGCAGCAGCCCGTAGGCGACGATCGGGATCAGGAAGCTCAGGACCATGCCGGCGATCAGCGCCAGGACGAGGGTCGAGTCCGCCCCGTGGCTTGACACCGCCGCCCCGCCCTTGAAGCCGATTGCGAAGAGCAGATAGATCGACAGGCCCTTGGCGATGGCCTCGGGCACCGACAGGCTGGACCGGGCCAGGGCGGCGGCGACGCCCAGCACGAAGGAAAGGATGATCGGCGAAATCAGGTTCGCCGACATGATGTCGATGATGTCGCCCATCCTTCCCCGTCCGGTTTGTTCCACATCAAGCAGGGACGGCTGGCGGAGGCAAGGCCCATCGTCAGGCATCGGACGGAATCCCGTGTGCGTCCGAACCCCGCAGGGCGGCGGCAGGTGGAGCGGCCCGTCGAAGGCTGGGGGAC
>JAOADN010000042.1 GCA_026417295.1 Paracoccaceae bacterium
TGCCGGGGCCGAGGCGCCGAAACCCTGCATCCCGACGAAGGCCGCGCGCGCCTCGCGCCCGCGTTCGCCCAGGAGCCAGCGGTCCCAGGGCTGGCGGACCGCGGCCTCGACGGCCACGCGGACCGGGCCGGCGGGCAGGATGCGCCGGCGGTAGGATTCGGGCTGGGCGGCGAAGAGCTCCATGCAGGGCATGGACACGACGCGCGTGCCGATCCCCCTGGCCTCGAGGATGGCGCGTGCGCCGAGCGCGATCTCGACCTCGGAGCCCGTTGCCATCAGGATCACCCTGCGGGGGCCGCCGGCCTCGGCCAGGACATAGGCGCCGAGGGCGGTGAGGTTCCGCGCCCCGGCCGTGGTGCGCAGCGTGGGCAGGTTCTGGCGCGACAGGGCGATGACCGAGGGCGTCGAGGTCGTCGTCAGCGCGAGTTCCCAGGCCTCGGCGGTTTCCACCAGATCGGCGGGGCGGAAGGTCCAGGTGTTGGGCGTGGCCCGGCAGATCGCCAGATGCTCGACCGGCTGGTGGGTGGGCCCGTCCTCGCCGAGGCCGATGGAATCGTGGGTCATGACGTAGACGACCGGCACCCCCATCAGCGCCGAGAGCCGCATCGCGCCGCGGGCGTAGTCGGTGAAGCACAGGAAGGTGCCGCCATAGGGCCGCACGCCGCCGTGCAGGGCGAGCCCGTTCATCGCCGCGGCCATGCCGTGTTCGCGGATCCCGTAATGGATGTAGCGGCCCTTGCGGCTGGAGGGGCCGAAGATGCCGAGGCCGGCGGTCAGCGTGAGGTTCGACCCGGTAAGGTCGGCCGAGCCGCCGATCGTCTCGGGCAGGGCGGCGTTGACGGCGGACAGCACGATCTCGGAGGCCTTGCGCGTGGCGACCCTGGGCCTTTCGGCCACCGCCTTCGCCTTGACCGCGCGGATCGCGCCGGAGAGCCGCCGGGACGGCCCGAGGGCCATCTGGCGGGCGAATTCGGCCTGCCGCGCCGGCGAGAGGGCGGCGAGGCGGGCCTCCCAGGAGGCGCGCTCGGCGGCGCCGCGGGCGCCGGCGGCCCGCCAGCGGGCGGCGATGTCGGCGGGAATGTCGAAGGGGGCATGGGGCCAGCCGTAGATCTCGCGCACGCGGGCGATCTCGTCGGGGCCGAGGGGGCTGCCATGGGCGCCGGCGGTATCCTGCTTCTTCGGGCTGCCGAAGCCGATATGGGTCTTGCAGTCGACCATGACGGGGCGGTCGGCGCGCCTGGCGGCCGTCAGCGCGCGGTCGATGTCGTCGGGATCGTGGCCGTCGCAGTGCAGGACCAGCCATCCGGCCGCCTCGAAGCGGCGGCGCTGGTCGGTGGCATCGGCGAGCGAGACGCTGCCGTCGATGGAGATGGCGTTGTTGTCCCAGAGCACGATCAGGTTGCGCAGCTTCTGCATCCCGGCGAGGCCGATCGCCTCGTGGCTGATCCCCTCCATCAGGCAGCCGTCGCCGGCGATCACCCAGGTGCGGTGATCGACGATGCGCGAGCCCCAGCGGGCGCGCAGCGCCTCTTCGGCGATGGCGAAGCCGACGGCGTTGGCGATGCCCTGGCCGAGGGGACCCGTCGTCGTCTCGATCCCGGCGGCGTGGCCGTATTCGGGATGTCCGGCGGTGCGGCTGCCCCACTGGCGGAAGGCGCGCAGCTCGTCGAGCGTCATGTCGGCATGGCCGGTGAGGTGCAGCAGGGCATAGAGCAGCATCGAGCCGTGACCGGCCGAGAGGATGAAGCGGTCCCGGTCCGGCCAGCGGGGGGCGGCGGCGTCGAACTTCAGATGCCGCGTGAACAGGACGGTGGCGACGTCGGCCATGCCCATCGGCATGCCGGGATGGCCGGAATTGGCGGCCTGGACGGCATCCATCGCCAGCACGCGGACCGCGGCGGCAAGGGCCCAGTGGTCGGCATGGGAGGCGCGGAGGGTGGCGATGTCCATGGGCGTGTCCTTCGGTGGCCGGGCGGGATCGCGGCTTGATAGCAGCCCCTCGGGCGAGATCAAGCGAAGCCGGGCAGGGCAGCGCGGTAGGGGGAAGAAATCGCCGCGGCCTTCCGGTAGATTCGGCGGACGGTCGGCAGGGGTTCGATTCGCCGACCGGACAGGGGGCAGGACGGCAGATGCAGGACATGACCGAGATCGAGCGGCGGATCGCGGCGGCCTTGCGCCGGGCGAACGCGGCGCTGGACGCCGCGCCATCGGCGAGCGCGGCCGAGCTGGCCAGCCTGCGCGTGGCGCTGGAGAGCGAGCGGGAGGCCAATGCGCAGCTGACCGAGCGGGTGCGGGCGATCAAGGAGAAGCAGGAGACCGTCGTCTCGGGTCTGGAGCGGACGGTGGCGCGGCTGACCGAGGAGCGCGACGCGGCGATGGCCGAGCTGGCGCAGCTGCGCGCCCAGCGCAAGGCGGACCTTGCGGAGATGGATGCGATCCTGGCCGAGCTCAGGCCGCTGATCGGGGAGGTCGCCTGATGCCGGAGGTCAGGATCACGGTGGGTGGACGCGAGTTCGACGTGGCCTGCCAGCCCGGCGAGGAGCATTTCCTGCGCGCCGCGGCGCGGCTTCTGGATGCCGAGGCGACGGCGCTGGTCAGCCAGATCGGGCGGATGCCCGAACTGCGGATGCTGCTGATGGCGGGGCTGATGCTGGCGGACAAGACGGCCGCGGTCGAGGACCAGCTGCGTGCCGCGGAGGAGCGCGCGACGATGGCGGAGCGGGCGCTGGAGAGGGCACGGGCGACCTCGGTCCGCGCCGAGGTCGCGGCCCTGCCCGAGGACCTGGCGGAACGTTTCGCGGGACTGGCCGCAGAGGCGGAGGCGCTGGCCACGCGCATCGAGGGCCGGGCGGCCTGAGGCCGGGCGGGGCGGTCAGGCGGACCGGTCGGCCGGCCCCTTCACCCGGCAGGGCCGGGCACAGGGCCGGGCCGGTCAGGCATTGGCCGCGCGGATCTTCTCGGCGGCTTCCCTGTCGAAGGGGATGCCCTTCTCGGCAAAGAGCTGGTCGAGCTCTCCCGAGAGCGTCATCTCGGTCACGATGTCGCAGCCGCCCACGAATTCGCCCTTGACGTAGAGCTGCGGGATCGTCGGCCAGTCCGAATAGTCCTTGATGCCCTGGCGGATCTCGGGGTCGGCGAGGACATTCACGTCGAGATAGTCGACGCCCATGTAGTTCAGCACGCCGGCCACGCGCGAGGAGAAGCCGCATTGCGGCATCATCTTCGTGCCCTTCATGTAGAGGACGACATCGTTCTTCGTGACCGTGTCTCGGATCTGGTCGATGGCGGTCATTCCTGTCTCCCGGGGCAGAGGCGATCTTCAGGATTGAAGTCGGCTTTCGGCTTGACCTTGTCAAGTCAAGCTCCGTCGCCTTTGAATCGTCCTTCCGTGATTCAAGGTATTCGTCCATGCGTGCATCCTGCTCTGCGCGGGCGGCGGCAAGGCGGCGAGATTGCTCGCGCATGGCCTCGTAGTCCCCGTCGGTCCGGTCGAGTAAGGGGCCGCCCTTTCGCATCCCGGACATTCCCTTCGCGAAGGGCAGGATCGGTCCGAACAGGGCGAGGGTGAGCGCAATTCCGGGTGTGTCCGAGGGATCGGCCCCGAGGTTCACTCCGGCGCCTTTGTCGTCAGCGCAAGGGCGTGGAGTTCGCCATGCGCGCCGTCCATCTTTCCCTTCAGGCTGGCATAGACCGCCCGCTGCTGCTGCACGCGGTTCATGCCGCGGAAGCTTTCGTCGATTACCTCGGCCGCCCAGTGGTTCCCGTCGCCGGCGAGGTCCGTGATCGTGATCCGCGCGTTGGGAAAGCTTTCGCGGATGAGGTTCTCGATGTCCCGGGCTTCCATGGGCATGGGCTGCGGTCCTTTCGTCCTGGGGCCGAATGTAGGGCCGGGGGCGGGCGGTCGCAAGGCACGGGCGGCGGCGCCTGCGCCGCGTGGCGGGCGGGGGCTTTGACTTCCGCGGCGCTTTCCGCGAAGCCTGCGTCCCGTGAGGGCAGGGCAGCGGGCGCGGAGGTCTGCGGTATGAAGGCGAAGGTCACCTGGATCAACGGACGGGCGTTCCTGGGCGAATCGGGCTCGGGGCATGGGGTGGTCATGGACGGTGCGCCCGAGGCGGGGGGGCGCAACATCGGCGTCCGGCCGATGGAGATGCTGCTTCTGGGCCTGGGCGGCTGCACCGCCTTTGACGTGGTGATGATCCTCGAGAAGGCGCGCGAGCCGGTCACCGGCGTCGAGGTGGACCTCGATGCCGAACGCGCGGCCGAGGACCCCAAGGTGTTCACCCGGGTGAAGCTGGGCTTCACCGTGAAGGGGCGGGGGCTGAAGCCCGCCGCCGTCGAACGGGCGATCCGCCTGAGCGAGGAGAAGTACTGCTCGGCCAGCGCGATGTTCCGGGGAACCGCGACGCTGGAGACCGCCTGGCGGATCGTCGAGGAGGCGTAGGCGCCGACCGGGGCCGGCGCGGCCGGCGAGGGGGCACGTCAAGGCGGCCGGGCCGGGGGCGGCGAGAAGCGACCGGCAGGGAGCGACGAGCCGCCTCCCGGGGGGCGCCTTGCGGCGAGAAGCGACCGGCAGGAAGCGACGAGCCGCCTGCGGGGGGATGCCGGGCAGGGGCGGTGGGCCGCTCATCGGCCCTGGCGGGCCTCTTCGCTGGCCGCTGCAGCGCCGCCACGCGCCCGGCGGCGCCTGCGGGCCTGCGGGCGCGCGCCCCGTCGCCGGCCCCCTCGCCCCCGGCTCAGCCGTCGAGTCCGAGGGTTGCGGCGAAGGCCGTGCGCCACAGCGCGTCGAGATCGGCGAGGGGGGCCGAGCGGGACCCGAAGATCACCGCGTCGCCGCCGAAGCGGCCGACCGCGGCGACGGGCACGCCTGCGGCTTCTGCGGCACGGCGCAGCGCCGCGGCCCCTTCCGGCCGGGCGGCAACGAGATAGCGTGCCTGATCCTCGCCGAAGAGCTGCGCGATGTCGTCGGTGTCGAGCGCGACGCCCAGGCCCGCATTCGCCGCCATCTCGAAGGCCGCGAGCGCAAGGCCGCCGTCCGACAGGTCGGTGGCGGCGGTGACGAGGGCGCGGTGGGCAAGCAGGAATTCGCCGTTACGGCGTTCGGCGGCGAGGTCCACGGGCGGGGCGTCGCCCGCCTCGATCCCGAAGGCCTCGGCGAGGAGCGCCGACTGGCCGAGATGGCCCGCCGTGGCGCCGATCAGGAGGGCGATGTCGCCCGCGCCGGGCAGGGCGGGGATCAGGTCCGCCGCCCGCTGCGCCAGACCGACGCCGCCGATCGTCGGGGTGGGCAGGATCGCGGAGCCGTCGGTCTCGTTGTAGAGGCTGACATTTCCCGACACGATCGGGAAGTCGAGGGCGCGGCAGGCCTCGGCGATGCCCCGGATGGCAAGCACGAACTGGCCCATGATCTCGGGCTTTTCCGGATTGCCGAAGTTGAGGTTGTCGGTCGCGGCGAGGGGCCTCGTGCCGGCGGCGACGAGGTTGCGCCAGGCCTCGGCCACGGCCTGCCGGCCGCCCTGGAGCGGATCGGCGCGGACGTAGCGGGGGGTGACGTCGGCGGTGAAGGCAAGCGCCTTCGGCGTGCCGTGCACGCGCACGATTCCCGCCCCGAGGCCGGGGGTGCGCAGCGTGTCGGCCATGACCTGGCTGTCATACTGTTCCCAGACCCAGGCCTTGTGCGCATGGGACGGGCTGCCGATCAGCGCCTTCAGCGCCTCGATCGGGCCGATGGCCGGGATGGCGGGCAGCGGCGGGGGGGCGGGCGGCGGTGTCCAGGGCCGGTCGTATTCCGGTGCGCTGGAGGAGAGCCGGGACAGGGGCAGGTCGGCCTTCACCTCGTTGCCGTGCAGGATCAGGAAGCGGTCCTCGGCGATGGTGTGGCCGATGACGGCGAAGTCGAGATCCCACTTGTCGAAGATGGCCTTCGCCGCGGCCTCCTTCTCGGGCCGGAGGACCATGAGCATCCGCTCCTGGCTTTCGGAAAGCATCATCTCGTAGGCGGTCATGCCGGTCTCGCGCTGGGGCACGCGGTCAAGCTCGAGCCGGATGCCGAGGCCGCCCTTGTCGCCCATCTCGACGGCCGAGCAGGTCAGGCCCGCCGCCCCCATGTCCTGGATGGAGATGACGGCACCCGAGGCCATGAGCTCGAGGCAGGCCTCGAGCAGGCGCTTCTCGGTGAAGGGGTCGCCGACCTGGACGGTGGGGCGCTTCTCCTCGATCGAGTCGTCGAACTCGGCCGAGGCCATCGTCGCGCCGCCGACGCCGTCGCGCCCGGTCCTGGCGCCGAGGTAGACGACGGGCATGCCCACGCCCGAGGCCCTGGAATAGAAGATCGCGTCCGTCTGGGCGATGCCGGCGGCGAAGGCGTTGACGAGGCAGTTGCCGTTGTAGCTGCGGTGGAAGCGCACCTCGCCGCCCACCGTGGGCACGCCGAAGGCGTTGCCGTAGCCGCCGATCCCCTCGACCACGCCCTTCACCAGATGGCGGGTCCTGGGATGGGCGGGCGCGCCGAAGCTGAGCGCGTTCATCGCCGCGACGGGACGCGCGCCCATGGTGAAGACGTCGCGCAGGATGCCCCCGACGCCGGTCGCGGCACCCTGGTAGGGCTCGATGTAGGAGGGGTGGTTGTGGCTTTCCATCTTGAAGATGACGGCCTGGCCGTCGCCGATGTCGACGACGCCCGCATTCTCGCCGGGGCCGCAGATGACCTGGGGGCCGGTCGTGGGCAGGGTGCGCAGCCACTTCTTCGACGACTTGTAGGAACAATGCTCGTTCCACATCGCCGAGAAGATGCCGAGTTCGGTGAAGCTGGGCGTGCGCCCGATGATCTCGAGGATCCGCGCGTATTCGTCGGGCTTCAGGCCGTGGGCGGCGACGAGGTCTGGCGTGATCTGCGGTTCGGTCATGGGGGCCCCCGGGGCGGACGCTCGCGGCCCTATTAGGGCAAGAGGCGCGGGGGCGGAAGGGCTGCGGACGGGGCAGGCGGGGGCGGGCGGGGCAGGAGCCGGGGCGGCGGTGCTGCAATCGATTGAGCACCAAAAAAAAGGCCGAGACAAAGCTCGGCCCAAGTCCAACAGGGAGGTAGAGGGAGACAGGAATTGCTTCGACTGCCGCCCTCACGCCCGATTTATGTGCAGAGTGCGAATCCTGCAAGATCGAACATGCCGCAACTGCATCATGGCCGCCATGCGTTGCCAACATGTCGCAGTGCAACGTGCGGTTGAGCCGCGCCGCGCCGCCCGCCGCGCGCGCGTGCCGCGCGCGTCAGGAATAGGCGTCGGGGGCCTGGCGGCGGCGGTAGATCATGATCTCTTCGGTCACGAAGTCGCGGAAGGCGGCGATGCGCTTGGACTGGCGCAGTTCCTCGGGGTAGGCGAGGAACACGGGCACCTCGGCGGATTCCACGTCGGGCAGGACGCGGACGAGGTTGGGGAAGTCGTCGGTGATGTAGTCGGGCAGGACGCCGATGCCGAGGTGGTTCAGCACGCCCTGCAGGACGCCGAAGTAGTTGTTGACGTGCAGCGTCGAGGGAATGTCGTATTCCATCAGGCTCTGCACGAGGGTCGCGCCGGCGGCGACCTGCGGCGTCTCGGGGCTCTGCGAGATCAGGCGATGGCCCGCGATGTCGGGCAGCCGCCGGGGCGTGCCGCGTTCGGCGAGGTAGTCCTCGGTCGCATAGAGGCGCATGCGGATGTTCATCAGCCGCCGGCGGATCAGGTCGGCCTGGGAGGGTTCCTTCATGCGGATGGCGACGTCGGCCTCGCGCATCGGCAGGTCGAGCACCCGTTCCTCGAGCATGAGGTCGATCTTGAGGTCGGGATACTTCTCGTAGAGGCGCGACAGGCGCGGCGCGAGCCAGAGCGTCCCGAAGCCGGTGGTGGTGGTCACGCGCAGCTCGCCCAGCACCTCTTCCTCGCTGTCGCGGATGCGCGCCGCGGCCGTCTCGAGCCGCTTGTTCATCGCCGAGGTCGCATCGAAGAGCAGCTCGCCCTGCTCGGTCAGGATGAGGCCGCGCGCATGGCGGTGGAAGAGCGTCGTGTTGAGCGATTCCTCGAGCGCGCGGATCTGCCGGCTGACGGCGGACTGCGACAGCCGCAGCGTCTCGCCCGCATGGGTCAGGCTGCCGGCGGCGGCCACCTGATGGAAGATGCGCAGCTTGTCCCAGTCCATGCTTGATCCTGCCTTCAGGCCTGCCTTGCATCCATTACATAGGTCGGGCGCGAAAGACAAACAGGGGGTCGGTCGGGGACGGTTGCCCGCCCGGTATGCCCGCCCGGCCTGTCATCATCCGGTCACACAACGGAATCGGGGCTGTAACGCGATTCCGCCAATGTGATCGGCGAGACGGTGGCCTGATCGGGAGTTCGGGCGGACAGATGCAGCGGACGGTCACGCGGGACGTGAGCTATGCGTCCTCGGCAAAGTCGCGGAGCGGGCGCGCGGTCGTCCGGGTGGTGGAGAACCTGACCGGGCGGATCGGCCTGATCCGGCGGGCCGAGGGCTACGAGGCGGAGGTCGCACGGGGCCGCGACTTCTGGCAGGTGATCGTCGAACGCTACGGGCTGAGCCTGGATGTCTTTGCCGGCAGCCTTGACGACATTCCGCGGACCGGGCCGCTGATCATCGTGGCCAACCATCCCTACGGCATCCTCGACGGGCTGATGATGGGGCACATCCTGTCGCGCATCCGCGGCGATTTCCGCATCCTCGCGCATCGCGTCTTCCGCAGGGCCGAGGCGCTGAACAGGGTGATCCTGCCCATCAACTTCGACGAGACGAAGGAGGCCGTGGAACAGAACCTGCAGACGCGGCGTCTGGCATTGGACTACCTGGGCGCGGGCGGGGCGATCGGCGTCTTTCCCGGCGGCTCGGTTTCGACCGCGCCCAAGCCCTTTGCCCGGCCGATGGATCCGGTCTGGCGCAACTTCACCGCGAAGATGATCGCGCGGTCGGATGCTGCTGTGGTGCCGATCTTTTTCGAGGGGCACAACAGCCGGCTGTGGCAGATCGCCAGCCACGTCAACTACACGCTGCGGCTGGCGCTGCTGATCAGCGAGTTCAGGGCGCGGGTGGACGAGCCCGTGCGCATCGCCGTCGGCCGGCCGCTGCCACGGGAGGAGCTGGCGGCGCGGCGTGGCGAGCCCAAGGCGATGATGGACTACCTGCGGCAGTCAACGTATGCGTTGTCGCCGGAGCCCCTGCGCTGGGATGCGCTGGGCTACGAGTTCGAACAGCGTTACCGGGCCTGACGCGCGGCCCGGAAGGGCGGGCGTGGATGGCGGTCGGGATCTTCGATTCGGGGCTTGGCGGGCTGACCGTGCTGGACGCGGTGGAGAAGCGCCTGCCCGACGTGCCCTTCGTCTATTACGGCGACAATGCCCATGCGCCCTACGGGGTGCGCGACGCCGACGACATCTTCGCGCTGACCTGCGCGGGGGTGGAACGGCTGTGGGCAGAGGGCTGCGACCTGGTCGTGCTGGCCTGCAACACCGCCTCGGCGGCGGCGCTGAAGCGCATGCAGGAGACCTGGGTGCCGGAGGACAAGCGCGTGCTGGGCGTCTTCGTGCCGCTGATCGAGGCGCTGACCGAGCGGCAGTGGGGCGACAACTCGGCGCCGCGGGAAGTGGCGGTGAAGCATGTCGCGCTGTTCGCGACGCCGGCCACGGTGGCGAGCCGGGCCTTCCAGCGCGAGCTGGCCTTTCGCGCGATCGGCGTGGATGTCGAGGCGCAGCCCTGCGCGGGCGTCGTGGACGCGATCGAGCTGGGCGACGAGATCCTGGCCGAGGCGCTGGTCAGGAGCCATGTCGAGAGCCTGAAGCGGCGGATGCCGAACCCCGAGGCGGCGGTCCTTGGCTGCACGCATTACCCCCTTGTCGAAGGCGCCTTCCGCGCCGCCCTGGGGCCGGGGGTCAAGGTGTTCTCGCAGCCGGGGCTGGTGGCCGAGAGCCTGGCCGACTATCTGGCGCGCCGCCCTGGGATGCTGGGGCCGGGCCGGCGGGCGCGGTTCCTGACGACGGGCGACCCGGAGAACGTGTCCTCGAAGGCGACGCAGTTCCTGCGCCGGCCGATCCGCTTCGAGGCGGCCTGACCGCCCGACGGGCCGGGGACGATTCGTGCGGATTGTCACGAAGCGGCGGGCGGGCCGCCAAAATGATGCCAGAATGTCGCGCTGAGATCGGCGGCGACGGGCAGGCCGCGGGGGCGCGCCCGGCGGATGCGGCGACGGAACGATGCGGGCGTTCTTCCGGCTTTCGGTGATCTATTTCGCGGTGGCGATGCTGGTGGCCGCGGCGCTGGGGCATCTTTCGCCCGATCACGTCGCGCAGGGAATCGCGGGGACGCTGGAATTCGTGTCGCGCCTGTCGGGAGCGCCGCCGTGGATGCTGCTGCCGGCGGCGGCGGCCCTGGTCTGGGTGGGTCGCCACCAGTTCAGCGCCTCGATCGAGGACCTGCTCTACGGCCTGGGCGGCATCGTCTTCCTGCAGGCGGCCTTCTCGGTCATGAAGGTCATGATCCCGGAATTCGTGCCCTTCTATGCCGATCCCTGGCTTGCCGATGCGGACCGCTGGCTGCACGGGGGCATCGATCCCTGGCGGCTGGCCCACCGCGCCTTCGGCGGGGGCGATCCGCATCTGGCCTCGATGCTGTACTTCACGATCTGGACGACGATGACGATCCTCTTCCCGCTGTTCCTGGCCGTGGGCGACCCGAACCGGGCGCGGGCCGAGCGGTTCCTCATCCTCTACGCGATGGTGTGGATCGTCGTCGGCAACCTGATGGCGGTCCTGGGATCCTCGGTCGGGCCGGTCTTCGTGGCGCAGGCCTACGGGTCGGATGCCTTTGCGGGGCTGCACGCGGCGCTCGACCGGTCGGGCCTGTCGGACACGATGATCGGGCTGACGCAGGACTACCTCGGCTGGCATCTCGGCACCGAGGACCTGGCCTTCGCCTCTGGCGTCTCGGCCTTTCCGAGCGTGCATGTGGCGATGGCGGGGCTGATCGCGCTCTACATGGGCAAGCGCTGGCCGGTGATGCTGCCCTTCGCGGCGCTGCTGGTCGCCGCGGTGGCCTTTGTCTCGGTCCTGTCGGGCTATCACTATGCGGTGGATGCCTATGCCTCGATCCTTCTCGTGGCGGTGATGTGGTGGCTGACGCGGCGCTACGTGGCGACGGGCGACTGGCGGGCGGCGGCCCACGGCCCGGCCGCGGCGGCGGCGGCGGGCTGAGGGGCGGATTGCCGGGCGGGGCGCGGGCGCGCTAGGCTGGCCGGGCCGCCGCTGCCGACGTGATCCATGCGCCTTTTCGTCGCCATCGCCCTGCCCGGGGGGCTGGCCCGCAGCCTGGCGGGCCTGCAGGCGCGGATTCCGGCCGGGCGGGCGGTGCCGGAAGAGGACCTGCACCTGACGCTCGCCTTCCTGGGCGAGGTTGCCGACCGCGAGGCCGAGGCGCTGCACGATGCGCTGTCGGGGCTGCGGGGGGCGCCGGTCGAGGTGGCGCTCGACGGGCTTGTGGCGCTGGGCGGCCGGGTCCCGACGGTGCTGGCGGCGGGCGTGACGGCGACGGCGGCGCTGGAGGCGCTGCGCCGGCGGGTGCTGGGCGCGGCCCACGCGGCCGGCCTGAGGCCGGAGCGCGGGCGGTTCAGGCCGCATGTCACGCTGATGCGCTTCGGCGGGCGGGGACCGAGCCCGGACGAGGAGGCGCGCCTCGCCGCCTTCCTGGCGGCGAATGGCGCGGTGCGGCCCGGCGCCTTCGTGGCGCGGTCCTTCGGGCTTTACCGGTCGGACGCGGGCAGGGCGGGGCGCATCTACAGGCGGCTTGCCGACTATCCCCTGGGCTGAGGCGGACACGGATCGGCGAGGCGGGCCGGGGTGGCATTGCCGGGCACCGGACTTTGGCCTAAAGACCGCGCGACATCCCGCAGCGGGGCCAGGACATGAGCCATTCCGTCGCCATCCTCGGCGCCTCCGGCTATACCGGGGCAGAGCTGGTGCGCCTGATCGCCACCCATCCGGGGCTGCGGATCGCGGCGCTGTCGGGCGACCGCAAGGCGGGAATGGCGATGGCCGAGGTCTTTCCGTTCCTTGCCCATCTCGACCTGCCGGTGCTGTCGCGGATCGAGGACATCGACTTCGGCGGGGTGGACCTGTGCTTCTGCGCGCTGCCCCATGCGACGAGCCAGGCGGTGATCGCGGCCCTGCCGCGCGGCCTGAAGGTGGTGGATCTGAGCGCCGACTTCCGGCTGCGCGACCCGGCCGCCTACGAGCGCTGGTACGGCAAGCCCCATGCCGCGCCCGAGCTGCAGGAGGAGGCGGTCTACGGGCTGACCGAGTTCTACCGCGACGAGATCCGCAGGGCCCGGCTGGTCGCCGGCACCGGCTGCAACGCCGCCGCGGGGCAATACGCGATCCTGCCGCTGATCGCGGCCGGCGTCATCGACCTTGACTCGATCGTGCTGGACCTCAAGGCGGGGGTGTCCGGGGCCGGCCGCAGCCTGAAGGAGAACCTGCTGCATGCCGAGCTTTCGGGCGGCACGCATCCCTATTCGGCGGGCGGCACGCATCGCCATCTGGGCGAGTTCGACCAGGAATTCGCGAAGGCCGCCGGCCGGCCGGTGATGGTGCAGTTCACGCCCCACCTGCTGCCGATGAACCGCGGGATCCTGATGACGGCCCATGTGCGGGGCGAGCCGCGGGCGATCCATGCGGCGCTGGCCGAGCGCTATGCCGGCGAGCCCTTCCTGCACGTCCTGCCCTTCGGCCTTCTGCCCTCGACGCGGTCGGTGGCGGGATCGAACTTCGTTCATCTGGGCGTGATCGGCGACCGGATCCCGGGGCGCGCCGTCGTCGTTTCGGTTCTCGACAACCTGACGAAGGGATCCTCGGGGCAGGCGATCCAGAATGCCAACCTGATGCTGGGGCTGGACGAGACTGCCGGCCTGATGCTGGCCCCGGTCTTTCCGTGACGCCTGAGAAACGCGGGGCAAGCCCATGCAGACGCTGAAGAAACGCCGGAGGATCCAGATCGTCGTCCTGGCGGCGGCCATGCTGGCGTTGGCCACGGGCCTGATCGGCTATGCGCTGCGCGACGGGATCAACTTCTTCCGCTCGCCGGCGCAGGTGGCCGAGCGGGCGCCGGACCCCGACGAGGTGTTCCGGCTGGGCGGCCTGGTCGAGGCGGGAAGCCTTGTGCGCGGGCAGGGCGAGGCGATCACCTTCCGCGTCACCGACACGAAGGCCACGGTTCCGGTCCGCTATACCGGCGTGCTTCCCGATCTTTTCGGCGAGGGGCAGGGCGTGGTGGCGACCGGTCGGCTGGTGGACGGGACCTTCGAGGCGACCGAGATCCTGGCGCGGCACGACGAGAGCTACATGCCCAAGGAAGTGATCGAGGCGCTGAAGGCGCAGGGCGTCTATGTCGATCCCGGCAAGGGAGGGGCGAACGCCCCGCCGGCAACCAATTAACGGTTCCACGCGCAGCCTTCGCCGGCCGGAAAGCGGGCGGAGGTGCGGGATGCAGACGGTCGAGGAGATCGCGCGGGAGATCGTGCGCCGGGAGGGCGGCTATGCCGACGACCCGGACGATCCCGGCGGGGCGACCAATCACGGGGTGACCCTGGGGACGATGCAGCGCCTTGGCATCGACCTGACGGGCGACGGCCGGGTCGGCAAGGCCGACGTTCAGGCGCTGACCGCGGCGAAGGCGGTGGAGATCTTCGTCGAGCACTACTGGCGGCGGCCGCGGCTGCACACCCTGCCCGAGGCGCTGCAGCCCCCGGTCTTCGACATGTACGTCAATGCCGGCGCGAATGCGGTGCGCATCCTGCAGCGGGTCCTGGCCGAGATGGGCGAGGACGTGGCCGAGGACGGGGTCCTGGGCCCGGCGACCGCGCGCGCGGCCCATGCCGCCTGGGAGGCGGCGGGGCAGCTTCTGGTGGATGCCTACGGGATCGCCAGGCGCAACTACTATTACCGGCTGGGCGACCGCAGGCCGGCCTCGCGCAAGTACGCCCGGCGCCGCGACGGCGGCAAGGGCGGCTGGATCCTGCGGGCGGAGGAGTTCATCTCGCCCCGCTTCAGGCTGACCGAGGCCGAGCACCGCGCGCGGGTGGCGTCATGGGGGTGATCGATGCGATCCTCGGGGCCGGCGGCGTGAAGGCCGCGGGCGAGGCGGTGGCGGGCGCGGCCGAGGTCTTCGTGCCCAATGCGACCAAGCGCATGCAGGCCGCGCACGAGGCCTGGATGGGGGCGATGGACCAGTTCGGCGACGAGTTCCGCTATGGGCGCGTCGGCTGGTTCGACGCGGCGGTCAACGGGCTGAACCGGCTGCCGCGGCCCTTCCTGGCCTTCGGGACGCTTGGCCTGTTCGTCTATGCGATGGTCGATCCGGCGGGGTTCTCGGTGCGCATGCGCGGGCTGGACGAGGTGCCCGAGCCCCTGTGGTGGCTGCTGGCGGCGATCGTCGGGTTCTATTTCGGCGCCCGCGAGGCGCATTACTTCCGCTCTCGCGCGCCACGCGGCAGCGCCGCCGCCGCGACGCCGCAGGCGGCCGCCGCGGACGAGCCCAATGCGGCGCTTGACGAATGGCGCGCGGGGCGCGGCGGCTGAGGCCCGGGCGGCGGCGGGCCTAGCCCATGAGGCGCGGATCGAAGGGGTAGCGCGTCAGGTTCTCGTGTCCCGTCGCGGTGATCAGGACCTGTTCCTCGAGCTTGATCGAGAAATCCCCGCCCTCGGGGCTGACCAGCGCCTCGACGCAGAGCACGTTGCCCGGTTCGAGCGCGTAGTCGAAGGCGCCTTCGACATGGGAATCGGGGTAGGCGACGAAGGGCCATTCGTCGCAGAGCCCGACCCCGTGCATCTTGCAGGAATACTTCTGCGCCCAGTATTCCGGCGCCAGGCGGTGGCCGCCGTGGACGAGTTCCCGGATGGTGACGCCGGGCTTGAGCATCGCCATGTTCCCGGCGATGTGGTCGAGCGCGTGGTGGAAGGCCGAGACCATCGCGTTCGAGGGGCGGGCGTCGCCCACCCACCAGGTGCGGCTGATGTCGATGCAGATGCCGTAGCAGCCGACGAGGTCGGTGTCGAAGGCGACGATCTCGTTCGGCTGGACGATCCGCGGCCCGCATTCCTGGAACCACGGATTGGTGCGGGGGCCGGAGGCCAGGAGCCGCGTCTCGATCCATTCGCCGCCGCGGCGGATGTTGCCGCGGTGAAGCTCGGCCCAGATCGCGTCCTCGCTGACGTTGCCGTTCGGCACGTTGGCGCGGGTGAAGGCCTCCATCTCGGCGATCGCGGCCTCGCAGGCGTGGTGGGCGCAGCGCATCGCGGCGATGTCCTCGGGGCCCTTCACGGCGCGGACGCGTTCGGTCACCTCCTCGCCCTCCATCACCGCGAAGCCCTGCCGTTCCAGCGCGCGCAGGCCCGCCACCATGATCTTGTCCACCGCGAGCCGCCGGTTGGTGCCGGCATGGGCCCGCATCACCTCGTCGACCTCGGCGGCGAAGTCGCGGGCCGCGTCCTCGCCCCGGTCGCCCGTGACGGCGTAGAAGAACGAGGCGCCGTGACGGATTTCGGCGACGAGCGGGTTGAAGGTCACGAGGAAGGGCGAGTTCCTGTATTCCCAGATGCACATGTGGCCGTCGGCGCAGAGAAGGACGGCGCGGAACGGGTTGTGGGCGTTCCAGAGCTGCATGTTCGTGGTGTCGGTCGCGTAGCGGATGTTGAGGGGATCGAACATCAGCAGCCCGCCGTAGTCGCGGGCGACGAGCGCGGCCGTGAGCCGCCGCCAGCGCCATTCCCGCATCGCGGCAAGGTCGGGCGGGGTAAGGCCCGCCGCTTCCCATTCGCGGAAGGCAAGCTGCGTCGGCCCGATCTCGACGCGGTCGTTGTCGTTGGGGCTGCCGTCGGCGAGGCGGTCGCCCCTGGCGGGGTCGATCTTGCGGCGGTCGGCGTAATGCGCGGTCATGAAGGGCCCTCCCGGCGGAAAGGCCTAGGGCAGGCGGGGCGGTCCGTCATGCCGCCGGGCGACGCGGGGCGGGCTTTTCGCGGCGTTCCGGCGCGGTCAGCGGCGGGCCGCCGGGCGGCTGCCGGTGCGTGCGGCCGGCCCGCCGGCCTGGCGGGGCGCGGCGGCCAGAGCCTCGGGGCGGAGGGGCGGGGCCGGCGCGACGGGCGGGCGGACGCGGATGCGGTCGCCGGTCGAGTGGAAGGCGAGCGCGATGTGGCCCGCGGGGAAGACGCGGCCGGGCGGCTGGTGGCGCACGGTGACCGAGAGCGTCTCGGTCACCCGCAGCGTCGCCGGCCGGGCGAGGATGTCCTCGCCCGCCATGCGCGCGATCAGGCAGAGATCGACGAAGGCGAGGGTCTCGGGCAGGGGGACGGTCGTCGGCTCGACGACCAGTGCCTTGCCGAACCAGCGTTCGGCATTGCCGGCGACGAAGCCGTGGCGGCGCCGGCCGGCCGGGTCGGCGGAGGCCATGCGGATCTCGGGCCGCAGGGCGAGGCTGGCGGGGAACATGGCGGGATCGGCGGCCGGGATCTCCTCGGGCAGGAAGAGGGTATCGTTGGGCGACCAGGCGATCGCCTCGGGGCGGATGCGCCGGATCGTGGCGGCGAGGGCCGCATGGGCGGCGCGGATCGCGTCGGCCTCGGTCAGGGTGGAGGCCGGCGCCAGCGCCAGGGTCACGGTGCCGCGGTTCGCGGCGAGGCGCCCGGCATAGTCGTTCGGGCGGATGCGCGCGAAGGAGGCGTCGATCATCGCGGCGAAGGGGGCGGGATCGGCCGGGACCGGCGACAGGCGCAGCGTCAGCGAGAGGTCCGCCGCGTCGAAGATCTGGCCGCCCGCGCCGTCAGGCTCGATACGGGCGACGCGGTGCCCGAAGCGGCCGAGCGCCGTGACGATGGCGGGTTCGAGATCGGCCGGAAGCGCCGGAACGCGGCGGAAGAAGAGCGTCGCCTCGATGCGTCCCTGTCCATGGGTCATGCAAAATCTCCCCGCGCCGAGTCGGAAAATCCCGTCACCGGAGGGAAATCTGGCCGCCGTTTCGGGCCGAATTGCGGCCAAGGCGCGTCATTTCGCGCAGCGCGATGACAATCCTTTCAGCGGGCCGCCCTTTCAGCGGGCCGCGGCCGGACGGGGCCCAGCGGCGGGGCCGCGGCCGGCGGTGGCCTCAGACCGAGGCGATGCCCATGCGATGGCCGATCCAGTCGGGCCGGTCGAGGGCGGCCACCAGGGCGGCGGCGAGGGCGGCATAGCGCGTCGGGCGGCCGGGCTGGCCGGGCCAGTCCTCGGGCCTGGTCTCGTATCCCTCTTCCTCGCCGGCGATGAGGTTGCCGGGGCAGAAGAGCGTCCAGTCGAGACCGGACGCGGCGAGCGTGCGGAAGTTGCGGACATGCTCGGCGGCGACGTGGGAATAGGGGCCGGGCGGGTTGCGGTCGGCGCGGAAGCCCCCCTCGGGATGGGGAAGCGTGCCCGCCCCGGCGATCATCACGAGGCGCCGCGGGCCGCCATTCTGCATGGCCCCGACGATGACGCGGACGGCGTCGGAGAAGGCGGTGGAGGGGGTCGAGATGTCGGCCATGCCGAGCGTGGCGATCACGGCGTCGGCGCCGGCGAGGGTTGCGGCCACGGCCGCCTGATCGCCGGCGTCGCCGGCAAGGACGGCGAGTCCCGGGGCGGGGGCGAGGCGTGCGGGATCGCGGGCCAGGGCGCGCACGCGGTCGCCGCGCGCGAGGAGACGGCCGAGGACCCGGCCGCCGGCGCGGCCGGTGGCGCCGAAGAGGGCGATGGTGCGGGCGGGCATGGGCGGCCTCGGGCTGGGATGGGGAGAGGATGGCGCGGCCCGCCCCCGAGTCAAGGCGCGGCTGCGCCGAAGGGCGCGGGCCGGGCCTGCGCGCGCGGGCGGCGCCCGATCGCCCCCCGGGGGGCCGAGGGGACAGGGGCCAGGCGGAGCGCGGCGGACAGGTTCGGCGCCGCGAGGCAGGCCGCGCGGGCCTGCGGCCGGAAAGGAAAGGGGGGCGCCCGCGGGCGCCCCCCCTGCCGTCATGCCGTGGTGCTGCCGGCGCGGCGGGGCAGGCCCCGCATGCCCCTAGCAGGAGTAGTACATCTGGTATTCGACCGGATGGGGCGTGTGCTCGTAGGCGTAGACCTCTTCCCACTTGAGGGCCATGTAGCCCTCGAGCTGGTCGCGTGTGAAGACGTCGCCCGCGAGCAGGAAGTCGTGGTCCTTCTCGAGTTCCTCGAGCGCCTCGCGCAAGGATCCGCAGACGGTGGGGATGCCGGCCAGTTCCTCGGGCGGCAGGTCGTAGAGGTCCTTGTCGCTGGCGGGGCCGGGATCGATCCTGTTCTTGATCCCGTCGATGCCGGCCATGAGGAGCGCGGCAAAGGCGAGATAGGGGTTGGCCGAGGGATCGGGGAAGCGGGCCTCGACGCGCTTGGCCTTGGGGCTTTCGGTCCACGGGATCCGCACGCAGCCCGAGCGGTTGCGGGCCGAGTAGGCGCGCAGCACCGGGGCCTCGAAGCCCGGGATCAGCCGCTTGTAGCTGTTGGTGCCGGGGTTCGTGAGCGCATTGAGCGCCTTGGCGTGCTTGAGGATGCCGCCGATGAACCACAGCGCCTCCTGGCTGAGGTCGGCATACTTGTCGCCGGCGAAGAGCGGCTTGCCGCCCTTCCAGATCGACATGTTGACATGCATCCCCGAGCCGTTGTCGCCCTTCATCGGCTTCGGCATGAAGGTCACGGTCTTGCCGTAGGCCTGCGCAACGTTCTGGATGACGTACTTGTATTTCAGGATGTTGTCGGCCTGCGCGGTGAGCGTGCCGAAGACGAGGCCGAGCTCGTGCTGGCAGGTCGCGACCTCGTGGTGGTGCTTGTCCACCTTCATGCCGATCCGCTTCATGGTGGAGAGCATCTCCGACCGCAGGTCCTGCGCCTCGTCCACCGGGTTGACCGGGAAGTAGCCGCCCTTGTGGCCGGCGCGATGGGCGAGGTTGCCCATCTCGTATTCGGTATCCGTGTTCCAGGCGGCGGCCGCGGCGTCGATCTGGTAGGCGACCTTGGCGGGCGTCACCGAATAGCGCACGTCGTCGAAGATGAAGAACTCGGCCTCGGGCCCGAAATAGGCCGCATCGCCGATGCCCGAGGACTTCAGGTAGGCCTCGGCCTTGACGGCCGTGGAACGCGGGCAGCGGGAATAGGGTTCGTTGGTGTCCGGTTCTACGACGTTGCAGTGCACGCAGAGCGTCTTTTCGGCATAGAACGGGTCGATGTAGGCCGAGGACGGATCGGGGATGAGCTTCATGTCGGACTGGTCGATCGACTTCCAGCCGGCGATCGAGGAGCCGTCGAACATGAAGCCGTCCTCGAAGAAGTCCTCGTCCACGAGGTCGGCCAGGAGCGTCACATGCTGCAGCTTGCCGCGCGGGTCGGTGAAGCGGATGTCGACATAGGCGACCTCCTCGTCCTTCATCAGTTTCAGAACGTCCTTCCTGGTCATCCGGGGAACCCCTTTCCTTGTCCTTCGGCCGGGAGATCCCCGGCGGTCTTGTCCGGTTTCAGAGCGCGTCGTCGTCGGTCTCGCCCGTCCTGATGCGGATGGCGCGTTCGACCGTCGAGACGAAGATCTTGCCGTCGCCGATCTTGTCGGTGCGGGCGGCGGCGACGATGGCATCGATGGCGGCGTCGACCTGGTCGTCGGGCAGGACGACCTCGATCTTCACCTTCGGGAGGAAGTCGACGACGTATTCGGCGCCGCGGTAGAGTTCCGTATGGCCCTTCTGGCGGCCGAATCCCTTGACCTCGATCACCGAGAGGCCCTGGACGCCGGCCTCCTGCAGCGCTTCCTTCACCTCGTCGAGCTTGAAGGGCTTGATGATGGCTTCGATCTTCTTCATGGGCGTGCCGCACCTCCCCCGGGGACCGGCCGGTCGCCGGCCGGCCGCGCCCTATGACCACATGGGCGCGGGGGTCACAAGTCCCGCGCCCCGGCCCCGCGGCGCGGCCGGCGGAATCGGCGGAACATGCGCAGATTCCATGCAGGATGCACGAAAAATGTGCAGAAGGAGAAGGGCGGGAAGGGCGCGACAGCGAAAGCCGCCTGGGCTAGGCTGCGGGCCGGGAGTCGCAGTGCGGGAGGTTGGAATGACGGGACGGCGCGGATTCATCCTGGGTGCGCTGGCAATGGCCGGCTGCATGCCGGGGACCGTGGGCGGGCAGTGGGTGAACCTCGGCACGCAGCAGGTCAGCCTGTTCACCGAGAACGTGCGGTTCACGGTACTGCCGACGGCGGGGCTGTTCACCGCGCTGCGCGTGGGCGTGGCCGGGAACGCGGTGACGATCCGCGAGATGCAGGTGCGCTTCACCGACGGCCAGACCTCGCGCCTGAGGGTGGGCCAGACGGTGCGCGCGGGCAGTTCGACGGCGCCCGTCCTGCTGCCCGGGGCGGTGCGGACCATCCTGCATGTCGACCTGATCCTGCAGCGCTCGACCCTGGGCGGGACGGCGCAGGTGACGCTGCAGGGGATGCGGGTCTGAACCCGGGATGACGGAACTCTTGACCGCGGCGGGGATGCGCGCCCTCGAGGCGGGCGCCATCGCCCGGGGCCGGGTCACGGGGCTGGAGCTGATGGAGCGTGCCGGGCGCGGCGTCGTCGAGGCGATCGGCGCGGCCTGGCCGGAGCGCGGCGGCGGGGGGCTGCCTGCCCCCCGGACCCCCCGGGAGTATTTCGGCCAGGATGAGGGCGGCCGCGCCGCGCGCGCGGTCGTGCTGTGCGGGCCGGGCAACAACGGCGGCGACGGGTTCGTCGTGGCGCGCCTTCTCGGCGGGGCGGGGTGGGACGTGGCGGTCTTGCTGTATGGCGACCCCGCAAGGCTGCCGCCGGATGCGCGGACGAACCTCGCGCGGTGGCAGGCGATGGGCGAGGTCGTGGCGCTTGGCTTTCCCGACCTGTCGGCAGAGGGAATCGCCGCGCTGCGCCGCGCCTGGGGGCGCGACGATCCGGTCGACCTGGTGGTCGATGCGATCTTCGGCACGGGCCTTGCCCGGCCGGCCGATGCGCTGGGGGCGCTGTTCGACCATGCCCGGGAGCTGCGGGAGGCGGCAGGGACGCGGGTCGTGGCGGTGGACGTGCCGACGGGGCTTTGTGCCGACAGCGGCAGGCTCTATCCGCCGGGGCCCCTGCAGCGGGGACCGGAGGCGGTGATCCGCGCGGATCTGACGGTCACCTTCCACCGGCCGCGCATCGGGCATCATCTCGGCGAGGGCCCGGCCTGCTGCGGCCGTCTGGCGGTGGCCGACATCGGGCTTGAGGGGGAGGCGGACGGGGACGGGCCGGCTGCGGCGGCTGCGGTGCGCCTGCTGCCGCCGGAAGGCGGGGTGCCGGCACTGGCCCGCAGCGGGCGCGGGCACAAGTACAGCCACGGCCATGCCCTGATCCTTGCCGGGCCGCCGGGGCACGGGGGGGCGGCGCGGCTGGCGGCGCGGGGCGCGCTGCGGATCGGGGCGGGGCTGGTGACGGTGGGCGCGCCGGCCGGCGCGATGGCCGAACATGCCGCGCAGCTGAATGCGGTGATGCTGCGCGAGATCGGGACCGGCGCGGCGCTGGAGGCGGCGCTGGCGGCGGACGGGCGGATCGGCGCCCTCTGCATCGGGCCGGGGCTCGGCGTGGATGCGCGGGGGCGCGGGCTGGTGGCGGCGGCGCTGGCGGGGCGGCGGGCCTGCGTGCTGGATGCCGATGCCCTGACGCTGGTGGCGCGCGAACCGGCGCTGCGCGCGGCCCTGCACGGCGGGTGCGTCCTGACGCCCCATGCGGGGGAGTTCGCCCGGCTCTTTCCCGACATCGCCGCGCGGCTGGAGGCGCCGCCGGCGCGGGGCCCGGCCTTCTCGAAGGTCGATGCGGCGCGGGCGGCGGCGGCCGGGGCGGGCTGCGTGGTGCTTCTGAAGGGCGCCGACACGGTGATCGCCGGGCCGGAGGGGCGCGCGGCGGTCAGCTCGGCCGCCTATGACCGGGCGGCGCCCTGGCTGGCGACCGCCGGCTCGGGCGACGTTCTGGCGGGCTTCGTCGCCGGGCTGCTGGCGCGGGGCTTCGCGCCGGCCGCGGCGGCCGAGACGGCGGCCTGGCTGCATGTCGACTGCGCGCTGGCCTTCGGGCCGGGGCTGATCGCCGAGGACCTTCCGGAGATGCTGCCGCGGGTCTTCGGCCGGCTCGGGCTGTGAGGGAGGCGGCGCGGCCCCCGGTGTCCCACGATGGGACACCCCTTTCGGCCACGCGAAATCAATGGCTTGGCGGATGGCGTTAACCATCCGTTCAGGAACGGGCCGGGGCGGGTTCAGTCCGGGCGGCGGGGGGCGCCGGTCCAGCGGGCCTCGTTGGCGGCGATGGCGGCGATGCGTTCGGCCGCGCGCGGGTGGCTCGTCAGCCAGGCGGGGGGCGTGCGGCCCGCCGCCCCGGTCAGCCGGTCGAGCTTGGCGAAGAGCGACTTCTGGGGGCCGGTGCCGATGCCGGCCTTGATGAGCAGGGCGGAGGCGTATTCGTCGGCCTCGAACTCGTCCTGGCGGGAGAGCCGCGCGGCGAGGAGCGCGGCGGCGAGGCCGGCGAGCCAGGTCCCGATCCCCGGCAGGAAGCGGCCGAGAAAGGTTGCGAGCACGATGCGCACGGCGTTCTGGCCCGAGAAGTCGATCATCCGGCGGCGGGAATGGCCGAGCGCGACATGGCCGAGCTCGTGGGCGATGACGGAGGCGAGCTCATCGGCCGTCACCTCGCCCTCGCGGAACTTCCGGTAGAAGCCGCGGGTGAGGAAGATGCGCCCGTCCGGGGCGGCGAGGCCGTTGACGGCATCGACCTCGTAGAGATGGACGGGCACGCGTTCGACCCCGATGGCGGCGGCGAGGCGACCGAGCACCCCCTGGAGCGCCGGATCGGCGAGGGGGACGGAGCGGGCGTCCAGCTCGCGCCGGAGCCGCCAGGCCGAGAAATGCCACAGCACGAGGCCGTAGAGGAGCGCAAGCAGGAGAGGCGTGAGCCTGAGCATGGCCTGGCTCTTATACACATCT
>JAOADN010000043.1 GCA_026417295.1 Paracoccaceae bacterium
CCCAGGCCACCGCGGCCTCGGCCGAGGCGCCCGCCGCCCCCGCCCTCCCCGCCGCGGCCCAGGCCCCCGCGCCCGCCGCCGTGCCGCGCGCCCCCGTCCCGGCCGAGGACGCCGCCCGCGAAGAGCGCGTGCGCATGACCCGCCTGCGCGCCACCATCGCCCGGCGGCTCAAGGATGCGCAGAACACCGCAGCCATGCTGACCACCTTCAACGAGGTGGACATGTCCGCCGTGATGGCGCTGCGCAACACCTACAAGGACGCCTTCGAGAAGAAGCACGGCGTCAAGATGGGCTTCATGTCCTTCTTCGTCCGCGCCTGCTGCCACGCGCTCAAGGAAGTGCCCGAGGTCAATGCCGAGATCGACGGCACAGACGTCGTCTACAAGAACTACGTCCACATGGGCGTCGCGGTGGGCACGCCCTCGGGCCTCGTCGTGCCGGTGGTGCGCGATGCCGACCGGCTGTCCTTCGCCGAGATCGAGAAGCGCATCGCCGAGCTCGGCGCCCGCGCCCGCGACGGCAAGCTCTCGATGGCCGAGCTGCAGGGCGGCTCCTTCACCATCTCGAACGGCGGGGTCTACGGCAGCCTGATGTCCGCCCCCATCCTCAACCCGCCGCAGTCCGGCATATTGGGCATGCACAGGATCCAGGACCGCCCCGTCGTGGTCGGCGGCCAGATCGTCATCCGCCCGATGATGTATCTGGCGCTCAGCTACGACCACCGGATCGTGGACGGGAAAGGCGCCGTGACCTTCCTCGTCCGCGTCAAGGAGGTGCTCGAGGATCCCCAGCGGCTGCTTCTCGATCTCTGAGCGCCCGGTCGCCCGCGCCGGGCCGAAGCCCCGACAGACGCCCCGGAAAGGATCCCGCCCATGCAGCTTCTCGCCACCTTCGCGCCGCCCGAATACGCCGCCTGGAAGGCCGCCTTCGACGCCCATGCCGAAGCCCGCGACCAGGCGGGCCTGACGCTCCTCCAGCTCTGGCGCCATGCCGACGCGCCCGACACGGCGACCGCCCTGCTCGAGGTCGCCGACCGCCCCCGGGCCGAGGCCTGGCTCAGGACCGAGAACGCCCTCCGCGGCCCGGTCGCCGGCACCTTCCTGCGGATCGCCTGATGCCGCGCCCCGCCCCTCCGCCGCGCGGCCCCGGGCCCCGCCGCAGGTTCCCCGCCCGATGACCGCCGAGCTCCGCGTCCTCGCCCTCGCCGGCCTCCTCCAGGCCGTCCAGTATGTCCTGATGGCCGTCGCGGCGAACCGCGAGCTCGGCCCCCGCGTCACCATGGGCCCGCGCGACCACGACATCCGCGCGGGCCTCTCGCCGCGCACCGGCCGCCTCGTCCGCGCCCTCGACAACCATGTCGAGGCCCTCGTCCTCTTCACCCTCGCCGTCCTCGTCGTCACCCTCGCGGAAAGGTCCTCCCCCCTCACCGCGGCCTGCGCCTGGACCTATCTCGCCGCCCGCATCCTCTATGTCCCCGCCTATGCCTTCGGCCTCGCCCCCTGGCGCTCGCTCGTCTGGGCCGCGGGCTGGACCGCCAGCGTCATCATGATCCTCGCCGCCCTCGTCCCCGCCTGATCCCCATGCCCTTCATCCTGGCACAAGTACTCCCGGGGGGTCCGGGGGGCAGGCAGCCCCCCGCCGGTCCCGCCCGCCCCCTCAGCAAGGAAACCCGTCCATGTCCGACTTCGACCTGATCGTCATCGGCGCCGGCCCCGGCGGCTATGTCTGCGCCATCCGCGCCGCCCAGCTCGGCCTCCGCGTCGCCTGCGTCGAGGGGCGCGACACGCTCGGCGGCACCTGCCTCAACGTCGGCTGCATCCCCTCCAAGGCGCTGCTCCATGCCACGCACATGCTGCACGAGACGCAGGAGAACTTCGGGAAGATGGGCCTGATCGGCGCGGCCCCCGCCGTCGACTGGGCGAAGATGCAGGCCTACAAGGCCGATGTCGTTTCCGGCAACACCAGGGGGATCGAGTTCCTCTTCAAGAAGAACAAGGTCCCCTGGCTCAGGGGCTGGGCCACGATCCCCGCCCCGGGCCAGGTCCGGGTCGGCGACGAGGTCCATGCGGCGAAGGCCATCGTCATCGCCACCGGTTCCGAACCTGCGCCCCTCGCCGGGGTCGAGGTCGACGAGCGGACCGTCGTCACCTCGACCGGCGCGCTCGCCCTGCCGGCGATCCCGAAATCGATGATCGTCATCGGCGCCGGCGTCATCGGGCTCGAGATGGGCTCCGTCTATGCCCGCCTCGGCACCGCCGTCACCGTCGTCGAGTATCTCGATGCGATCACTCCCGGCATGGACGGCGAGGTCGCCAAGACCCTTCAGCGCATCCTGACGAAGCAGGGCCTGAAATTCGTGCTCGGCGCCGCTGTCCAGTCCGTGACGAAGACCGCCAAAGGCGCGACCGTTGCCTACAAGCTGCGGAAGAACGACAGCGAGGCCAGCCTCGACGCCGGGATCGTCCTCGTCGCGACGGGGCGCAGGCCCCATACCGCCGGTCTCGGCCTCGAGGCCCTCGGCGTCGAGATGGGCCCCCGCGGCACGATCAGGACCGATGCCCACTGGCAGACGAACATCCCCGGCCTCTACGCCATCGGCGACTGCGTCGCGGGGCCGATGCTCGCCCACAAGGCCGAGGACGAAGGCATGGCCGTCGCCGCCATCCTCGCCGGCCGGGCCGCCCATGTCGACCATGCCCTCATCCCCGGCGTGATCTACACCGCACCCGAGGTCGCCTCGGTCGGCCAGACCGAGGAACAGCTCAAGGCCGAAGGCCGCGCCTACAAGGTCGGCAGGTTCCCCTTCATGGGCAATGCCCGCGCCAAGGCCGTGTTCCAGGGCGAGGGCTTCGTCAAGATCCTCGCCGATGCCGCGACCGACCGCATCCTCGGCGCCCACCTCATCGGGCCTGCGGCGGGGGAACTGGTCCACGAGATCTGCGTCGCGATGGAATTCGGCGCCGCGGCCGAGGACCTCGCGCTCACCTGCCATGCCCACCCGACCTTCTCCGAGGCGGTGCGCGAGGCGGCCCTCGCCTGCGGCGACGGGCCGATCCACGCCTGAGGCGCGGCCGGCGCCGGCTCCCCACCCCCCCCGCGGCGCGCCCCGGCCGGCCCCTAGCCCGCCAGGTGCCGCAGCCCCTGGGTCACGTCCGTCCGCACCGCCAGGCGCAGCCCCGGCTCGTCGCCGGCGCGCAGCGCGGCGATGATCATGCGGTGGGTCTGCGGCGGCTCGCTGCGGCGCAGCCGCGCATAGAGCGAGCGCATGGTCGGGCCGAGCTGCAGCCACACCGTCTCGATCACCGCCAGCATCGCCGGGGCCTGCGCCCGGAGATAGAGGCTGCGGTGGAATTCCAGGTTCGTGCGCAGGTAGGCCACGGCATCCTGCTTGACCACCGCCTCCGCATTCAGCGCGTTGATCGCCTGCAGCCGCTCGATCAGCGCGAAATGGGCCCTGGGCAGGGCGCGGCTCGCCAGCTCCGGCTCGATCAGCGCACGGATCGCCGCCAGTTCCTCGATCCGCTCGTTCGACAGCGCCGGCGTCGAGACCCGGCCCGAGGCCGAGATGGTCAGCGCCCCCTCGGCGGCCAGCCGCCGCAATGCCTCGCGCACCGGCGTCATCGACATGCCGAAGGCGCGCCCGACCCCGCGGATGGTCAGCGGCGCGCCGGGCTCGATCTCGCCGTGCATGATCCGCTGGCGCAGCTGGCGGTAGACGCGGTCGTGCTGCGACTGGACCGTTTCGGACGGGCGGGGGGCGGCCGGCATGGGCCGACGTGATCACGGGCGCGCGGCCGCGGTCAAGGGCCGAATCGGATCGCCTGGAGACGCTCGCCATGGGCGCGCAGCCAGGCGCGCTGCCCGGCATGGCCGGGCACCAGCCGCGCGACCACCGCCCAGAAGGCCGGCGAATGGTTCATCTCGACGAGATGCGCCACCTCGTGCGCGGCGACATAGTCCAGCACCGCCGGCGGCGCCATCGCCAGCCGCCACGAGAACATGAGCTCGCCCGCGGCCGAGCACGAGCCCCAGCGCGAGCGCGTGTCGCGCAGCCGCAGCCCGGCATGACGCCGGCCGAGCGCCGCTGCATGGCGGTCGCAGGCCGGTGCCAGCCGGTCGCGCGCCAGCACCTTCAGGAAGGCGGCGACCCTCCGGCCCATCGCCGCCTCGGGCCCCGGCACGGCGATCCGGTCCTCCTCCAGCACGATGCCGCGCCCCGCGGCCGGCACGACGAGGCGCGGCACGCCGAGGATCGGGACCAGCGCGCCGGGCCCGACCCCGGTGGCCGGCGGCAGGCTGGCCAGCCGCCCCCGGATCCAGCCGATCTGGTCCTCGGCGAAGCGCAGCGCCTCGCCTTCGCTGGCCCGCAGCGGCATGGTCAGCGTCACCCGCCCGTCGATCCGCGACACCCGCAGCGAGAAGCGCCGCGCCGCGCGCGTGCGCCGCAGCGTCAGCACCAGGTCGCCGCCGCCTGCCCCGATCCGCCGTTCCATCCCAGCCCGCACATCCCAGCCCGGCAGAGGATAGCGCGCCCCCGCGCCAAGGTGAATGCGGCTCTGCCGGGGCCGCCGGCGGCGCGGGGCAAAATCGCCTTTGACAGGTCCGCCGCCTTGTGGCATCGCCACGGCTTCGGAATCACCCTCCCCGCGGAAGGAACCCTCCATGCCGAAGGACGAATGGGGCACCAAGCGGCTCTGCCCCAATTGCGGCAGCCGCTTCTACGACCTCATGCACGACCCGATGACCTGCCCCGAATGCGGCCACAGCTTCACCGCAGAAAGCCTGCTGGCCGGCCGCGGCCGGGTGATCGTCGCCGAGAAGGCGGCGGTCAAGGAACGCGACCTCGCGCTCGACGAGATCGCCGAGGACGAGGATCTCGACAGCGATGCCGCCGATGTCGATCTCGACGACGACCTGCTCGAGGAGGACGAGGACGACAACGTCTCGCTCGACGACATCGCCGATGTCGGCGGCGCCGAGGACGAGACCTGACCGGCGGGCAGGGCCGCAGGGCAGCGACGATGCGATGGCGGCGCCCGGACCCCGGTCCGGGCGCCTTTCGCTTGCCCGAACGGGCCGCGCGCGACGCGGCGCTTCGCCCCCCCGGGTTTCCGCTTGCCTTGCCCGCGGCCCTTGCCTATACGACCGCCACGCGACGCCGGGCACCCATCCCGGCAGCAGGACGCGCGGGGCCGTAGCTCAGTTGGGAGAGCGCTTGAATGGCATTCAAGAGGTCAGGGGTTCGATTCCCCTCGGCTCCACCATCCCCCCAGGCTGGCGCTTCGGCCCCGGTCGTTCCCCCCGCCGCCTGAACGGCTCCGGCCCCTCTGTCAGGCCAGCGGGTCGAGCGCCGCCCCGAGGTCGGCGATCAGGTCGTCGGGGTGCTCCAGACCGACCGACATCCTGAGAAGCCCCGCCGGCGCCACCGAGCTTGCCCCCTCGATCGAGGCGCGATGCTCGATCAGGCTGTGCGTGCCGCCAAGGCTCGTGGCCCGCGTGACCACCTTCAGCGCCGCCGCCGCCGCGAAGGCCGCCGCCTGCCCGCCGCGGACGACGAAGGACAGCATCCCCCCGAAGCCGCGCATCTGGCGTCGCGCGACCGCGTGTCCGGGATGCGATTCGAGCCCCGGATAATGCACCGCCCCGACCGCCGGATGCCCGGAAAGGAACCGCGCCACGGCCATCGCGTTGGCTCCGTGCATCGCCATCCGCGCCGGCAGCGATCCCGCCCCGCGCAGCGCCAGCCAGCAGTCGAAGGCCGAGGGCACGGCCCCCCTGTGGTGCTGGATCGCCCGCAGCCGCTCCAGCCAGGGCCCGTCCTCGCGGACGACGGCGATTCCCGCCATCAGGTCGCTGTGCCCGCCGATGTACTTCGTCGCCGAATGCACCACGACATCGGCGCCCAGCGCCAGCGGCGTCTGCAGAAGCGGCGTGGCCCAGGTATTGTCCACCGCGACGGCCGCCCCGGCCTGCCGCGCGATTGCCGCCACGGCGGCGATGTCGGCCACCGTCACCAGCGGATTCGAGGGCGTCTCGATCCAGACCAGCCCCGGCGGCGCGGCCGCGCATTCCGCCGCCACCGCCCCGAGGTCGGTCATGTCGACGACCGCGGTCTGGATCCCGGCCCCCGCCGGCGTCGCCGCCAGCAGCGACCGCACGCCGTAATAGATGTCGTGCGGCAGCAGGATGCGGCGCGGCCGGTCCGGCGGCAGCGCCCCGATCACCGCATCGACCGCCGCCATGCCCGAGGCGAAGGCCACCGCCGCGGCCCCGCCCTCCAGCGCCGCCAGGCATTCCTCCAGCGCATCGCGGTTGGGGTTGGCGCCGCGCGCATAGACATACCCGCGCGAGAAGGCCCCGTCGGGGTCGCGCTCGTAGGTCGTGGACAGATGCAGCGGCGGCGACACGGCCCCGGTCGCGGGGTCGGGCCGGCGGCCGGCATGGACGGCAAGGGTCTCGGGGCGCATGGGCGGTCCTCGGGCTGGGTCGGTCGGCGCCACACTAGCCCCTTCCGCGGCGCTGTCGATCAGCGGCGCAGGCCCCCGGCGCCGAAATGCGCCGGAAAGAGGGCGGCCGCGCAGGTATGGACGGTGGCCAGCGCCTCCTCGCGGCTGTAGGGGTTGCGCATCGACATCAGGTCCAGCCACACGCCCTCGACGGTCACGCGCAGCACGCGGGCCACCCGCTCGGGGTCGTCGCTCCGCCGGTCCAGCGCCAGAAGCGCCGCGCAGATCCCTTCCAGCACGCGGATGTATTCCTCGTCCTTCGCGCCGTAGGATTCCTGATAGAGCGGCCGGCTCTGCGCCTCGCCCCAGAACGAACACCAGGCCGCGAGCCGCGCCGGCGTGCAGATCGCCGGGTTGAAGTCGGCCCGCAGCATCGCATCCAGCCGCGCCGCCGGGTGGTCGGCCGCCGCCGCCAGCGCCGCCGTCCAGTTCGCCCGGTATTCCTCGGCCAGGAAGGCGAGCGTCTCGGCGAGGAGCTTCTCCTTCGTCTCGAAGTGGAAGTTCACCAGCCCGTGCGACAGGCCGGCCGTGCGCGCCACCTCGGTCAGCGTCGTGCGCGCATAGCCGCGCTGCGCCAGCGTCTCGATCGTCGCCTCGATCAGCTGGCCCCGCCGGGTCTCCCGCGACAGCTTGCGCGGCGCCGCCTCGGCCTTCGCTCCTGCCTCTGCCACCCTCGCGCCTCCGCTGCCGATGCGCCCTTATCTATGCGTTCCACGACGGAAAAAAAGCGCGAAATCGCGGCCGGCGCGATTCTGATTGACAGACCAGTCAAAATCCTGCGATCCTGTCCCCGACGTGCCGCCCCGGCCCCGCCCCTTCCGGCGGGCGCGCTGCGGGCGCCGCTCGGAACAGGCGGGGCACCCGCCGCAACACGACGGAAGACATCGCCATGACCCTGCCGCCGCAGCGCAAGCTTGACCGGTCCAACGCCCATTTCGCGCGCGCCCTCACCCGCCTGCCGCTCGGCGTCGCCTCGACCTTCCGCTACTGGGGCGACGACCGCACGATCTATGTCCGGCGGGGCAAGGGCGGCCGCTTCTGGGACATCGACGGCAACGGCTACATCGACTACCGCCTCGGCTACGGGCCCTCGATCCTCGGCTATGCCGACGACCGGGTCGATGCCGCCGCCCGCAGGGGCATGGAGGTGGGCGGCGTCTTCGCACTCTCGACCGAGCGCGAATATGCCGTCGCCGACCGCATCTGCCGCATGGTGCCCGGCATGGACCTCGTGCGTTTCTCGAACTCGGGCACCGAGGCGGTGATGGCCGCGCTGCGCCTGGCCCGCGCCCATACCGGGCGCGACAGCTACGTCCTGATCGAGGGCAGCTATCACGGCCTCTTCGATGCCGCGATGTGGATGGTCAACCTCGAGGACTGGGATGCAGGGTCGAACGACGAACCCGCCGTGGTGCCCTATTCCCGCGGCATCCCGCAGACCCTCAGGTCGCTCGCCCATCTGACCCCGATGAACGATCCCCAGCGGCTCGAGGATGTGTTCCGCCGCCACGGCGACAGCCTTGCCGCGATGCTGATCGAACCGATCCAGGGCAATTGCTGCGCCATCTCGGCCAGCACCGAATTCGTGCGCCTCGCGCGCGAGCTCTGCGACCGCCACGGGGTCCTGCTCATCATCGACGAGGTCAAGACCGGCTTCCGCGTGGCCCGGGGCGGGGTGCAGTCGCTGCACGGCGTCACCCCCGACATCGCCACCTTCGCCAAGGCGATGGGCAACGGCTACCCGATCGCCGCCGTCGCCGGGCGCGAAGGGGTGATGCGCAGCTTCCGCTATGGCGGCGCGGCCCATGGCGGCACCTACACCGCCCATTCGGTCAGCCTGGCCGCGGCCGAGGAATGCCTGCGCATCCTCGACGAGACCCCCGCGCTCGAGACCATAGCCGCCTACGGCCAGAGGCTGATGGACGGGATCAGCGCCATCCTCGGGCGGCGCGGCATCGCCCACAGCTTCACCGGCCACCCCTCGATGTTCGGGCTTTTCTTTTCGCCCGCCCCGCCCGACAACTATCGCGACTGGAAGCTGTCGGACTACACCTTCTACGACACGATGGCCCATTTCCTGCACGATCTCGGCATCATCTGCGAACCGGATTCGCGCGAACCCTGGTTCATCTGCGAGGCGCATGGCCACGATCCCTCGGCCCTGGACGAGACGCTGCGCGCGGTCGAGACGGCGGTTGACCTGACGGTCGAGGCGCTGGCCGCGGGGGGCGGCGGGGCGCGGCAGGCCGCCGGCGGCTGAGATGGGCACGACCTGGGACGCGGTCGTCATCGGCGCGGGGCACAACGGCCTCGTGACCGCCTGCTACCTCGCAAGGGCGGGTCTCAGGGTCTGCGTGGTCGAGAAGAACGACTGGGTGGGCGGCGCCGCCGTCAGCCGGGAGCTCTTTCCCGGCTTCACCTACTCGAACTGCTCCTATGTCTCCTCGCTCTTCCGGCCCGAGATCATGCGCGATCTCGAACTGCCCCGGCACGGGCTCCAGATCCTGCCCTACGAGGGGGGCGCGGTGTTCCGGAAGGGCGGCGGCTATCTCGCCATGTTCCGCGACCACGACGCCAACCGCCGCGAATTCGCCCGCCACAGCCCCCGCGACGCCGAGGCCTACGACCGCTATGCCCGCGACGTGCTGCGCCACTGCCGGTTCATCCGGCCGCTGCTGATGCGCACGCCGCCCGACCCGTCCTCGTTCCGCCCCCGCGACATCGCCGAACTGGCCTGGCTCGGGCGCCAGGTCGCGGGCCTGTCCGAACGCCAGATCGCGCAGATGATCCGCTTCTGGACGATGTCGATCGCCGACTTCCTCGACGAGTATTTCGAGAACCCGGTGATCAAGGCCTATCTCGCCGTCTCGGCCATCATCGGCACCGCGCTCGGGCCGATGTCGCCCGGCTCGGCCTATGTGCTGCTGCACCACTACATGGGCGACGTGGACGGCAACATCGGCGCCTGGGGCTTCGCCCGCGGCGGCATGGGCGCGATCACCCGGGCGCTCGCGTCCTCGCTGCGCGCCGCCGGGGGCGAGATACTCACCGGCAGGGGGGTCGAGCGCATCCTCGTCCGGGGCGGAAGGGCGACCGGCGTCGTCCTTCAGGGCGGCGACGAGATCCGCGCCCGCCGCGTCGTCTCGAACATGGATGTCAAGCGCACCTTCCTGCGCCATGTCGAGGAACGCGAACTGCCCGAGGATTTCGTCCGGCGGGTCCGGTCCTTCAGGACCCGCGGCTCCTCGGGCAAGCTCAACATCGCGCTCGACGCCCTGCCGCGCTTCACCGCCCTGCCCGAGGGCGCGCCGATGATCCGCGGCGACCTCCACTTCACCGATTCCATCGAGCGGATGGAACGCGCCTATGACGACTGGAAGGCCGGCCGCTTCAGCCGCGACCCGTTCCAGGACTGCATGATCCCCACCACGATCGACCCCACGATGACGCCCCCGGGCAAGCACTTCATGTCCTGCTTCGTGCAGTATGCGCCGCCACGGATCGCGGGCCGCGACTGGACGGATGCCGACCGCGACGCCTTCGGCGAGACCTGCCTCAACCAGATCGCCGAATATGCCCCCGGCTTCCGCGACCTCGTCCTGCATGTCGAGGTGCGCACCCCCCGCGAGCTCGAGGCCGAGGTGGGCCTGACCGAAGGCAACATCTTCCAGGGCGAGCTCACCTTCGACCAGCTCCTCTTCAACCGCCCGGTGCCGGGCTATGCGCAGTATCGCAGCCCGATCCGCGACCTGTGGATGTGCGGCTCGTCCACCCATCCCGGCGGCGGCGTGATGGGCGCGCCGGGGCGCAACGCGGCGGCCGAGATCCTGCGCGAGATGAAGCTTCCCGCCGGAATGAGCGATGCCTATGCCGTGCTGTGACCGCGCCGTCCCCTCGCGGCCCGCCGCCCTCCGCCCGTCCCGCCCGGCGGCCCGCATCCCCGGCCCGGAGGCCCGCCCGTGACCGCCCGCTCGGTCATCGTCATCGGCGGCGGCACCAACGGGCTGGCCTGCGCCCACCGGCTCGCCACTGCCGGGCGGCGCGTCACCGTGCTCGAGGCCGCCCCTGCCATGGGCGGCGGCGCGGCCGCGGCCGAGTTCCATCCCGGACATGTCGCCCCCGCCCTCGCCCATCTCGTCACCGGGCTCGACCCCCGCGTCAGCGCCGCCATGGCGCTGGCGCGCCACGGCCTCGCCCTCTCGGCGCCGCTGCCGACCACGGTCCTTGCCGCGGATGGCGCGCACCGCACCATCGCCGCCGAAGGCGGCGGCGCCAGCGGCCCCGACGCGGCCGCCTGGGCGGCGCTGCACCGCCGCCTCGCGGCCCATGCGCGGGCGCTGGCGCCCTTCCGCCTCCTGCCGCCGCCGCGGCTCTCCCGGCCCGCCCCCGGCGAGGCGCTGACCCTCGCCCGGCTCGCCCTCGGCCTGCGCCGCACCGGGCGCGAGGCCTTCCGCGATCTCCTGCGCCTCCTGCTCATCAATGTCGCCGATGTCGCCGAGGACGAGCTCTCCGACGACCTGCTGCGCGGCGCGCTGGCCTTCGACGCCACCCTCGGCTCCCGGCTCGGCCCGCGCTCGCCCAACTCGCTCATCCTCTACCTCGACCGTCTCGCCGCCGGCGGCACGGCGCACTGGCCGCAGGGCGGCATGGCATCTGTGGCGCAGGCGATGACCCGCGCCTGCGCGGCGGCGGGCGTCACCCTGCGCACCGGCGCCCGCGTCCGGCGCATCACCGTGACGGGCGACCGCGCCGCGGGCGTCGAGCTCGCCTCCGGCGAGATGCTGGCAGCCGATCTCGTCGTCTCGGCGATCGGCCCGCGCAGCACCTTCCGCAGCCTCGTCGGCCCGGCGCCCCTCGATGCCGGCTTCTTCCGCGATGCCGGACACATCCGCAGCCGCGGCGCGGCGGCGAAACTCCATCTCGCCCTGACCGGCATGCCGGACTTCCGCGGCGCCGATCCGCGCGCCCGGCTCCTCGTCGCCCCTTCGGTCGACGCGGTCGAGACCGCCTTCAACCCGGTCAAGTACGGCGAGGTGCCCGACCGCCCGGTGATGGAGATCGTGCTGCCCTCCGCCCACGAGCCCGGCCATGCCCCCGAAGGCCGCCACACGCTGTCGGCGATCCTCCAGTACGCGCCGCACGACCCGCCCGACCGCGAGGCCGCCCGCGCCCGGATGCTGGCCGGTGCGCTCGCGGTGCTCGAGGACCATGCCCCCGGCCTCGGCGCGCTCGTCGCCCATGCCGAACTGCTGATGCCCTGGGACATCGAGGACCGCTTCGGGATGGAGGGCGGCAACTGGCACCACGGCGAACTCGCCGTCGAGCGGATGCTGTTCCTGCGCCCGCTGCCGGACTGCGCGCGCTATTCCACCCCGCTGCCCGGCCTCTGGCTCGCCGGCGCCGGCAGCCATCCCGGCGGCGGCATCACCGGCACGCCCGGCTGGAACGCGGCGGCCCGCATCATCGAGACCGGCGCATGAACGAGCTCCTCCATTTCCGCACCCCGCTGCGCACCACGCCCTTCCACCCGCGCACCGCGGCGCTCAACCGGCTCAACCGCTGGTCCCCCTGGGCCGGCTACACGACCGCGCTCTGCTACGGCGACACGGCGATGGAACATTCCGCCATCCGCAACGCCGCCAGCCTCTACGACCTCTGCCCGATGGTGAAATACCGCATCACCGGGCCGCAGGCCGAGGCCTTCCTCGACCGCCTGACGGTGCGCAGCGTGGCCCGCCTCGCGCCCGGCGCGGCGCAGTACACGATCTGGTGCGACGACGAAGGCCGGCTGCTCGACGACGGCACGCTCTTCCGCCACGGGCCGCAGGACTTCCTGCTCACCTGCCAGGAACGCCACCTGCCCTGGCTGCTCGACAGCGCCGCAGGCTACGATGTCGCGATCGCCGACGTGACCGCGGATGTCGCGGCCCTCGCGCTCCAGGGGCCCTGCGCGGCCTGGGTCCTGCGCGAGGCGGGCTTCGATGTCGCCGCACTCGCACCCTTCCGCCTCGCCGACTTCCCCTTCGACGAGGACAGGATCACCATCTCGCGCACCGGCTTCACCGGCGATCTCGGCTACGAACTCTGGATGAAGCCCTGGCAGGCCCTGCCCCTGTGGGACCTGCTGATGCGGGCGGGCGCCCCCCGCGGCCTCCGCCCTGTCGGGTCCGAGGCGCTCGACATCGCCCGGATCGAGGCCGGCTTCCTGCTCACCAACGCCGATTTCGTGCCCGCCGACCAGGCCGTGCGCGAGGATCGCGTGCGCTCGCCCTTCGAACTCGGGCTCGACTGGCTGATCGACTGGGAGAAGGGCCACTTCACCGGCCGCCGCGCGCTCCTTGCCGAACGCGACGGCGGGACCTCGAACTGGGCCCTCGTCGGCCTCGATGTCGAGGGCAACATCTCCGCCGCCGGCTCGCTCCTCTATCTCGACCGCCGGCACGAGGCAGGCCACGTCACCTCCGCCTGCTGGTCGCCCACGCTCAAGCGCTCGATCGCGCTGGCCCAGATCCGCCGCCCCTTCGACCGGATCGACCGCCTCTGGGTCGAGATCTACGCCCTGCGCGAACTGCAATACGCGAAACTGATGATGCGGGTGCGCCCCGCCCCGCGGCCCTTCTTCGTCCATCCGCGCCGCCGCGCCACCCCGCCGGGAGACTGGTGATGCGCCGGACCCGCCCCGCCGCCGCCCCGTCGCGCCCCGCCTTCATCCTGGCCCAAGTACTCCGGGGGTGCGGGGGCAGCGCCCCCGCATCCGCCGCCCCGAGGAGGCCCCGCCGATGACGCATCACCGCCCCCACCCCGCCTCGCCGCTGCTCGACCACTGCCCGCCGACCCTGCCGGCCGAGGCCTATTCCGACCCCGCCTGGTTCGCGCGCGAACGCGCCGCCATCTGGGCGCGGGAATGGGTCTGCGCGGGGCGGCTCGACGACTTCGCCCCCGGCACCCAGCGCGCGCTCGACCTCGCCGGGGCCCCGGTCCTGCTCTGCCGGCACGCCGACGGTTCCGTCTCGGCCTTCCACAATACCTGCCGCCACCGCGGCTCGGAGCTCTGCGCCGCCGGCGCGCCCCGGCCCCTCGGCCGCCTGATCGCCTGCCCCTACCATGCCTGGGCCTACGAGGCGCGGACCGGCCGGCTGGTCTCGACCGCCTTCGCCACCCCGGCCGCCGACTTCCGCCGCGCCGACCACGGGCTGCGCCCGGTCGCCCACCGCCTGTGGAACGGCTTCCTGTTCCTCAGCCTCGCCGCCGATCCCGGCCCGCTCGAACCCGATGCCGGCCTCGCCGCGCTCGACAACTGGCCGATGGAGACGCTGGTCGCCGGCCATTCCGTCACCCGCGACCTCGCCTGCAACTGGAAGGTGTTCTGGGAGAACTACAACGAATGCCTGCACTGCCCGGGCATCCATCCCGGGCTCTGCGAGATGGTGCCGCAATACGGCCGCGGCATCATGTCCCAGCCCGAGGAACCGGGCTGGACGCCGGCCGATCCGCCGCGGCCGAACCTGCGGCCCGGCGCCCTCACCTGGACGCCTGACGGCCAGCCCTGCGGCCCGGTCTTTCCCGGCCTGACGGCGGCCGAGCGCGCGGCCGGCCATACCTTCGTCACCCTCTACCCGACGATGTACATCGTCGCCCATGTCGATCACGTCCGCTTCGTCACCCTCGCCCCGGACGGCCCGCTGCGCACGCGGCTCACCGCCACCTGGCTCTTTCCGCCCGAGACCCTGGCGCAGCCCGGCTTCGACGCCGCCCATGTCGCCGCCTTCGCCACCCGCGTCATCGACGAGGACGGCGCGGCGGCCGAGATGAACCAGCGCGGCCTCGCCTCGCCGGGCTACGGCCGGGGCACGCTCATGCCCCAGGAATACGACATCGCGCGCTTCCACCGCTGGGTGATGGCGCGTCTCGAGGAAAGGGCCCCCGCATGAACCAGCCCGCCGCCGACCTTCCCTTCCGCCCGCTTCCCGTGCCGCAGGACTGGGACCGCCGCGGCCTGCCGGCCTGGACCTACCATTCCCCGGCGCTCTTCGCGCTCGAGCGCCGCCACGTCTTTCTGAACCACTGGCAGGTCGCCGGCCATGTCGGCGACATCCCGGCCCCCGGCGACTGGCTGGCCTTCGACCTGCTGGGCGAGCGCGCCGTCGTCCTGCGCGGCCAGGACGGCACGGTGCGCGCCTTCCACAACCTCTGCCGCCACCGCGGCGCGCGCGTCCTCGACGGCGCCGGGGGCCACTGCCGGGGCGCCATCGTCTGCCCCTTCCACGGCTGGGTCTACAACCTCGACGGCACCTTGCGCGGCGCCGCCCGGCCCGAGACCTTCGGCGGGATGGACCGCACGCGCTTCGGCCTGCGGCCGGTCGAGCTCGAGATCTGGCAGGGCTTCGTCTTCCTGCGCTTCCTGCCCGGCCCGCAGCCCGCCGTTGCCGCGCTCATGGCCCCCTTCGCGGCCGACTTCGCGGCCCATGGCGCGGCAGAGCTGCTGCCCGTCGCCGTTCCCGGCTGGTCGACCGAGCTGCCCGTCAACTGGAAGTCGGTGCGCGACGTCGACAACGAGGGCTACCACGTCGCCATGGCCCATCCCGCGCTGCAGGACCTCTACGGGCGCGACTACCGCGACCTGCATCTCGAGGGCGGCCTGTCGATGTCGATCGCCCATTTCGGCGACCGCCCGGGGCGGCGCTGGTCGGTGCGCCGCTATGCCGCGATCTCGCCCGACAGGCCGGACCTGCCCGCGCACCTGCGCCGCGCCTGGACCTATTACGGCCTCTTCCCCTCGACCGTCTTCACCTTCACGCCCGAGGCCGCCTCCTTCTACCAGGACATCCCGCTCGCGCCCGGCCTGACCCGGCTGACCGGCCGCCTCTACCGCCGCCCGAACGAGACGCGCGCGGCCCGCCTCGCCCGCTACCTCGCCTACCGCATCGACCGCGAGACCTCGGCCGAGGATCGCCAGCTCTCGGTCTGGTCGAACGAGTCGATGCTCTCCTCGGCCTTCGAGGGATTCCACCTCTCCGATCTCGAATACGGCCTGCGCCGCCACCACGACCGGCTGCGCGCGCTGATCCCGGCGATGCGGCTGGAGAGCGAACCCCCCGACCTCGCCGCGGCGAACGCGGAAATGATTGGCGCAGCCGCCGCATCCGCATAGGATCGCAGGAAAAAATGACAGGGAGAGACAAGATGGACCTGACGCGGAGATCCGCCCTCGCCGCACTCGGCGGCGGCGCGTTGTCGATGCCCTTCGTCCGCCCCGCACGGGCCCGGGGCGGCAGCCTGAACATCTACAACTGGTCCGACTACATCGGCGAGACGACGATCGCCGACTTCTCGGCCGAATACGGGATCGATGTCGTCTACGACCTCTACGCCTCGGCCGAGGAGATGCAGGCCAAGATGCTGGCCGGCCAGACGGGCTATGACGTGGTCATCCAGTCCGGCCTCTCGATGCCCCAGTTCGTCACCGCCGGCGTCTACCAGAAGATCGACAAGTCGCGCCTGCCCAACTGGAAGAACATGGACCCCGAGATCCTGAAGATCGGCGAGGGCTTCGATCCGGGCTACGAACATTCGGTGCCCTACATGTGGGGATCGGTCGGCCTGACCTTCAACCTCGACATGGTGAAGGAGCGCCTGCCCGATGCCGACCTGCAGAGCCTGGACATCATCTTCAGGCCCGAGAACGCGGCCAGGCTGGCCGATTGCGGCATCTCCATCCTCGACAGCCCCACCGACGTCGGCCTGATGGTCTTCGCCTGGCTCGGCATCGATCCCAACACCTCCGACCCGGCCGACTACGACCGCCTGATCGAGGCCTTCCGGCCGATCCGGCAGTACATCCGCACCTTCGACAACTCGAACTACCTCAATGCCATCCCGAACGGCGAGCTCTGCGTCATCAACAACTGGTCGGGCGACTACGGCGTGGCCAAGGCCCGCGCCGCCGAGGCCGGAATCGAGATGAACCTCGCCTATTTCGTGCCGCGCACCGGCGCGCCCGCCTGGTTCGACCTCTGGGCCATCCCGTCGGACGCGAAGAACCTGGACAACGCCTATCTCTTCCTCGACTACATGATGCGCCCCGAGGTCATCGCCGCGGCGACCAACTTCACCGGCTATGCCAATACCAACGCCGCCGCGAAGGCCTTCCTCGATCCGGCGATCGCTGCCGATCCGGCCGTCTATCCCGACGCCGAGACGCTTTCGCGCATGTTCACGCCCAGGCCGCAGACCGAGGTCCAGGACCGCGAGATCACCCGCGCCTGGGCGGCGATCAAGGCGGGCTAGGCCCTTGCGCGCGACCGCGGCGGAAGGGCCTGCCGGGACCGCGGCGACGCCCGCGCCGGCCGACGTCCTCGTCCGCATCGAGGACGTCACCAAGCGCTTCGGCAGCTTCACCGCCGTCTCCGGCGTCTCGCTCGACATCCGCCGGGGCGAGATCTTCGGCCTGCTCGGCGGCTCGGGCTGCGGCAAGACCACGCTGCTGCGGATGCTCGCGGGGTTCGAGGAACCCAGCGCCGGGCGGATCCTGCTCGACGGGCAGGACATGGCGGGCGTGCCGCCCTATGCCCGGCCCATCCACATGATGTTCCAGTCCTACGCGCTCTTCCCGCACATGACGGTCGAACGCAACATCGGCTACGGGCTCAAGCACGAAAGGATGACCGAGGCCCAGCGCCGCGACCGCGTGCGCGAGATGCTCGACCTCGTGCAGCTCGCCCCCTTCGCCGGGCGCAAGCCGCACCAGATCTCGGGCGGCCAGCGCCAGCGCGTGGCGCTGGCCCGGGCGCTGGCGCGCCAGCCCAAGCTCCTGCTGCTCGACGAACCGCTCGCCGCGCTCGACAAGAAGCTGCGCGAGGCCACGCAGTTCGAGCTCATGAACATCCAGGCGCGCACCGGCGTCACCTTCGTGGTCGTCACCCACGACCAGGACGAGGCGATGACCCTGTCGGACCGCATCGCGGTGATGGACAAGGGGCGCGTCATGCAGGTCGGCAGCCCGACCGAGATCTACGAATACCCGACCAGCCGCTTCACCGCCGGCTTCATCGGCATGGCGACCTTCTTCGAGGGCCGCGTGCAGGGGGTGGACGGCCCCTCCCTCCGCATCGACCTGCCCGAGACGGGAACCGTGATCGAGGCCCGCGCCGCCGCCGGTCTGGCCGCCGGGCAGGCGGTGACCGTGGCGCTGCGCCCCGAGAAGATCGCCATCTCGCGCGACAGGCCCGCCGCCGCCAACGCCGTCGAGGGCACCGTCCAGGACCTCGGCTATTTCGGCAAGGACTCGCTCTACCGGATCCGGCTCGCCACGGGAAAGCTCGTCCTCGTCCACGCGGTCAATGCCCGCCGCACCGGGGCGGACGGGCGCGTCGCCGACTGGGAGGATCGCGTCTGGCTGTCCTTCGACCCCGAGGCCGCGATCGTGCTGGCGGAATGACGCCGTGACCCCGCCGCCCTCCGCCAGCCCCGCCAGCCCCGCGACGGCGACGACGCCGGCGGCAGCCCGCCCCGCCGCCGCGGCCGGGGCCGGCTGGTTCGACCGGCGCGGCTGGCGCGACGTCATCATCGCCGCGCCCTACCTGTGGCTCGTCGTCTTCTTCCTCGTGCCCTTCCTCATCGTCATCGCGATGAGCTTCGCGACGCGCACGCCGACCGCCCCGCCCTTCGGCTTCGGCGGCGAGAACCCGATCCTGAACCTTCAGGGCTACCGGCGCCTGTTCACCGACGACCTCTACATCCGCGCCTTCCTGACCTCGCTTCTCAACGCGGCGGTCGCCACCCTGCTCTGCCTGCTCGTCGGCTATCCCATGGCCCTGGCGCTGACGCGCGTCAGCCCCTCGCGGCGCAACATCCTGCTCATGCTGGTCGTCCTGCCCTTCTGGACCTCCTTCCTCCTGCGCGTCTATGCCTGGATGGGCCTCATGGGCACCAACAGCTGGTTCAACCGGCTGCTCACCGACATCTGGAACTTCCTCGTCCCGGCCGACATGGCGCTGCGCTACGTGCCGATGATGAACACCAACTTCGCCGTCGTGCTGGTGATGGTCTACACCTACCTGCCGTTCATGATCCTGCCGCTCTATGCCAGCCTCGAGCGGCTGGACCCCACGCTCGACGAGGCGGCGATGGACCTGGGCTCGCGGCCCGCGCAGGTCTTCCGCGACATCACGCTGCCCCAGTCGGTTCCCGGCATCATCGCCGGGGGCCTTCTCGTCTTCATCCCGGCGGCGGGAGAGCTGGTGATCCCCACGCTCGTCGGCAATGCCGGCCAGCCGATGATCGGCCGCGTCATCGCCGACGAATTCGCCTCGGCCCGCGACTGGCCCATGGCCTCGACCGTCGCCGTGGCGCTGCTCTTCCTGATGGTCTTTCCGATGATGGCCTATACCCATTTCCAGGCCAGGTCCGAGGAACGCCGGAAGGACGCGCCATGAGACGCCGGTCCACCTTCCTGTTCACGGTCATGGCCTTCGGCTTCGCCTTCTTCTACGTCCCGATCCTGTCGATGATCTTCTTCTCGTTCAACGCGTCGCGGCTGGCGACCGTCTGGGGCGGGTTCTCGACCAAGTGGTATGCCGCCCTGTTCCGCAACCAGCAGGTGCTCGACGCGCTGGTCCTGTCGCTGAAGATCGCGCTCCTGTCGGCCACCTGCGCCACCATCCTCGGCACCATGGCCGGCATCGCGCTGGCCCGCTTCCGCCGCTTCCGCGGGCGCGTGCTGTTCTCGGGCCTCGTCACCGCGCCCCTCATCATGCCCGAGGTCATCACCGGCATCTCGACGCTGATGTTCTTCATCCTTCTCGCCGACTGGGTGGGCTGGCCGGGATCGCGCGGCTTCACCACGATCACGCTCGCGCACATCACCTTCTCGATGGTCTTCGTCACCACCGTCGTCCATGCAAGGATGCTCCAGGCCGACGCCGCCATCGAGGAGGCGGCGATGGATCTCGGCTCGCGGCCCTGGCAGGTGCTGAAGGACATCACGCTGCCCGTCATCTCGCCCGCCATCCTCTCGGGCTGGCTTCTCGCCTTCACCATCTCGCTCGACGACGTGGTCATCACCAGCTTCGTCACCGGGCCCGGCAACACGACCCTGCCGCTGCTCATCTGGTCGAAGGTCAAGCTCGGCGTGACCCCCGACATCAACGCCCTGGCCACGCTGATCGTGCTGACCGTCGGCGCCGGGGTCCTGATCGCGGGGATCCTGCTGCAACGGGCCGAACGGCGGCGCGAGCGCGACATGCAGCTTGCCTACCGCGCCAACCAGTAGCCGCCCGATGGCCGCCCGATGAGCACGATGAGCGCGATGATCCCCGACGCCGACGAGGCCCGCCGCCTTCTGGCCACCCCCCCCGGGCAGCCGGGATCGGGCCGGCTGCGCTACGGCGCGGCCATGGCGCTTCACGGGGCGGGCCTGCTGGACGGCGAGGTGCTCGAGGCCTACCGAATCTGCGCCCTGCTCGACGGCGAGGATCCGCTGGCCGTGCTGCGCGCGCGGGGGGGCCGCCCGCCGCCGCCCGCCCCCCCGGCGCCGCCCTCTGCCGCCCTGGCCACCGCCGCGCTGGTCGCCGAGGCCGACCTCTACCTCGCCGGCCTGGGCGGCCCCGGCCCGGCCGAGGCGCGCGCCGGCATCGCCGCGGCCCGGCAGGCCGCCGATGTTCCGGCGCCGGGCGCGCCCCATCCGGTCGTGCAGCGCTGGCTCGGCCCCGCCCTCGCCGCGCTCGGCCGCGACCGGCCCGGCCTTGCCGCCGCCATCGCGGCCGCCGCGCCGCACCTGCGCTGGGGCGCCTACGACAGCTACCCGCGGGCGCGCATCGGCGACGCCTTCGCCGAAGGCCACGCCTTCGCCCCGCTCGCCGGCGAGGAGGCGCCCTTCCTCGCGCGCGACTTCGAGCTCGGCCTCTTTCTGATCGCGCCGCGCATCCTCTACCGCGACCACCGCCACCGGGCGCCCGAACTCTACGCCCCGCTGACCGGCCCGCATTCCTGGCGCTTCGGGCCCGACCGGCCGCTCCTGGCGCTGCCGGCCCACCGCCCGGTCTGGAACGATCCCTTCCGTCCCCACGCGACCCGCGTCGGCGACATCCCCTTCCTCTGCCTCTATGCCTGGACGCGCGACGTCAGCGACCCCGCCGAGGTCGTCGAGGCCGCCGACTGGGCCCGGCTCGAGGCGCCGGGGGCCGCGCCGTGACCCCCGATCTCGTCCTCACCGGCGGCGCGATCCGCACGATGGACCCCGCCCGCCCCCGCGCGACGGCGCTGGCCGCGCGCGCCGGCCGCATCCTCGCGCTCGGCACCGACGCGGCGATGCTCGCCCTGGCCGGTCCCGGCACGCGGCGCATCGATGCCGGCGGGCGGCTGGTCCTTCCGGGCTTCCAGGACGCCCATGTCCACCTCCTGAACGGCGGCACCGACCTGGTCGAGACGGCGCAGCTCTACGACTGCACGACGCTTGACGGGATCGTCGCCGCCCTCCGGGCCCATGCCGCGCGCCGGGCGGGCCCGGTCGTCTGGGGTGCCGGCTGGCAGCCCGGCTTCTTCGGCGACCACAACCTGACGCGCGACATCCTCGATGCCGCGGTCCCCGACCGGCCCTGCCTGGCCTACGACTGCAACTTCCACAATGCCTGCATCAACTCCGCGGCCCTCGCCATGGCCGGCATCGGCGCGGATACGCCCGATCCGCCGAATGGCCGCTACGCCCGCGACGCGGAAGGCCGCGCCACCGGCATGCTGCACGAGGATGCCATCCACCGCGTGCTCGAGCGGCTGCCCGCGACCGACGAGGCGACGCTCGAGGCCGGGCTCGCGGCCGGCCAGGCCCATGCCCTCCGCCACGGCCTGACCGGCGTCCTCGATGCCGCCGTGCAGGACCATCACCGCCGGATCTATGCCCGCGCCGCCGCTTCGGGCAGGCTCGACCTGCGCGTCGCCGGCACGATCCACGTCACCGCCGCCGAAGAGCCCGCATCGGCCCTCGCCCGCCTCTGCGACTGGCGCGCCGCCCATTCGGGCGAGGACTTCCACCTTCATTCCGCCAAGGTCTTCATGGACGGCGGCTTCGAGAACCGCACCGCCGCGACGCTTTCGCCCTATGCCGACGCGGCCGGCGGCAACGCGCCCGTGATGTTCGCCCCCGATCATGTCGCGCGCCTCTTCACCCTGCTCGATGCCGCGCGCTTCCAGATCCATGTCCACTGCATCGGCGATGCCGCGGCGCGGGCCGCGCTCGACGGCATCGCCGCCGCCCGCGCGGCCAACGGCTTCTGGCCGGCGCTCCACCAGATCGCCCATTGCCAGCTCGTCCATCCCGACGACCGGCCGCGCTTCGCCGCGCTGGGCGTGATGGCGAACATCCAGCCCCTCTGGGCGGCGAACGACCCGGTGATCCCCGACCACACGATGGCCATGATCGGCCCCGACCGCGCGCCCTGGAC
>JAOADN010000044.1 GCA_026417295.1 Paracoccaceae bacterium
CGACTGGGCCTCGCGCCCGGCCTACAATTCTGTTCTTGCCGGGAAATCCTGCTTCGTGATCTCGACCTCGGGCGGGGCCCTGGGGGGCGTGCGGGCGCAGGGGCACCTGAAATACATCCTGAACGGGATGCTGGCCCAGGTCTTTCCCTGGCAGGAGGTCGTCGTGCCCGAGGCGCCGAAGAAGGTGGTGGAGGGCGTCTTTGCCGACGCCGCCGTGCTGGATTTCGCCGCGGCGGCGATCCGGGCCTGGACCGCGCCGCCGGCGTGACTCAGCTCCGCAGGCCCGCGAAGCGGGTCTGCCAGTCGGCGCGTTCCTCGTCGGTGATCTTGCGGAACAGGTTCTCGGGCACGCTGAAGGCCTGGCCCGGCGGGATCGCCCGCAGCGCGGCGCCGGCATCCTCGGGCCAGGACCTGTCGTCGCTGCCCAGCGCGGCCAGCATGGTGGCGGCGGCATCGGGGATGAAGGGTTCCGACAGCACGGCGTAAAGCCGGATCAGGTTCAGCGACAGCCGGATGATCGCCGCCGCGCGGGCGGGATCCTGCTTGACGACGGCCCAGGGCGCCGCCGCCTGGAGGTATTCGTTTCCGGCCACCCAGATGGCCCGCAGCTCAGCCGCCGCCTTCCTGACCTCGAGCGCGTCCATCAGCGCCGCATAGTCGCGCACCCGTGCCCCGAGATCGGCGACAAGCGCCGTCTCCAGCGGTCCGAAGTCGCCGCCCCCGGGCACCGTCTCGCCGAACTTGGCGCGGGCGAACTTGGTCACCCGGCTGACGAAGTTGCCCAGCACGTCGGCAAGGTCCTTGTTCACCGAGGCCTGGAAGTTCTCCCAGGTGAACTCGCTGTCCGAGGATTCTGGGGCATGGGAGAGAAGCCACCAGCGCCAGTAGTCGGCCGGCAGGATCGACAGCGCCTGGTCCATGAACACGCCGCGGCCCTGGCTGGTCGAGAACTGGCCGCCGTCGTAGTTGAGGTAGTTGAACGACTTCAGGTAGTCGACCATCTTCCACGGCTCTCCCGAGCCGAGGATCGTCGCGGGGAAGGACAGCGTGTGGAAGGGCACGTTGTCCTTGCCCATGAACTGGTAGTAGGTCACGTCGTGGGCACCCTTGTCCGTGCGCCACCAGCGTTCCCAGTCCGCGTCGGGCCGGCCATGCGCGTCGGCCCATTCCGCCGTCGCCGCGATGTATTCGATGGGCGCGTCGAACCAGACGTAGAAGACCTTGCCCTCCATGCCCGGCCAGGGCCTGTCGCCCTTCATCACCGGCACGCCCCAGTGCAGGTCGCGGGTGATGCCCCGGTCCTGCAGGCCGTCGCCGTCGTTGAGCCACTTCTTCGCGATCGATGTCGTCAGCACCGGCCAGTCGGTCTTGCTGTCGATCCACGCCTCGATGCGGTCCCTGAGCGCCCGCTGGCGCAGGTAGAGGTGCTTGGTCTCTCGCACCTCGAGCCGGGTCGAGCCCGAGATGGCCGACCGCGGGTTGATGAGGTCGGTGGGGTCGAGCTGCTTGGTGCAGTTCTCGCACTGGTCGCCACGGGCCCGGTCGTAGCCGCAGTTGGGACATGTGCCCTCGATGTAGCGGTCGGGAAGGAAGCGCTGGTCGTCGATCGAGTAGACCTGCTTCTCCAGCCGCTCCTCGATGAACCCGTTCTCGGCGAGCTTGCCGGCGAAATGCTGCGTCAGGCGGTGATTGCGCTGGCTCGAGGAGCGGCCGAAATGGTCGAAGCTCAGGCGGAAGCCGCGGGCGAGTTCGGCCTGCACGGCGTGCATCTCGGCGCAGTATTTCTCGACCGGGACGCCCGCCTTGGCGGCGGCAAGCTCGGCCGGAGTGCCATGTTCGTCGGTGGCGCAGATGAACATCACCTCGTGGCCGCGGGCCCGGGCGTAGCGGGCGAAGAGATCGGCCGGCAGCTGGCTGCCCACGAGGTTGCCGAGGTGCTTGATCCCGTTGATGTAGGGGATCGCCGAGGTGATGAGAATCCGGGCCATGCGCGCGCCTTCCCTGTCCGCCGCGCGGCGGTTTAGCGGGAAGGCGTGGCAAGGGCCAGAGGTCTGGTCAGTCGGCCCGGGTGATCCGCGCGAGGATCCTGAGCCGGACCTCGTCGCCGACGAGGTCGGCAAAGCCCGATGCGCCGAAGGCCGAGCGGCTGATCGCGCCGGTCAGCAGGATCGAGAGGTTGCTGCGGTCGCCGGCCTCGGTTCCCTTCTGGCGGTAGATCACCGCGTCGAAGGTGACGGGGCGCGTCACCCCCCGCACCGTGAGGTTGCCGGTGACCTTTGCACCATCTCCGTTCCTGCGGACGCCGGTGCTCTGGAAGTCGATGGTGGGGTAGGCGCGGGTGTCGAGGACCGTCCTGCCCAGCATCGCCTCGGTGGCCAGCGGGTTCGAGGTCGTGGAGCCGGCCGCATCGACCGAGACGGTGACGCTGCTGTTGGCGACGGCGTCGAAGTCGAGGACGAGGTCTGCCTTCAGCACCGGCATCCGTCCCCTTATCTTGAGCCCCTGGTCGCCGTAGTCCGTCTCGAAGGCGACGACCGAGCGGTCTGCCTGCAGCGCGTAGGAGACGGGCGCCGCCGCCGCCGTCAGGCTGAAGGCGACGAGGGCGGCGAGGGCGGCTGTCAGGCGGCGCGGGGTCATCGCGGATCTCCGTTCTGGGTTTCGCAAGGATGACGTCCGGTCGCCCGGCAGCATCCCCGCGCCGGTCTCAAGTCTCCGTGACCGGGCGGGCGGGGGCAAGCACGAAGCCGCCGGAATGGGACGAAAGGTCCCACTCTGCCGGCGGCGTGGCGCGGGCCCGCAGGAGCGAAAGGCGCCAGCGCCTGTGGCCGGGGTCATGGCGCGGCACGAGGCGCCAGCGCGTCTCCGCCCCCTGGGCGCCGCCATCGCCCGGCGTGAGCAGAAGGCCGAGGGGCGGGGCCAGGCGGAGGCCGATGGCGGCCGCGGCCCCCGTCTCGGCGGCGAGCTGGAGGCGGCGCACCGGCGTGAGGCGGGGCGGTTCGGGCAGGTCGGCCACGACGAGCGGTGCGGCCCCGGCGCGCAGTGCCTCCTCGGTGCACCACAGAAGGTCCTCCGGCCGGGCTGCGGTGACGAAGACGAGGCGCCCCGGCTCGATGAAGGCGAGCACGCCTTCGGGATGCAGACGCTCGGGCAGCCAGCCGGCGCGGATCCAGACGACCGGGCCGGGGATGGCGCGGGCCGCAAGCAGGGCGAGCGTCCGGCGGGCGGGGCCGCAGAATTCGTGCACGCGGGCGGCGGCGAGGGAGAGCGCGCCGAGGAAGGGCGCTGCCAGACGAGCGCGGCGGTGGCCTTCGGCAAGAAGCGGGCGGAGCGCGGTGGCGGACATGGGGGGAGTGTAGGATGTTCGCCTTATGTTCTCAATACGTCCAGGACCGGGGAGGCGCTGCCTCCCCGGACCCCTCCGGAGTACTTGGCCAGGGTGAGAGGCAGGCTTGCAGAATGCCGGGCACCCGCCAGCGTCGCCGGGCGCGGCTGCGGGATGGACGGGAATGCGGCGGACGAGGTTGGGCCGCAGCGGCCTGCACGTCAGTGCACTGTGCCTCGGGACCATGACCTGGGGACGGCAGACATCCGCGGCCGAGGCGCATGCGCAGATCGATCTTGCCGCCGGGCGCGGCGTGACCTTCATGGACACCGCAGAACTCTGCCCGGTCAATCCGATCCGTGCCGAGACGGCAGGCGAGACCGAAAGGATCATCGGTGACCGGATCGCCCGGGGCGGGCGGCGCGACGACTGGGTCATCGCAACGAAGATCGCGGGTCGGGGAAGCCTTGCGCGCGACGGCGAGGCCATCGGGCCCGCGGCGATCCGGCCGTGCTGGCAGCGGCTTTCACGATGACCCGGCCCTTTCCGCTGGTTCCTGTGATCGGCGCAACGACGTGTGCGCAGCCCGAGACGGTCCTGCAGGCGGCAGACGTCGAACTGCCGGGCGAAGGACTGGCAGCCGTGGCCGAGGCCTACAGGGCGCATCCCCTGCCCTGCTGAGGACGGCGCGCGGGGCACGACCAGCGGCGATGCGGGGCCCCGCGCCGGGGCGGGCGCTGCGGCGGGGAGTGGAGGCAGCGCCTTCAGCCGTAGTGCGAGACCGGCGTGCCGGCCACGGCGGACATGTTGAGCAGGCCTCGCGCCGTGACCGACGGGGTGACGATATGCGCCTTGTTGCCCATGCCCATCAGGATCGGTCCGACCTCGATCCCGTTCGCCCGCATCTTGAGCACGTTGCGCGCGGTATTGGCGGCATCGGTGTAGGCGAAGACGAGGATGTTCGCGGGACCGTCGAAGCGGGCATTCGGAAAGATGCGGTGGCGCAGATCCGGGTCGAGCGCGGCATCGACGCTCATCTCGCCTTCGTAGGCGAAGTCGCGCGGCTCCTCGTCGAGGATGGCGAGCGCCGCACGCATCCGGCGCCCGGAATCGGTGTCGAGATTGCCGAAGTTGGAATGGGCGCAGAGCGCGACCTTGGGGGCCAGCCCGAAGCGCCGGGCATGACGGGCCGCGCCGAACACCGTCTGCGCGATCTGTTCGGGCGTCGGGACGGCGTTGACATGGGTGTCGGCGACGAACAGGGGCCCGTCCTCGGTGATCATGAGCGAAAGCGCCCCGGTCGGGGAGAGGCCGTCGCGTTCGAGCACCTGGCGGACGTAGTTGAGATGCCACAGGTACTGGCCGAAGGTGCCGCAGATCAGGCTGTCAGCCTCGCCCCGGTGGACCATGACGGCGGCGATCGCCGTGGAGTTCGTGCGCATCACGGCGCGGGCGATGTCGGGCGTGACGCCGCGCCGTTCCATCAGCCGGTGATAGGTTTCCCAGTAGTCGCGGTAGCGCGGGTCGTGCTCGGGGTTCACGATCTCGAAGTCGCGGCCCGGCCGGATCGGCAGCCCGGCGCGTTCGGCACGTCTTGCGATGACCTCGGGGCGGCCGATGAGGATGGGCTTGTCGGTCATCTCCTCGAGCATGGCATTCGCGCAGCGCAGGACGCGCTCGTCCTCGCCCTCGGCGAAGGCGATCCGGCGCGTGGACTGGCGGGCCGCCTCGAAGACCGGGCGCATGATGAGGGCCGAGCGGAAGACCGAACCCTGCAGCCTTTCGCGGTAGGCCTCGAGATCGGCGATGGGGCGGGTGGCGACGCCGCTTTCCATGGCGGCCCGGGCGACGGCAGTCGCCACTGTGGCGATGAGGCGCGGGTCGAAAGGCTTCGGGATCAGGTAGTCCGGGCCGAAGGTGAGCGTCTCGCCCCGGTAGGCGGCAGCCGCCTCGGCGGAGGTGGTGGCGCGGGCGAGCGCTGCTATCCCCTCGATGCAGGCCAGTTGCATGGCATCGTTGATCTGGGTCGCGCCCACGTCGAGCGCGCCGCGGAAGATGAAGGGAAAGCAGAGGACGTTGTTGACCTGGTTGGGAAAATCCGATCGCCCCGTGGCGATGATGGCGTCGGGCGCGACGCTGCGCACCGCGTCGGGCAGGATCTCGGGCGTGGGATTGGCGAGCGCGAAGACGATCGGGCGGGGCGCCATCCGGGAGACCATCGCCGGCGTCAGCACGCCGGGACCGGAGAGGCCGAGGAAGAGGTCGGCGCCGTCGATGACCTCATCGAGGGTGGCGGGCAGGTTTCCCTGGGCGAAATCGGCCTTCTGCGGGGTCATCTCGGCGGTGCGGCCCCTGTAGACGAGTCCAGCGAGGTCGCAGAGCCAGATGTTCTCGCGCCGGACGCCCAGCTTGAGGAGCATGTTCAGGCAGGCGATACCGGCGGCGCCGCCCCCGGTGGAGACGACCTTGATGTCCTCGAAGCGCCGCCCGGTGACATGCAGCGCGTTCATCGCCGCCGCACCGACGACGATGGCCGTTCCGTGCTGGTCGTCGTGGAAGACCGGGATCTTCATGCGCTCGCGGCAGAGCCGTTCGACGATGAAGCAGTCGGGGGCCCTTATGTCCTCGAGGTTGATCGCGCCGAAGCCAGGCTCGAGCGCGCAGACGATCCGGGCGAGTTGTTCCGGATCGGTCTCGTCGAGTTCGATGTCGAAACAGTCGATGTCGGCGAACTTCTTGAAGAGGACGGCCTTGCCCTCCATCACGGGCTTGGCGGCGAGCGGGCCGATGTTGCCGAGGCCGAGAACAGCCGTGCCGTTGGTGACGACGGCGACGAGGTTGCCCCGGCCGGTGAAACGCGCGGCCGCAGCCGGCCTGTCGCGGATCTCGAGGCAGGCCTCGGCCACGCCGGGCGAGTAGGCCCGCGCGAGGTCGCGGCCGTTGGCGAGGGGCTTGGTGGCGCGGATCTCGAGCTTTCCGGGCCGCGGAAACTCGTGGTAGTCGAGCGCGGCCTGTCGCGCCGCATCGGCCCGAGAGTCTTCCATGTATCCTCCTCCGGGATGGTTCAGTATCGAACCATCCTGCTTCGGGCTGCCAGGGCTGCCCCTGCGGCCGCCGTTCCGAACCGGGCTTTACACCGCGCCGGCACTGGAAAGAATACCCCGTATCGGCGGAGGTCCTTCTGCCGAAGGAACGGGAGGGCGCCACATGCAGAACATCCGGGCCGAGGTCCGACTCGGCACGCGCGACCTAAGGGGCGATCTGCCGTTCTTCACGAAGGAGCTCGGGATGCGCCTCGAGCGCATCTTTCCGGCGGACAACCCGCGGGTGGCCGTGGTCTCCGGTCACGGGTTGCGGCTGCGACTTGATCAGGGCGTGGGCGCGCCTGGGACGATCGCCATCCTCGCGAACGATCCGGTGCTGATCGCGGGCGGCGCGCGCGAACTGGTCTCTCCCGGCGGGACGCGGGTGGAGATCGGCGAGCTCGATCCGCCGGTTGTGATGCCGCCCACGGCACATGCCTTCGTGGTGCGAAGGCTTGCCGATCAGGCGCCCTGGGTGATCGGGCGGGCGGGGATGCAGTACCGCGACCTCATCCCGTCACGTCTGGGCGGTGCGGTGATCGCCAGCCACATCCGCATCCCCGATGGTGGACCGGTTCCCGACATGGTGCATTTCCACAAGGTCGGCTTCCAGCTGATCTTCTGCTACAAGGGCTGGGTCGACGTGGTCTACGAGGATCAGGGTCCGCCGATCAGGCTGACGGCGGGAGACTGCTTCATCCAGCCGCCCGAGATCCGCCACCGGGTCCTGCTTGCGAGCGACGGAATCGAGGTCATCGAGATCGGCGTGCCGGCAGAGCACATCACCGAGATCGAGCACGAGATGACGCTGCCCACCCCGCATGTCAGGCCGGAGCGCGAATGGCAGGGCCAGCGCTTTGTCCACAACGTTGCTGCGGGGGCGAAATGGTTCCCCTTCCGCCTGAAGGGATTTGAGGCGCGCGATACCACGATCGCGGCGAACACGAAGGGCGTCGCCAATGTCCAGGTTGTTCGAAAAGGTAAAGGATCACCCGAGTTCACGCGGCACGACGCCGATATCCTGTTCGGCTTTGTTATGAACGGCAAGATGACCCTGGAAGGCGAGGGACAGCCGCCGCATGTCCTGTCGGCGGGCGACGCCTTCGTCACGCCGCCCGGAATGCGGACATGCTGGAGCGATCCTTCGGAGGATGTCGAGATCCTCGAGGTGGCGCTGCCGGGATCCTTCGCGACGATGGCGGCATGAGGGCGGCATGAGCCGGACGGCTTGCGCGAGCGGGCCCGGCAGGCGCATGGTGGACCGGACGGGAGAAACGGGATGACCCTTCTGGATCAGGCGCGGGCCGTGCGCGAGAACGCCTATGCGCCCTATTCGCGGTTCAAGGTCGGCGCGGCGATCCGCGCGGCCTCGGGTGCGGTCTATGTCGGCTGCAACGTCGAGAATGCCGCCTATCCCGAGGGCACGTGCGCCGAGGCCGGCGCCATAGCGGCGATGGTGGCGGCGGGTGAGACGGAGCTGACCGAGGTGGCGGTGATCGCCGACGCCCCGCGTCCGGTACCGCCCTGCGGCGGCTGCCGGCAGAAGCTGGCGGAATTCGCGGCCCAGGAGGCCGTCGTGACCCTGGCCACGGTGGGCGGTGCCGTCAGCGTGACGACCGTGGGCGAGCTTCTTCCCGGCGGCTTCCGCGCCGCCGACATGGCCCATGCCGTCGGGCCCGACTGACGGGATGGATGCGCGGTCCATCATCGCCGGGGTGCGCGACCGCAGGGGCCTGACGCCCGAGGCGGCGCGCTGGTTCGCCGCCGGACTTGCCTCGGGCGAGGTGACGGATGCGCAGGCGGGGGCCTTTGCCATGGCCGTGTTCCTGAACGGGCTGGGCGAGGCCGGCAGGGTGGCGCTGACCGAGGCGATGCGCGATTCGGGTCAGGTCGTGACGTGGGACCTTCCCGGGCCGGTGGTCGACAAGCATTCGACCGGGGGGATCGGCGATTCGGTCTCGCTGCTGCTGGCCCCGGCCCTCGCGGTCTGCGGGGCCTTCGTCCCGATGATTTCGGGTCGGGGGCTCGGGCATACCGGCGGCACCGTGGACAAGCTTGAATCGATCCCAGGCTATCGCACGGACGTGGGAATCGCCGAACTCAGGTCCCTGGTCGCCCGCACCGGCTGCGCCATCGTCGCGGCGACGGGCGACATCGCGCCGGCCGACCGGCGCCTCTATGCGATCCGCGACATCAGCGGCACGGTCGAATCGATCGACCTGATCACCGCCTCGATCCTGTCGAAGAAGCTTGCGGCCGGGCTCGAGGCGCTGATCCTCGACGTCAAGTGCGGGTCGGGCGCCTTCATGAAGACGCCCGCAGATGCCGAGGCGCTGGCACGGTCGCTGGTCGCAACGGCGAACGGCGCGGGCTGCCGGACGGCCGCCCTGATCACGGACATGAACCAGCCGCTGGGGCATTCGGCCGGCAATGCGCTGGAGGTCATCGAGGTGATGGAGACCCTGACCGGGGTTGAGGTGAACGAGTCCCTGTGGGACCTGACCGCTGCGCTGGGAGGGGAGGTCCTTGCGATGGCCGGGCTGGCCACGGACCCCGCCGCAGGCACCGAGGCGATCGACGACGCGCTGGAGACCGGGCGCGCCGCCGAGAAGTTCGGCGAGATGGTCGCAGCCCTGGGCGGCCCGACGGATTTCGTCGAGAGATATCCCGACAGGCTGCCCTCGGCGCCCGTGGTCTCGGCTGCCGTGGCCCCGCGGGCGGGGTTCGTCACGGCGATCGATGGCCATGCCCTGGGCGACGCCGTCGTCCGGCTGGGGGGAGGACGTCTGAGGGACGGCGACCGGATCAATCCTTCGGTCGGTCTTGCCGACCTTCTGCCGCTCGGCGAGGAGGTGGCGGCGGGCGAGCCGCTGGCGACGATCCATGCCGCGACACGCGACGCCGCCGAACGTGCGGCGGCCGCCGTCTCGGCAGCCTATACGATCGCGGAGGAGCCCGCCGCCGAGCCGCCCCTCATCCATGAGCGGATCGGGCCGCCGTGACACGCGCCTTCCTGGTCGTGATGGATTCGGCGGGGGCGGGCGGCGCGCCTGACGCGGCCGCATATTTCAACGGCGCCACGCCCGACACCGGCGCCAACACGCTCGGCCACATCGCCGCGGCCTGCGCCGAAGGCCGGGCCGAGACCGGCCGCACGGGACCGTTGCGCATGCCGGTGGTGGGCGGGCTGGGCCTCGGGGCGGCGGTGCGGCTGGCCAGCGGCGCGGCCATGCCCGGCTTTCCCGAAGGCGGGACGGGCCTCTGGGGAGCGGCCACGGAACGCTCGAGGGGCAAGGACACGCCGTCGGGGCACTGGGAACTCGCCGGCGTTCCGGTTCCCTGGGACTGGCACTATTTCCCGGACACGGTCCCTGCCTTCCCGCAATGGTTGATGGACAAGGTTGCAGCGCTCTGCGGGGCCGGGGGGACCCTGGGCAACTGCCATGCCTCGGGCGTGCCGATCATCGAGGCGCACTGCGCCGAGCACATGCGGACGGGATGGCCGATCTGCTACACGAGCGCCGACAGCGTCTTCCAGATCGCCGCGCACGAGGAGACATTCGGCCTCGAGCGGCTGCTGAAGCTTTGCCAGGACATCGCGCCGGACCTGCACGCGATGAAGGTAGGGCGGGTCATCGCCCGCCCCTTCATCGGCGGTCCCGGAAACTTCCGGCGCACCGGCAACCGGCACGACTATGCGATCGAGCCCCCGGCGCCGACCCTTCTGGACCAGGTCCGGGGTGCCGGGCGAAGGACCTATGCGGTGGGCAAGATCGGCGACATCTTCTCGATGCGCGGGATCGACGAGCTGCGCAGGGGCGGCGGCGACAGGGGCCTCATGGCGCATCTCCACGCCCTGGCGGGCGAGGCGGAGGACGGTTCGCTGACCTTCGCCAACTTCGTGGAATTCGACACCAATTTCGGCCATCCGCGCGATGTCGCAGGCTATGCGCGCGCGCTGGAATGGTTCGATGCGGAGGCCGGCGCCTTCCTCGCGCGGCTCGCTCCGGGGGATCTGGCGGTCTTCACCGCCGATCACGGCAACGATCCGACCTGGACGGGCACCGACCACACGCGCGAGAGGGTGCCGGTCGTCGGCCTTGGCGCCGGGACCAGGGCCATCGGACATGTGGCCTTTGCCGATGTGGGGGCCAGCATCGCGGCGCATCTCGGAGTGCCCTGGACCGGGGCCGGGAAGAGCTTCCTGTGAGTCTCGCCGCGCGCCCGAAGGTCGAACTGCACCTGCATCTCGAGGGGGCGGCACCGCCTGCCTTCATCCGCGGGCTGGCGCAGGAGAAGAGCCTCGACCTCACCGGACTTTTCGCGCCCGACGGCAGCTATGCGATTGCCGGCTTCCGCCATTTCCTGAAGGTCTACGAAGCGGCCTGCACGGTGCTGCGGACGCCCGAGGACTACCGCCGCCTCACCCTTGCGGTGCTTGAGGAAAGCGCGGCGAGCGGGGTGGTCTACACCGAGGTCTTCCTGTCGCCGGACTTCTGCGGCGGACGGGATGTCGCCGCCTGGCAGGAATACCTGGAGGCGATCCGCGAGGCGGCCGAGGCGGCCGGGCGCCGCGACGGGATCGTGATGCGCGCGATCGCGACGGCGATCCGCCACCAGGGGCCGGACAGGGCGCGCGAGACGGCCGTCTGCGCGGCCGAGACAGCCGGCGGCTTCCTGACGGGGTTCGGCCTGGCCGGCGACGAGAGCGCGGGGCGGCCGCGGGACTTCCGCTGGGCCTTCGACTGCGCGCGCGAGGCCGGGCTGCGGCTGACGGCGCATGCCGGCGAATGGGGCGGGCCGGAGAGCGTGCGCGATGCGATCCGCGACCTTGGCGTGGAGCGGATCGGCCACGGCGTGCGCGCCATCGAGGACCCGGTGCTGGTGGAGGAGATCGCCGCGGCGGGGATCGTGCTGGAATGCTGTCCGGGATCAAACATCGCCCTGGGGCTTTATCCCGGCTGGAGGGACCATCCGATCGACCGGCTGCGCGCGCGGGGCGTCAAGGTCACGGTCTCGACCGACGATCCACCCTATTTCCACACGACGATGACGCACGAATACGACCGGCTGGCCGAAGCCTTCGGATGGGATGACGGGGTCTTCGGCGAGATCGAACTGACCTCGATCAACGCGGCATTCTGCGATACGTCCACGCGCGACACTATTGTGAAACGGCTGGAGGCCGCCTGATGCTCGACCACCTCACCGTCGTGACCCATCCGCTCGTGCAGCACAAGCTGACCCTGATGCGGCAGAAGGACACCTCGACCGCGTCGTTCCGGCAGCTCCTGAAGGAGATCAGCCTGCTTCTGGCCTACGAGGTCACGCGGGAACTGCCGATGACGACCAGGCGGATCGAGACGCCGCTGAAGGAGATGGACGCGCCGATGATCGAGGGCAAGAAACTGGCGCTGATCTCGATCCTGCGCGCGGGCAACGGGCTTCTGGACGGTATCCTGGAACTGGTCCCTGCGGCCCGGGTCGGCTTCATCGGCCTTTACCGCGACCATGCAACGCTGAAGCCGGTGCAGTATTATTTCAAGGTGCCGACGCAGCTTGAGGACCGCATCTGCATCGTCGTCGACCCGATGCTTGCGACCGGCAATTCCTCGGTGGCGGCCGTCGACCTGCTGAAGAAGGCCGGAGCGACGAAGATCCGCTTCCTGTGCCTGCTTGCCGCGCCCGAAGGCGTGGCCCGGATGAAGGCGGCCCATCCGGACGTGCCGATCGTCACTGCGGCCGTGGACAGCCACCTAAACGAGAACGGATACATCGTGCCCGGCCTCGGCGACGCCGGCGACCGCATGTTCGGGACGAAGTGACGGGAGGTGAAGGATGCGTCTGACGGCATGCCTGGCGCTGGTCCTGGGCCTGACCTGCGGGACGGCGGAGCCCAAGACGCTCGACGAGGTGAGCGGCCCGGCCGAACTGCCGCCGAAGGGCTATTCCGCAAACCAGTACATCGACAGCGAAGGCTGCGTTTTCCTGCGGGCGGGTTACGCCGGGCAGGTGACCTGGGTGCCGCGCGTCGACCGCAACCGCAACGTCATCTGCGGCAGGACGCCGACCTTCCCGAAGACCGCGGCCGCGGTGACGGTGACCGGGATCGAACTGATCCCCTTCGAGAAGTCGGGATGCAACTTCGCCCCCGAGATGGTGCAGCGCTTCACGCTGAGCGACGGGCGGAGCTTCGTCAACTGCGGCGAGCCGGTGGCGGATCCGGTTGCCTACCTGAACGGCTTGGGGCGGGCGGACCTGAAGGTGACGGGGACGGCCCCCGCCGATCCTGCGGCCGAATCCACCACCGCGGCGCCGGCGCCAGCCGCTGCACCGCCAGCCCCCGCTGCCGTCGCCCCGGCCCCCGCGGCCGGACAGGCCGCGGCAGAGGCGCCGGCCCCGGCGGAGGGCGGCCTTTACATCCAGGTCGGGGCCTTCGCGGTATCCGGCAATGCCGGACGGGCGGTGCGGATCCTCGCGGATGCGGGGATCCCCGCCAGCGCCCGGCCGGGACAGATGAAGGGCCGGGCACTGGAGTTCGTGGTCGCCGGCCCCTTCGCAAGCCGCGCCGAGGCGACCGAGGCACTGCGTGTCGTGCGGCGGAGCGGCTTTCCGGATGCCTTCATAAGATAGTTCAGCCGCCGCATATCCCCTGAAGGGCCACCCAGTCGGAATCGCTCATGATCGCGCGGGCGGGTGCCGGCCCGAGGGCGGCATAGGCCGCGGCGATCTGCGCCGCGGCGCCAGCCGGCAGGTCCGCCCGACGCAGCCAGGCCTCCGGCGAGATTCCCGCAGTCGCGAAGGCGCGTGCGGTCTCGGCCGCCGGCGGGGGGTAGGGCGGCCGTGACAGCACGGCCTCGGCATAGCCGCCGTAGCGCTCGGCCGGCAGCATGCCCGTCGTCAGCAGGCGGAACGCCGCCCCGACCCCCGCCCAGTCGAGGAAGGACAGGAGCGGATCGCGCGCCGCCGCCGCGACGGACTCGGCGACAAGGAAGCCCGCGGCGGCCTCGGGCGTGGGTTCGTCCTCGAAGAGTTCGCGCCCCAGAAGGACGTAGCCGCCGGGAATTGTGCGGGCGCCCCGCAGCCCGGTGGCGAGGACGACCGGGACGGTGCTGCCGTCCGGATCGAGGCGAAGCCTGAGCCGGTCGAGGGCGGCCCGCCCCTCGGGGGCCGCACAGGCCGATCCCGTCACGCGGAACATGTCGGCGAGGATCCCGTCGCCGATCTCCTGCCGCCCCGCATCGGGCAGGGCCCGCGCGGTCTGTGTCACGATGGCGCCGGGCACCCAGAAGAGACCTGCTCCGAGAACAAGGGCAAGCACGGCCGAGAGCAGCGCGAAACGCAGGCGTCCGGGATGGGGGCGGCGCGCCTCGATCAGGGCCCCGACCTTGCCCAGGGCCGCCGTCATGTGCGGGTCGTCGATCTCCAGCTCCTCTCCGCTGTCGTCCCCGGGCGTGAAGCGGGCGGGGTCCGCCCCCGGATTGACGCGCCGGACGGCCGGCAGCGACCAGTGCGAGAGCGCAGCCGCAGAACGCGCGTCAAGGATGACGATCGTCGCCTCGCCGAGGGTCACGAGCACGTCGCGACGCTGGGCGCCGGCCTCGGCGCGCCACACCCCCTGGCATTCCAGCCGACGGTATTCGTCCAGCGCCGTCATGGGCTGATCGCGGGCCTGCTCATGCCTCGTCTTCTGGCCGGAACCTTATCCGAGGGCAGGGGCGCGCACAATCCGCCCCGCGTCCCGGCCGGGTCTAGCGGCGGCGGTCCCGGCGCGACGACATGGGCTGGAAGGCCACGCCGACATGGGCTTCGCAATAGGGCTTGCCGGGCACGGTTGCCAGGCCGCAGAACCAGAAATCGTCGGTCGCCGGATCGCCGATCGGCCACTTGCAGGTGCGCTCGGTCAGTTCCATCAGCTTGAGCTTGCGCGCCTTCTTCTCGACCTCGCGGACCGAGGCCAGCGCCTCGGGGCTGATCTCGTTGGCCGAGGGCTGCGGCGGCAGGGGCTGACCGGCCGGGACGATCGGCTTGCGCTGGGGTGCCGGCGCGGGTGGCAGCGGTGCTGCAGCGGGCTCCGGGCGCGGCTGCGCCCGTGCTTCGGCCCTTGGCGTCGTCTCCTTCGCCGCCTCTGCGCGATGGCCGGCGTCGGTGCGGATCGCGGGGCCCGCGGGCTGTGCGCGTGGTGGTGGCGGCGGCGGGTCGCCGACGCGGTTCGAAAGGCCGAGGCGGTGGACCTTGCCGATGACGGCATTGCGGGTGACGCCCCCGAGCTCCTTTGCGATCTGGCTGGCGGACTGGCCGTCTGTCCACATCTTCTTGAGCAGTTCGACGCGTTCGTCGGTCCAGGACATGCGACTACCTCGGGATCGTGCGGCGGGCGCGCCGGCGCCACGCGGCGGCGCGAATTCTAGGCGTGACAGGGGCAGATACAAGCCGCCGTCGGGCAAGGCAAGCCGTCCTCGCGAATTCCGGCACGCGCCGCGGCCGGAAGGCCGGCGGGGCGCTGGACAGGCGCGCCGGGGCCGGATATCTGGAGACATGTCCGCCAGGATCGCCCCTTCCCGGTTCCGCCGACGCCGCGCCTGACATCGCGCTGCGCCTGCTCCGATGGCGCCCTCCCCCCTTTCCGTTGACTCGGCCAGCCCGCTTTGGCAGGCATTGGCCTTCCGCCAGAGGACCCGACGATGATCCCCGCCGTCCTGCCCACCTACAACCGTGCGCCCCTGTCCTTCGTGTCGGGTGAAGGCGTGTGGCTGACCGCAACGGACGGCACGCGTTACCTCGACCTCGGCGCCGGGATTGCGGTCAACGCGCTCGGTCACGCCAATCCAGAACTGGTTGCCGCGCTGACCGCCCAGGCCGGCCGGCTGTGGCATGTATCGAACCTCTACCAGATCCCCGAACAGGAGCGTCTTGCCGCCCTGCTGGTCGATCGCAGCTTTGCCGACACGGTGTTCTTCACCAATTCGGGCACCGAGGCCGCCGAGCTGGCGATCAAGATGGCCCGCCGCTTCCATCACGGAAACGGCCGGCCCGACAGGGTGGAGATCGTCGCCTTCGAGGGCGCCTTCCACGGGCGCTCGACGGGCGCGATCGCGGCGGCAGGGTCGGAGAAGATGGTCGCCGGCTTCGGCCCCCTGATGCCGGGTTTCGTCCATCTGAAATGGCCCGAATCCGAAGCCGACCATGCCGCGATCCGCGCCGCCGTCACCGATCGCACCTGCGCCGTGATCCTTGAACCGATCCAGGGCGAGGGCGGCATCCGTGTCGTGCCCGACCAGTGCCTGAAGGGGCTGCGCGACCTCTGCGACACCACCGGCACGCTTCTGATCCTCGACGAGGTGCAATGCGGCATGGGCCGCACGGGGCGGCTCTTCGCGCATGAATGGGCGGGCATCGCGCCCGACATCATGATGGTGGCCAAGGGCATCGGTGGGGGATTTCCGCTGGGCGCGGTGCTCGCGACAGAACGCGCGGCCGAAAGCATGACCGCAGGCTCCCACGGCTCGACCTACGGCGGCAATCCGCTGGCCTGCGCGGTCGGCGCGCGGGTGATGGAGATCGTCGCCGATCCGGCCTTCCTGGCCGAAGTGAACCGCAAGGGCGGGCTGCTGCGCCAACGGCTCGAGGCCCTTGTCGCGGCCCATCCGAACGTCTTCGAGGGCGTGCGCGGCCAGGGCCTGATGCTCGGCCTCAAGTGCCGCATCGCGCCCGCCGATGTCGTCAGGGCCGGTTACGGCGAACATGTCCTGACCGTGCCCGCCGCGGATGGCGTCGTCCGCATCCTTCCGCCCCTGACAATCGCCGACGACGAGATCGCCGAGGCCGTGCGACGCCTGGACCGTGCTGCCGCCGTGCTCGAAGCGCAGGCAGCGTGAACATCACCCTGCAGAAATACTCCCGGGGGTCCGGGGGCAGGCAGCCCCCGGCGCCCGCAGGAAGGAACCAGCGATGAAGCATTTCCTCGACATCCACACCACCGACCCGGCGGACCTGCGCGCGATGATCGACGGCGCCCGCGCGATGAAGGCCGCACGGGGCGGCCGGCCGAAGGGCACGCCCGACGACGAGCAGCCCCTCGGCGGACGCATGGTCGCCCTCATCTTCGAGAAGCCCTCGACCCGCACCCGCGTGAGCTTCGACGTGGGCGTCCGCCAGTTGGGCGGGCAGACGATGGTGCTCTCGGGCGCCGACATGCAGCTCGGCCACGGCGAGACCATCGCCGACACCGCGCGCGTGCTGTCGCGCTATGTCGATCTCATCATGATCCGCACCTTCGAGGAGCAGACGCTGCTCGAGATGGCCGAATACGCCTCGGTGCCGGTCATAAACGGGCTGACGAACCGCACCCATCCCTGCCAGATCATGGCCGACGTGATGACCTACGAGGAACACCGCGGGCCGATCGCTGGGCGCAAGGTCGTCTGGTCGGGCGACGGCAACAACGTCTGCGCGAGCTGGATCCACGCCGCCGGCCAGATGGGCTTCGACCTCACCTTCACCGGCCCCGAGACGCTCGACCCCGAGCCGGGCTTCGTCGCCGAGGCGCGCGCGAAGGGCGCCGACATCCGCATCGAGCGTGACCCTTTCAGGGCCGTCGAGGGCGCCGACATCGTGGTGACCGACACCTGGGTCAGCATGCATGATCCGCAATCCGCACGCGAACGTCGCCACAACCAGCTGCGCCCCTATCAGGTGAACGAGGCGCTGATGGCGCGCGCCAAGCCCGATGCGCTCTTCATGCACTGCCTGCCCGCGCATCGCGACGACGAGGCGACGAGCGGCGTCATGGACGGGCCCCATTCGGTGATCTGGGACGAGGCCGAGAACCGCCTGCACGCGCAGAAGGCGATCCTGCGCTGGTGCCTGGGGGTATGACGGGATCGGGCCGGGCGCCTTTGCCCCCCAGGATCGGAGGAAACGGATGACCGACGGTCAGGACGACAGCGGCCGGGGCCGGACGAGCCGGGCCCTGCATGCCCGGCTATGGGGCGCGCGGGCGCGCGACTGGGCCGAGGTGCAGGAGGGCGTGGGCCGCCCGATGTTCGAGGCAGCCCTTGCCCATGCCGGCACCGGTCCGGGGGTTCGTCTGCTTGACGCCGGCTGCGGGTCGGGGATCGCGGCGGCCATGGCCGCGGATCGCGGCGCATCGGTTTGGGGGATCGATGCCTCTGACGAGATGATCGCGATCGCGCGGGAACGGGTGCCGCAGGGCAGATTCGACACGGGCGACCTGCAGGCGCTGCCCTACGAGGCGGCGGCATTCGACGTCGTCACGGGGTTCAATTCCTTCCAGTTCGCCGCCGATCCCGTTGCGGCCCTTGCCGAGGCGGCGCGTGTCGTGCGGCCGGGCGGTCAGGTCATCGTCGTCACCTGGGGCCCGCCCGAGGGGATGCCCGCGGCGGCCGTGGTTGGCGCGCTGCGCACGCTCCTGCCGCCGCCCCCGCCGGGCACGCCGGGCCCCTTCGCGTTGTCCGACGAGGGTGCCCTGCGCGGCTTCGCGGCCGCCGCGGGCCTTGCCCCGGGAGAGGTCTTCGACGTGGCCTGCCCCTTCATCTATCCGGACGAGGCGACGGCGCTGCGCGGCCTGTGCTCGACGGGCGTTGCCGAACGCGGGCGCGAGCTGGCCGGAGAAGAGGCGGTGGCGGCGGCCTACAGGGCAGCGATCGCGCCCTTCCGGCAGCACGACGGCGGGTTCCGGATCGATGCGACCTTCCGCTGCCTTGTGGCGAGCCGCGCGGCCTAGGCTGGCAGAAGTCCCGTTGCGCCTCAGCCGACCCGGTGTTTCAGGATGACCGGAACGACCAGGTCCTCCTCGTCCTCGAGGTGACGCAGGAGCACGCGGCCGAACTGGGCCAGACCGTCCCGCAAACGCCCCGTCGCGTCCTTCAGCCCCGCCGGGTCGGGGGCCGCGATGGCCGCGTTCGCCGCATCCACGAACCTGACCAGCCGTTCGGCAAGGTCGCGATGGTCCCCCTCGAGGATGGCGAAGCCCGTCTCGAGACGTGGCTCCATCCTCTCGAGGAGGGGAAAGTAATGCACATCCTCGATCTCGTGGTGGCCGCCGAGGTGGCTCACCAGGGCGCTGCCATGGCGGGACAGCCTGGCCTGCCAGACATCCGGCGCTAGCACCCCGTCGATCGCGCTTTCGGCGTCGCGCTCCAGTCCCGCCACGAGACGCCTGAACTCGAGGTGCCGTTCCAGCCAGAACGCCGCGAGACCGCGGAACCGGGGATGCGACGGCCAGGATGCGCGCGGCAGTTCGGCGGCAAGGACGCACAGATGATCAGGCAGCGCGCTTCGCCGGTCGAGCGGGGCATCATCGTCCTGGGCCATGGCGCATCGTCGCGCGCATAGGGGCGGACGGCAAGGGGCCCCGGATGGTGGCAAAGGCGATGCCTTGCCCCGGTCAGGGCGGCATGTGAGAAGGGCGGCGCAAGCGAAGGGAGATTTCCATGCATGCCCAGTCTGCCGCCGTCTTCGACCGTTTCCTGGGGTCGCTCTCGGCGATCCTCGACAAGGCCGAAGCGCATTGTGACGCCCGCAAGATCGACCCCGCGGCCCTTCTGACCTTCAGGCTCTACCCCGACATGTTCCCGCTCATGCGGCAGGTCCAGCTTGCGACCGACTTCGCCAAGGGCGCTGTGGCTCGCCTCGCCCGGCTGCCGATTCCGTCTTATGCGGATGTCGAGACCACCTTCGCCGAGCTGCAGGAGCGGATCGCCAGGACCCGCGCCTTCATCGCCTCCGTCCCGCCGGAGGCATTCGACGGGGCAGAGGCGCGCGACGTGACCTATCGCGTGCGCGGTCAGGACCAGCAGCTGAACGGGCAGTTCTACCTGTCCTGTGTTGCACTGCCCAACTTCTTCTTCCACCTCACCACCGCCTACAACATCCTGCGCCACAATGGCGTCGAACTGGGCAAGGCGGATTTCGTCGGAGGCTAGGGATGGCCACCGCGCTGGTCGTCATCGACATGCAGGAAGGAATGGCCGACCGCATCCGCGCCGGGCGCGAGGTGGCGGTTCCGGATGCGCCGCGTCGCATGGCGGAACTTCTGTGGCTCTTCCGGGAACGGGACCTTCCGGTGGTTCACGTGCTGCACGACGATCCCGATCCGGCCAGTCCCTTCCGCCGCGGCGAACCGGGCGGTGCGCCGATGGCGGAAACCGCCCCCGCGCCCGGCGAGACGGTGTTCTGGAAGTCGGGCTCGTCAGCCTTTGCCGGAACGGGTCTCGACGCGCATCTGCGGCGCATCGGCGCGGACCGGATCGTCCTTGTCGGGGCGGTGGCGGCCTTCTGCATCACCTCGTCAACGCGGGCTGCCAGCGACCTCGGCTTTCGCGTGGTCCTGCCTGCCGATGCCGTGCTGGGCTTCGACATTCCTTCCCTGGACGGCGGTCGGATCGGTGCGGCGACCGTCCTCGAGGTGACACTCGCCGTTCTCGGGGCAGACTTCGCGACGGTCATGCCGGCCGAACGGGTCGCCTCTGTCCTCGGCTGACCTTGCCGTTCGCCCCGGCGCTGCTAGTCTCGGCGCGCTGGGACGAGGACAGGGGCGAGGGACGCATGACATCGCGGATCGGTCTCGTGGGGCTTGGCACGATGGGCGCCGCGCTCGCGCTCAACATCGCCGAGAAGGGCTTCCCGATCGCCGTCCACAACCGGACGACCAGCGTCATCGGCGAATTCCTTTCCGCCGCCGGGCCGCTGGCGGGGCGGATCACCGGCTGCGAGACGCCCGCCGCGCTCGTGGCCGCGCTCGGGAAGCCGCGGGCCATCATCATCATGGTCAGCGCCGGCGCCCCCGTCGATGCGGTGATCGCCGAGCTTGCGCCGCTCCTTGACCGCGGCGACCTGCTGATCGACGCGGGCAACGCCGAGTTCCACGACACGATCCGGCGCGAGAAGGCGCTGTCCGGTCAGGGGCTCAAGTTCTTCGGCATGGGCGTCTCGGGCGGCGAGGAGGGCGCGCGGCACGGCCCCTCGATCATGGTCGGCGGACCTGCCGACACCTACGAGCGCGTGCGCGAGATCGTCGAGGCGATCGCGGCCAGGTACCAGGGCGAGCCCTGCGCGGCCCATCTCGGCCCCGACGGGGCGGGGCATTTCGTCAAGACCGTGCACAACGGGATCGAATACGGCGACATGGAGATGATCGCCGAGATCTGGGGCATCCTGCGCGACGGCGCGGGCATGTCCCCGGCCGATGCGGGCGCCCTCTTCGCGCGCTGGGACAGGGGGCCGCTGCAAAGCTACCTGATCGAGATCACCGCCAAGGTGCTGAAGGCCACAGACCCCGAGACCGGCCGCCCGATGGTCGAGATCATCCAGGACCGGGCCGAGCAGAAGGGCACCGGCCGCTGGACGCTGATCGAGGCGCTGAGGCTCGGCCAGTCGGCGACCACGATCGAGGCGGCGGTGGCCGCGCGGTCCTTCTCCTCGATGAAGGACGTGCGGGTGAAGGGGGCCGAGCTTTTCCTGCCGCCGATCCGCTCCGAGGTGCCGCCCGAGGGCGATCTCGAGGCCGCGCTCCTCGCCGCCAAGATCATCGCCTACGGGCAGGGCCTGTCGCTCCTGCGGGCGGCGTCCGACGACTACGGCTGGTCGCTCGACCTCGCGCGGATCGCCGAGATCTGGCGGGCGGGCTGCATCATCCGCTCGGGGCTTCTCGACGACATCGCGAAGGCGGTGCGGGCGGGCCTGCCCGAGGGGCAGCTCATCTTCGCCCCGGCCTTCGTGAAGCGGCTGCGCGAGGGCGTGCCCGCGCTGCGCCGCACCGTCGCGGCGGCGGCGCTCGGTGGCCATGCCGCGCCCGCGCTCGCCGCGGCGCTCGGCTATTTCGAGCAGCTCACCCATGCCCGCGGCACCGCCGACCTGATCCAGGGCCAGCGCGACTTCTTCGGCGCGCACGGCTTCCAGCGCACCGACCGCGAGGGCAAGGGGTTCCACGGTCCCTGGGCGATGGCGGCGGGCTGAGGGCGGCAGGATGCGGCTGGACGCCGGCGGCGAAGGGCGTATCCTGACCGGGAAGGGAGATCCGCCATGCCCGAGCTTGTCCGCCTCTATGTCCGCCACGTCCTGATCGGCTTCGCCCTGGC
>JAOADN010000045.1 GCA_026417295.1 Paracoccaceae bacterium
GCACTATCCCGACCGTCAGACCGAACGTGACATCCTGATCGCCACAACGGGAACCGAGGCAGCCGAAGCCCACCGTGTCTTCACGCCCGCCGAGCTGCTGGCCGCCCAGGTCACGGTCCGTCGCATGCCGGTCGGCGAGGCTGTGGTCGAGACCATCCTCGATCTTGTCCGGGCCTGTCGTCCAGGCGAGCCGGGTGCCTCGGCCCATGTGGCGGCCGGCGTCAGCTGGGGGCCCGGGCCGCGCGCAGCGCAGGCCCTGATGCTGGCGGTGCGGGCCCGGGCGCTGCTGAACGGCAGGCTTGCACCCTCTGTCGAGGATGTGGCCGCGCTGGCCAGACCGGTCATGATCCACCGGATGGCGCTCAGCTATGCGGCGCGGGCCGCCGGCACGACCCTTGCCGACCTGATCGGAAGGGTCACCTCAGAAGTGACCCGGATCGAGGCTGCCGCATGACGGCCTCCGGGCTTGCCGGCCCGGCCCGTCTTCGCGAGGGCGCCGAGGAACTTGCCGGCGGGCTTCCGCCGCTGCTCGCGGCGGCGGAACAGCTTGCGGCCGCCGTCCGCATGGGCGAGCACGGCCGACGTCGCGCGGGCATGGGTGACGAGTTCTGGCAGTATCGTCCCGCGCATGCCGGCGATTCCGGGCGGGCGATAGACTGGCGGCGGTCGGCCCGCGCCGACGTCCATTTCGTGCGCGAGAAGGAATGGCAGGCCGCGCAGTCCGTGGCGCTTTGGGTGGATGGAGCGCGGTCCATGTCCTTCTCGGGCCGTTCCGGCCGTCCGACCAAGGGCGAAAGGGCGCGCATCGTCGCCCTGGCGCTTGCCGTCCTGCTGATCCGCGCGGGTGAACGGGTCGGCCTGTCGGGGGCCGGCCTGCCACCCCGCGGCGGACGGCCGCAGCTCGACCGACTGGCCGCGCGGCTGGCCGGGGACGGCGACGAAGGGGATTACGGCGCCCCCGAGGTCGCCTCGATCCCTCCCCATGCGCGGGCCGTGTTCCTGTCCGATTTCCTCGGCGATCCGTCTGCGGTCGAGGCGGCGCTGGTTTCGGCTGCGGACCGCGGCGTGAAGGGCGTGCTCCTCCAGGTTCTCGATCCCGACGAGGTCGCCTTTCCCTTTGCCGGACGGACGCTCTTCCAGAGCATGGGCGGGGGGGTCGTGCACGAGACGCGGAAGGCCGACGATCTGCGCGATCGCTATCAGCAGCGCCTGCTGGAGCGGCAGGACCGCATTTCCGCCCTGGCGCGCCGGACCGGATGGCTGTTCGGACGGCATGTCACGGACGGACCGGCTGTCGGCGCACTCCTCTGGCTCTACCAGGGCCTTGATGCGAAGAGGCTCCAGGCATGATCGGTCCTGTCGCCTTCGCCGCGCCGTGGCTCCTGATCGGCCTTGCCGCGCTGCCGCTGCTCTGGCTGATCCTCCGGGCAGTACCGCCGGCACCCGTCCGCAGGCGCTTTCCCGGCGTCGTCCTGCTGCTCGGGCTGAAGGACGAGGATGCGACAGCCGAGCGAACGCCCTGGTGGCTCATGATGCTGCGGATGCTGGCCGTCGCGGCACTTATCGTCGGGTTTGCCGGGCCGGTCCTGAACCCGGAAAGGCCGGTCGCGGGGGGCGGACCGCTGCTGATCGTCGTCGACGGGACCTGGGCGGATGCCCGCGACTGGGACGCACGGACCGCCCGTATCGCCGACGCGCTGGCAGAAGCGGGGCGCGCCGGGCGGCCGGCCGCAATCGTAAGCCTGACGGACCTGCCCGGAACCGAAGTCGAGTTCCGCGCAGCCGATGCCGTCCTTGCAGGCCTGCCGTCCATCGCCCCAAGGCCCTGGGAGCCTGATCCGGCGGAAGTCGCCGCCTTCGCCGCCGCACTGCCAGCGGGCCGCTTCGATTCGCTCTGGCTGTCGGACGGGCTGGCGCGCGACGGGCGCGAGGTCCTGATGGACGCGTTGCGGGCACGGGGGGACCTGACCGTGTTCCAGGTGTCCCGCCCGGTTCTCGGTCTCCGGTCGCCGCGGTTCGAAGGCGACCAGATCGTCCTGGACGTGGTGCGTTCGACCGGGTCGGGTGCGGCCGATGTCGAGGTGGCCGCGCTCGGGCCCGACCCGGGCGGGGTCGAGAGGGAGCTGGCCCGTGCCTCCGCCCCGCTCGCCGACGGTGCACTCGGGGCAGAACTGCGCTTCGACCTTCCGCCCGAGCTGCGCAACCGGGTAACCCGCTTCGCCGTCGCAGGGGTCCGTTCCGCCGGCGCGGTGGCCCTGACAGACGACGGGCTGAAACGTCCCGAGATCGCCCTGATCGACGGCGGTGGGGACCGCGAGGGGCTGGAACTCCTGTCGCCGTCCCACTACCTGCGCCAGGCTCTCTCACCGACGGCCGACATCATCGGCGGCACGCTGAGCGATGTCCTGCTTGCCGACCCAGACACGATCATCATGGCGGATGTCGCAAGGATCGCCGAGCAGCAGGACCTCCTCGCCTGGGTCGAGCAGGGCGGGGTGCTCGTGCGGTTCGCCGGGCCGCGTCTTGCCGCATCGGATGTCGGGCGCGCCGAGGAGGACCCGCTGCTGCCAGTCCGTCTGCGTGCGGGCGGCCGAAGCGTCGGCGGCTCGATGACATGGGGTGCGCCCAAGACGATTGCGCCCTTCCCGGAAGGATCGCCCTTCCACGGTCTGCCGGTGCCGGCCGATGTTGCCGTCAGCGCCCAGGTCATGGCCGAGCCGGGGCCGGATCTTGCTCGCCGTACGATCGCGACCCTGGCGGACGGCACGCCACTGGTCACGGCAAAGGAAGTCGGCAAGGGGCGCGTCGTGCTGTTCCACGTCACGGCGAACGCGGAGTGGTCGGGGCTGCCCCTGTCCGGTCTCTTCGTCGGCATGCTGGAAAGGCTGGCCGTGGCGACGCGGCCCGGGGCGATGGATTCAGCCGCGCTGGCCGGGACGACCTGGGTGCCCGACCGGGTTCTGGATGCCTATGGCCAGCTCGGCGATGCGGGCACGCTTGCCGGCGTCAGCGGCGAACAGCTTGCCGGGATGACCCCCTCGCGCCAGACCCCGCCGGGCCTTTATGCCGGCGAGGACCGCAGGCTGGCGCTGAACGCTCTGGGACCGGAACGAACGCTCGACGAGGCCGTCTGGCCCGCCGGGGTACGCGTCATCGGCCTGGAACGGCCGGCCGAGATCGTGCTGAAGGGCTGGTTCCTTGCCGCAGCGCTCGTCGCGCTGCTCGCCGATCTCATCGCCGCGCTCGCCCTGGCGGGGCGGCTGCGCGGTGCAGCGGCAGCGGCGGTGGTCCTCGCCGCCCTCGCCCTTGCCGGTCCGCATGAAGCACAAGCGCAGGACAGCGCGGAGGACCGCTTGATCGAGGCGGCCGGCAATGTGGTCCTTGCCTATGTCAGGACGGGTGACAACCGCACCGACATGATCTCCGCGGCGGGGCTGCTGGGCCTGTCGGACGTGCTCTTCGCCCGCACCTCGGTCGAGCCGATCCTGCCTGTCGGCGTCGATCTCGAAAGCGACGATCTCAGCGTGCTCACCTTCCTCTACTGGCCGGTCACGGCCGACCAGAAGGCACCCTCGCCGCAGGCCTACGCCAAGCTGAACCGCTACCTCAGGTCGGGCGGAATGATCCTGTTCGACACGCGCGATGCCGACGTTGCAGGCTTCGGCACGGCAACGCCGGCCGGCCGCCGCCTCCAGACACTGGCCGCGCCGCTCGACATTCCCCCGCTCGAGCCGATCCCGAAGGACCATGTGCTGACTAGGTCGTTCTACCTGCTGCAGGACTTTCCGGGCCGGTTCGCCGGCCAGACGATCTGGGTCGAGGCCGCGCCACCCGATGCGGAACTGGCCGAGGGCATGCCCTTCCGCAATCTCAACGACGGGGTCACCCCGGTCGTCATCGGTGGCAACGACTGGGCTTCCGCCTGGGCCATCGACGAGCAGGGCGCCTGGATGTTCCCCGTCGGACGAGGGGTCGCAGGCGAGCGGCAGCGCGAGGTTGCCTACCGTTTCGGTGTCAACCTGATCATGCACGTCCTGACGGGCAACTACAAATCCGACCAGGTCCATGTTCCCGCCCTGCTCGAGAGGCTGGGCCAGTGAACGGGCAGACCGTCGTCTTCGACCCGCTGTTCCCCTGGGCGGCCATCTGGTCACTCGCAGGGATCGCTGCCCTTGCCCTGGCCTTCGGGTTCTGGCGAGGTCTCTCGGGCTCGTGGCTGCGGGCACTGGCCGCCGCCGCGGTCCTCCTGGCCCTGACGCAGCCATCTCTGCAGACCGAAGAGCGCTCCTACCAGAACGACATCGTCCTGCTGGTCGTCGACCGGTCGTCAAGCCAGACCCTCCCCGGACGCGAAAGGCAGACCGACGATGCGGTGCGGCGGGTCAAGGCGGAAGTGGCCGCCCTTCCCAATACCGAGCTTCGCATCACCGAGGTCGGCGACGGGGCCGAAAATGCCGGAAGCCTGGTGATGTCGGCGCTGGCCCGGCTCCTGTCCGAGGTGCCGAGGGCAAGGGTTGCCGGAGCCATCGTCATCAGCGACGGACAGGTCCATGACATCGACCTTGCACCGTCGCTTCCCGCTCCCCTGAACCTCCTTCAGACCGGCCTGTCGTCGGACTGGGACAGACGCCTCGTGGTCGATGCCGCCCCTGCCTTCGGCATCATCGGCGAACCGCTCACCCTGTCGCTGAAGGTCGCCGAACTCGGTGCGGTGCCGGGGGCACTGGCCGGGCAGACGGCCGAGGTCAGCCTTGCGGTCGATGGTGAACCGCCCCAGTCCTTCGCGGTGCCGGTGAACCAGCCCCTTCAGCTGCCGGTCACCCTGCGGCACGGAGGCCAGAACGTCATCCAGATCGGGCTCGAGGCGCTGGAGGGCGAGCTGACCACGCGCAACAACACGGTCGTGCTGCAGATCAACGGGGTGCGCGACAGGCTGAGCGTCCTTCTGATCTCGGGCGAGCCGCATGCCGGCGAAAGGACGTGGCGCAATCTCCTGAAATCGGACTCCTCGGTGGACCTCGTCCATTTCACCATCCTTCGTCCGCCGGACAAGCAGGATGCGGTGCCGGTGACGGAGCTGTCGCTGATCGCCTTTCCGACGCGCGAGCTGTTCGTGGACAAGATCGACCAGTTCGACCTGATCATCTTCGACCGCTACAAGCTGCGCGGGATCCTGCCTGCCGCCTATCTCGACAACATCCGTGACTATGTCCTGCGCGGCGGTGCGGTCCTGGTGTCGGCCGGGCCCGACTTCGCCACCGTCGAAAGCCTCTACTATTCGGGGGTCGGAGACATCCTGCCGGCCGCCCCGACCGGCGTCGTCGTCGACGAAGGGTACACGCCGACGGTCACCGATCTCGGAAAGCGTCATCCGGTGACCGAGGGGCTCGAGGCCTTCTCGCCGCTTGCGGCAACTGCCCAGTCGCCCGGGAAGGGGCAGGCCGCCGCGGGGGCACCGCCCTGGGGCCGCTGGCTGCGGATCGTCGAAGTCGCCGATCCGACCGGCGAGGTGGTGATGGAGGGTGCCGGCAAGCGGCCGCTCCTCATCCTTGACCATGCCGGCGAAGGACGGATCGCCCTTCTGGCATCGGACCAGGCATGGCTCTGGGGGCGCGGCTTCGAGGGCGGCGGACCGCAGCTGGAACTCCTGCGCCGTCTGGCACACTGGCTGATGAAGGAGCCCCAGCTCGAGGAAGAGGCCCTGTCCGTTGACGCCGACGGGCTGACGATGCGGATCACGCGTCGGACGCTGGCGGAAAGCGCGAATGACGTGACGATCACAGGGCCGGACGGCAAGCAGAGCACAGTCAGGCTGACCCAGGCGGAACCGGGCCGCTTCACCGCCGAATGGGTCGCGCCCGATATCGGGCTCTATCGCCTGAGCGACGGCAAGCTCGACCGCGTCTATGCCCTCGGGCCGGCTGCCCCGCGCGAGTTCGAGGACACGATCGCATCCGATGCCCTTGTCGGACCGGTCGCAGAGGCGACGAATGGCGGCGCGACCCGGATCGAGCAGGGTCTGCCCGACATCCGCCAGGTTCGTGCCGGCCGGCCGGCGATCGGCCGGGGCTGGATCGGGGTCACCCCACGCGCGGCCTATGTGACGACCGACATCAGGATTGCGGCGCTTCTGCCTGCTTGGCTTTCCCTGCTCATGGCCGCCGGTCTTGCGCTTGCAGCCTGGCTGCGCGAGGGGCGCCGCTAGGCCGGCTGCTCACGGCCGCAGGTCCACGCGCGTCGCCTCGGCCGACCAGCCGACCAGGTTGCAGCGCGCGCGAACCAGCACATAGGCTGTTCCTGCGGGCACATCGACGCCCTTCATGACGACCGCGAACTCCATCTGGCCGACATGCGGCCCCGGAATGTCGTCGGTGGCGATCGTCTCGCCATCGGGCAGGGAAATGCTCCATCCCGAAGCGAAGTGGTCCCATCCCGAGTCGTGGTGTCGGAGGGTCACGCGGATCGTCCAGCCCATCCTGCCAGGTCTGGCCTCGGCTGCGATGATCGACGGCGCGTCGGCAAGGCAGGGCATGGCCATGAGGAGGCCGGTCAGCAGGGCAGCAATCCTTCGCATGGGCGCACCATGCCACATCGCCCGGGCCGCGGCGATCATTTCGGCGTGTCCCGCATCAGGACGTTACGGGATGACGACCAGAACTCGCGGCGCAGGATGGCCGCCATCGCAACGGTGGTCGTGGCCACCAGCGCCATTGGTCCGGCCAGCCAGCCGAGCGTGCCGAGCGCGAAGTAGACGGCGCGCAGACCGCGGTTGAAGTTCTTGGCCGCCGAGATCGAGATGTCCGAAGCCTGCGCCGCGCGAGGCTGGGCCGCGGGATCCGTGATGTCGTTCGGCACGGCCGCCATGACTATGGCGCAATAGGCAAAGAGCCTGTGGGCCCAGACGAAGTTCAGCAGGCCGTTCGTCACGAAGACGATCACCGCCAGAATCTTCAGTTCCCAGAAGAGCTCCGGCCGCGGCTCGTGCGTCACGGCGCCCGCGATGCTCGCCAGCCGGTCGACATTGCCAATCAGGGCAACGCCGCCGCCGATTGCGATCAGGCAGGCCGACGCGAAGAAGCTGGTGCCAGTCCGCAGGTTGTCCATGATCGAGGCGTCGAAGATGCGCGGCTGACGGGTCACCATCTCGCGCATCCAGGCCCGCCGATAGTCATTCATGAGGATCGCAACCGAAGGATGCCCGGCGGGCGGATGCTCGATCAGGCGACCGGTGATCCACCAGGCCGCGACAAGATAGGTCAACGCCGCAAGATCGGCGGGTGAGAGCAGCGACATGAGCGTGGACGGTGCCATGTCGTGGACCCTAAGGGCCGCGTGCCCGCCTGCGAAGCCGGTTTCCGTCATGTCCCGGACGGAAACGTCACCCGTCATCGGTGGACAATCCGGCGGCGCGGGCGCTAAGTCGCACAAGACCGTCCTTGATGCAGGGGAGGGGGCGCATGGAGATGCCGGTTCCCGACGGGCGAATCCTTGCCCGCAGGCAGGAAATCATCGCCCGCCTGCGCTCCGTCCTGCCCGGCGACGGAGTCATCGACGACCCTGTGGGGACCCTCGCCTACGAATGCGACGCGCTGACGGCCTATCGATGCCGGCCCCTCTGCGTGGTGCTGCCGCGCTCGACGGCCGAGGTCGCGGAGGTGATGAGGGTCTGCCACGCGGAAGGTGTGCCCGTTGTGCCGCGCGGGGCCGGAACCTCGCTGGCAGGTGGCGCGCTCCCGACGGCAGACTCCGTTCTGATCGGCCTGGCCCGGATGAACGAAGTGCTTGAGATCGATATCGGGAACCGGCTGATCAGGGTCCAGGCGGGGCGCACGAATCTCGCCGTGACTGCTGCCGTCGAGGCGGAAGGGTTCTTCTATGCGCCGGACCCGTCCAGCCAGCTTGCCTGTGCGATCGGCGGCAACATCGGCATGAATTCCGGCGGCGCCCATTGCCTGAAATACGGCGTCACGACCAACAACCTGCTCGGCGTCACCCTCGTGCTTCACGATGGCACGATCGTCGAGATCGGCGGTCCGCAGATGGATGCGGGCGGGCTCGACCTGCTGGGCGTCGTCTGCGGCGCAGAGGGCCAGCTGGGCATCGTGACAGAGGCAACCCTGCGGATCCTGCCTCGGCCTGAAGGGGCCCGCCCGGTGCTGATCGGCTTCTCGGCGAACGAGGTCGCCGGTGCCTGCGTCGCCGACATCATCCGCGCCGGAATCCTGCCCGTCGCCATCGAGTTCATGGACCGCCCCTGCATCCGTGCCTGCGAGGATTTCGCCCACGCCGGATATCCGGACTGCGAGGCGCTCCTGATCGTCGAGGTCGAGGGCGGCCCCGCCGAGATCGACGAACAGATCGGCCTCATCCGCCAGATCGCCTCCCGCCATGATCCGGTCGAGCTGCGCGAAGCGGCATCGGAGGAAGAGGCACGGCGCATCTGGCTGGGTCGCAAGTCCGCCTTCGGGGCGATGGGACAGATGGGCGACTACATCTGCCTCGACGGGACGATCCCCGTTTCCGCCCTGCCGGCGACCCTGCGCCGGATCGGCGAGCTGTCGCGGGATCACGGCCTGCAGGTTGCCAACGTCTTTCATGCCGGGGACGGAAACCTGCACCCGCTGATCATCTTCGATGCGAACCGTCCGGGCGATCTCGAGCGCGCCGAGGCACTTGGCGCCGACATCCTTCGTCTCTGCGTTGCGGTCGGCGGATGCCTGACGGGGGAGCACGGGGTCGGCATCGAGAAGCGCGACCTCATGGAGGTGCAGTTCACTGCCGCCGATCTCGAGGCGCAGATGCGCGTCAAGGATGTCTTCGATCCGGGATGGACACTGAACCCGGCGAAGGTCTTCCCGCTTGCCGCCTCGGCGGCGCGGCGGGGGGCCGCAGGGTGATCCGGCCCTCAAGCGAGGACGATCTGGCCGAGATCATCCGCACGGCTGCGGCGCCCCTCCGGGTGTGCGGCGGGGGCACACGTCCGGTTGCGCGCGCCCCGGCTGGCGAGGGGCTTTCGGTCGCGGGACTGACCGGAATCGTCCTCTACGAGCCGCAGACCCTTACCCTGGTCGTCCGTGCCGGAACGCCCCTGGCCGAGGTCGAGGGAACTCTCGCCGCCGAGGGCCAGCGCCTGCCCTTCGAGCCGCCGGACTGGCGCGGTCTGCTCGGCGTGGACGGCGAGTCCACGATCGGCGGGGTCGTTGCGGCCAACGCCTCGGGTCCCCGCCGGGTGCAGGCCGGCGCTGCCCGCGACAGCGTGATCGGGGTCCGCTTCGTCGACGGAACCGGCCTTGTGGTCAAGAGCGGCGGCCGCACGATGAAGAACGTGACGGGCTATGATCTCGTGAAGCTGATGGCCGGGTCCCGCGGCACGCTCGGCGTCCTGACCGAGGTCAGCCTGAAGCTCCTGCCGGCGGCCGGCGCCGTCGCGACGCTCGTCGTCGCGGCCGACGATCCCGGCGCGGCGGTTTCGGTCATGCAGTCGGCCCTGTCCTCGCCGCACGACGTGACCGGTGCGGCATGGCTTCCGGGAACGGGCGTTCTCGTCCGGGTCGAGGGCCTTGCCGCATCGGTCGCCTACCGGTCGGAGAAGCTGGCCCTGCGACTGGATGCGATCGGCGTCGAACGTGACCCCGGCAGGAATGTCACCCTGTGGCAGGACGTGGCGTCGGTCCGTCCGCTTCAGGGAAGGTCGGGCGACCTCTGGCGTTTCTCGCTGCGCCCGTCCGAAGCGCCCCGGGTTGCCGCGCGCCTTGGAGCGGATGTCGTGCTGGACTGGGGCGGGGGACTCCTGTGGACGGTGCTGCCTGCCGGGAAGGATGCGCGTGCGCTGGCTCGCCCCTATGCGGGCCATGCGACGCTGATGCGTGCCGACCGGCCCACGCCCCATGCGGTATTCGAACCGGAACCGCCGGCCGTGGCCGCCCTGACCCGTGGCCTGCGGGCAAGGTTCGATCCGCGCGCCATCCTGAACCGCGGCCTCATGGACTGACCCGGACATGCAGACATCCTTCTCGGCGGACCAGCTTGCCGATCCCTCCATCGCCCGGGCCAACGGGATCCTGCGCACATGCGTCCATTGCGGCCTCTGCACCGCAACCTGCCCGACATACCAGGTGCTGGGCGACGAACTGGACAGCCCGCGCGGCCGCATCTACCTGATCAAGGAAATGCTGGAATCCGGACGGCCGGCCGATGCGCGGACCGTCCGTCACATCGACCGATGCCTGTCCTGCCTCGCCTGCATGACAACCTGCCCTTCGGGGGTTGACTACATGCACCTCATCGACGAGGCGCGCGCCCGGATCGAGGCGACGGGGCGCCGGCCGTGGCGGGACCGTGCGCTGCGGCGCATGCTGGCATCCGTCCTTCCCCATCCGATGCGCCTGCGTCTCGCCCTGCTTGCCGCGCGGGCCGCGCGCCCGTTCCGCCGGTTACTCCCTGACCCGAGGCTGCGAGCCATGCTCGATCTCGCACCTCGCCGGATTCCGCCGGTCTCGCGCGGGGACGACCCGCAGGTCTTCCCGGCCCGGGGCGGGCGCCGGATGCGGGTTGCGCTGTCGACCGGCTGCGTGCAGCGGGCGATCGACACGTCGATCAACGAGGCCACGGTCAGGCTGCTGACGCGCCTGGGCTGCGAGGTCGTGGTGGCCCGCGGAGCGGGCTGCTGCGGCGCGCTGTCCCATCACATGGGGCTGCGGAAGGAGAGTCACGCCTTCGCGGCCCGGAACATCCGGGCGTGGATGGCCGAGATCAGGGGCGAGGGGCTCGATGCCATCGTCATCAACGCCTCTGGCTGCGGCACCACCGTGAAGGATTACGGCTACAACTTCCAGGACGACCAGGCCCTCGCGGCCGACGCGGCACGGGTCGCCGGTCTAGCTGCCGACGTCTCCGAGGTCCTCCTGCGCCTCGGGCCGGGCGGCAGGGCGCCAGTGCCCATGCGGGTCGCCTATCATGCAGCCTGTTCGCTGCAGCACGGGCAGCGCATCCTCTCTGCACCAAGGGACCTGCTGCGCGCGGCGGGGTTCGAGGTCGTGGAGCCCCGGGACGCGCACCTCTGCTGCGGATCGGCGGGAACCTACAACCTGCTTCAGCCGGGGATCGCAGCCGAGCTGCGGAAGCGCAAGGTTGCCAGTCTCGTCGCATCCGCGCCCGATGCCATCGCCGCCGGCAACATCGGCTGCATGATGCAGATCGCCGCGTCCGCAACGGTGCCGGTGGTCCATACGGTGGCCCTTCTGGACTGGGCCAACGGCGGACCGCTGCCGCCGGCCCTTGAAAGCGGCTCCTGACGGCCTTGCGGGGCCGCATGCCCCGTCGCAAGCTGCGGCAAGGCCATATTCTTGCCCGAACTTGGCCCTAGAGGAAGGCAGGGAGGAGGACCGATCGGATGCGCATGGGCCTTTCCGCGATTCTGGTCGCGATCTGTGCTGCCGGCAGCGCACAGGCCAAGGACAGCCACGACGGCACGATGACCACGCTTGTCACCGCGGACGAGACGCGCGGATGGGAGGGCGTGGGACGGCTGAACATGGGCAAGAGCGGCTTCTGCACGGCCTCGCTGATCTCCCCGACCTTCGTCCTGACGGCGGCCCACTGCCTTTTCGACAAGACCACCGGGGCAGCCTACGATCCCGGATCGATGGAGTTCCTGGCGGGCTGGCGGAACGGGCGTGCAGTAGCCTACCGCGGGATCCGTCGCGCGATTCCCCATCCGGATTATGTCTACGAGGGCCCGGACAAGATGGATCGCGTGGCCTACGACCTTGCAATCCTCGAACTCGACCAGCCGATCCGCCTGCCCTCCATCAAACCCTTCAAGACCGACCACGATCCGCATGAGGGTGATGCCGTGGGGGTCGTGTCCTATGCGCTCGACCGGTCCGAGGCGCCGTCGCTGCAGAAGAACTGCCATGTCCTCGAACGGCAGACCGATGTCCTCGTGCTGTCCTGCAACGTCAATTTCGGATCGTCGGGCGCGCCGATCTTCGCGCTTGACGGCGACGAACCGCGGATCGTGTCGGTCGTTTCGGCGAAGGCCGAGATGGGCGACGACGTCGTGGCCCTGGGAACCGCCATGGAGGAACCGCTGGCCGTCCTGATGCAGGAGGTGGGCAAGGACACGGCCGGCTACCGGCGCGTAAAGCCTGCGGTTTCGACGCTGATGTCGACCGCCCCCGTGTCGGGTGGCGCGAAATTCCTGAAACCGTGAGGCGCCTCGTCCCCTCTCTCCTGCTGATGGCGCTTTCGGGCCCGTCGGCAGCGCAGGGAACTGGCCCGCGCGAGATGGCGCTTCGCGATGCGCTCCTCGGATGGGAGGCAGTCGGCCGCGTCGAGTTTCCGGACGGATCCTACTGCACGGGCACCCTGATCGAGACCGATGTGGTGCTGACCGCGGCCCACTGCCTGTTCGACGCCGCGCGCGGGCAAGCCGCCTTCGAGCCTGCCGCCATCCGGTTCAGGGCCGGGCCGCGCAACGACGAGGCGGTGGCCGAGCGGGGCGTGGCCGCGACCGCCGTCGACCCGGGCTTCGCCCCGGCGGCGCCGGTATCGCCCGACCGTGTGCGTCACGACATGGCGCTGCTCCGCCTCGACGCTCCGATCCCCGCCGCAACGGCCGCGCCCTTTCCGGTCGCGGTCCTGCCGCCTGGCAGGTCGGACGTCGCCGTGGTGTCCTTCGCCGCGGGGCGCGAAGCCGCCCTGTCGATCGAGCGCAGCTGCCATGTGAAGGGCAGGGCCGCGGGCCTTTACGCCTTCGACTGCGACGTGTCCTTCGGATCCTCCGGCGCGCCCGTGTTCGACACCTCCGCCCGGCGCGCGCGCATCGTGTCGATCATCTCGGCCGGCAATCCGGACGCAGCCCTTCCCCAGGCCTACGGCATGGAGCTTGCGGCCTCGATCGCAACGCTCAGAAGGGCCCTCGCCGCGGCCGAGGGCGGCGCCGGGATTGCGGCCAATACTCTCGTGCGGGGCGGCGAGACACGCGCCGGCGGCGCCAAGTTCATGGCCCCCGGAACCCCTTGACACCGGGCGGGGCGGTCCCCACCTCACGGCTTGCCGGGATGCCAGACAGGGTCCCGGCAGCAGTGCCCGACCCCGCGGAGGGGTGGGCGAAACGAGACATCGCTTGATGAGGATGACCATGCGTACCTACGACTTTACCCCGCTCTACCGCGCGACCGTCGGTTTCGACCGGATCGCGGATCTCATGGACAGGGTTCTGGCGTCCGAAGTGGCCCGGCCCGCCTGTCCGCCGTACAAGGTCGAGAAGACGGGCGAGAACGACTATGGCATCTCGGTCGCGGTCGCCGGTTTCACGGCTGACGAGCTGAATGTCGAGGTCAAGGACGGCCAGCTGACCGTCTCGGCCCGCAAGGCCACCGAGGATGAAGGCAAGACCTACCTGCATCGCGGCATCGCCACGCGCGCCTTCGAACGCCGCTTCGCGCTGGCCGATCATGTGCGCGTCACCGGGGCGACCCATGCCGACGGCATGCTTCACATCGACCTCGTGCGCGAGGTCCCCGAGGCGCTGAAGCCCCGCCGGATCGAGATCGCGCGGGCAGACGGCGCCACCACGGTCGAGGCCAAGGCCGTCGAGAAGGCCGCGGCCTGATCATCGGTCGCCTGCCCGGCCGACGGCCGGGCGAACGCATCAGGACTGGGGGAAGGGCGCGTGGGGAAACGCGCCCTTCATGCTGCAGGGCCGCGGTTTCCGTCCGCGCCCAGGCCCGGGGATCACCGGGACAGGCTCTTTGCAAGCCGCATCAGCTGGACGGCCTCGGCCCGGTAGCCGAAGGGATCCTCGCCCCTGGCTCCGCTGGCTAGCGCGATGGCGTCGTCCCAGCTCCAGTCGCCGAGGTATTCCGCTCCGGTCAGAAGCTGGCCGAACCCCGCCACAGCCACGGCGAAGCGCACGTCATCGCCGGCAGCCTGCGGCTCAGAGGGGACGGCAAGCTCGACAAGCCTGCTCCTCTTGCTGCCGGGATCCTTGTAGCGCAGCTTCAGGAAGCCAAGCTCGTTCGCCCGCGCCGCTTCGGCATCGGCGGGCACGGGTTCGTCCGTCCTGTAGCGCAGCGCATCCGAAAGCACGGCGGGCGAGCCGACGGGGGTCACCTCGTAGATCGCGGTCATCGTGACCCCCGCACCGATCTCGCCGGCATCAACCCTGTCGTTGTTGAAGTCTTCCCGCCGCAGCGCGCGGGTCTCGAACCCGATGAGCCGATACTCCGCGACGACGGCCGGGTTGAACTCCATCTGGATCTTCACGTCGTCGGCGATCGGGAACAGGGCGCCGGTCAACTGGTCCACCATGACCTTCTGGGCTTCGCCGAGGGTGTCGATGTAGGCGGCGGTTCCGTTGCCGTTCTGCGCCAGCGCCTGGATCGTCGCATCGTCGAGGTTGCCGCGCCCGAAGCCGAGGACCGAAAGGTAGATGCCGGTGTCCCGCCTGGCCGCGATGTAGTCCTTCAGTTCCTCCGGATCGGCGATACCCACGTTGAAGTCGCCGTCGGTGGCCAGGATGACCCGCGTCACCTCGCCCTCGGACTTCATCGTCTCGGCCACGGCGTAGGCCTGCTGCAGCCCTTCCTGCCCGGCCGTCGAGCCGCCCGCGTGAAGATTGTCGAGTGCGGCCTCGATCCTCGCCCTGTCCGAGGCAGGGGTCGGTTCCAGGACAAGTCCCGCCGACCCGGCATAGGTGACGATGGCAACCTGATCCTCTGGTCTGAGCTGGCCGAGCATGAGCCTGAAGGACTGCACCAGAAGGGGCAGCCTGTCGGGTTCGTCCATCGAGCCCGAGGTGTCGATGAGGAAGACGAGGTTCAGCGGCGGGCGGTCAGCAATGGCGGGCATCCGGCCCTGGATGCCGATATGGACAAGACGCGTGCCTTCGTTCCAGGGCGTCCGGACAACCGTGACTGTCGGCCTGAAGGGGCCGTCCCCGTCCGTCGGCGCGGGGTAGGAATAGGGGAAGTAGTTGATCATCTCCTCGATGCGCACGGCATCTGGCGGCGGCAGCTGGCCGGCCATCAGCGATGACCGGATGACCGCATAGCTGGCCGTATCGACGTCGATCGAGAAGGTCGAGACCGGTTCCTCCGCGACGATCCGGACGGGATTGCGCTCTGCCTGGGGGAACGCCTCGGTGTCCGCCGCGGCCTGCCAGGACCGATCCGCCGGCAGCGCCTCGCGCAGCCGTTCGCCAATGCCCGGGGCGTCGGCGGCCGGGGCCGGCGCGGCAAGGCCGCTTCCGGCGGGCGCCATTGCGCGCGCATCCGCCTCCGCCGCTGGGGGCGCTGCCGTTGCCGCCGCATAACTGTCCGGCGCCGGGCCGGGCTGGACACCGCCATCGACCGCCCCGGGCGTTCCCGGGACGGCCTTTGCTGCCGCAGGCGGCATGGCCGCGGCTGTGGTGGCGTCGGCGGTTGCGGGGGCCTCCTCCGGCACGACGACGGGTACCACGGGCGGTGCCGCGGCAGGGGGCGCGTCTGCAGTTGCGGAAAGTCCGCCCCCGGGCACAGCCGACGGCTCGGGTGCGGGTGCGGGCGGGGCCTCGTCCGGCGCCGCGACGACCTGGGGCGAGGGGCCGGGGCCTGTCGCGGGCGGCACACGGGTCAGCACGACCCCAAGGCCGACAGCCAGGGCGGCGACAGAGGCCGTGGCCGCCAGGACGGGACGGGTGGAAATCTGGGCAAGCATCTCGCGTACTCCTGTCAGGAACCCCGCCCCGACCGGGCGGTCCGACGTGTGACGCGGCCTGTCCGCGATTTCTTGGGATGTTTCCGCCTGACGGGCGTCGAAGGCCGCCAGGGCTGCGGCCAGCGTCCGGTCCCTGCGCGCGGGATCGACGGCCGGCGCCTCGCCCTGCAGGGCCTTGCGAAGACGGTCAAGTTCCTCGGTCATATCATCCCCTCGGCCCGTGCGCTGGCCCGGAGCCTCTTCTTCACCTCGCTCATGCGCCAGGCGATCGTTCCCTCGCTGACCCCGAGCACCTCTGCGGCTTCCGCCTGGCTAAGCTCCTCGCCCAGGGTCAGGGCCACCGTGTCGCGCAGTTCCGGCGGCAGCCCCCCCATGGCCCGGTGCAGCCAGTCCCGCACGGCGCGGTCTTCTGCCATCCCGTCGCGGCGGGCGACTTCCCAGTCGCCCCAGCCGTCGGCAGCCTTCGCGCGCGTCGCGGCACGCCGCCGCCTGTCATGGGCCGCGTTGACGGTGACGCGGTAGAGCCAGGTCGAGAACCTCGCCGCCCTGCGGTAGCTCTCCAGCTTTGCCGGCAGGGCACAGCAGATGTCCTGCGTCAGGTCCTCGGCCTCGGCCCGGCTGCCGGTAAGCCGGAACGACAGCCCGAGGATGCGGTCGTAATGCCGGGCGAGGAGCGCCGCGAAGGCGTCGCGGTCGCCCTGCGCAGCCGCGGCCGCAAGTGACTCGTCGGGGGTCTCCATCCGCATGACGTTAGGTTGGACGCGTGCGGGATGGAATTCCTTGGCTGACGTCATGAGGCGAGCCTGGGGAGGAACGAGGGGACGGCAGGTCGGACGCCTGTCGCATGCCGCTTGGAAGCGGCATGCGGACGGGCCCGCGCGGGCCCGTCCTGCGGCGCGGATGCGGGTGATCGTCGCAGGCGGCCTGCGCGGCCCGCCCGCAGGGCGGCTCAGTAGAGCAACCCGTCATAGACGGCAAAGGCGGACTGGACCGAGGCCAGGCGCTCCGCCTGCCCGCGATCGCGCGCATAGGCCGTGACGGCCGCGTTCGTGGCCGGTCCGAAGGACCCGTCGATGCCCGCCCGGTAGTAGCCCATGGTCGCAAGCCGGCGCTGGATCGCACGCCGTTCCTCTGCCGTGTAAGTCTGGAAGGCGCGGGCCGCTGGCGATTGATGGACCGACCCGTAGGACGGCACCTGCGGCACCGGCGCATAGACCGGCGTGGCCGGCGCCACCTGGCGCGGAGGCTTCGTCATCTGGTTGTAGATCGCGCCGACAAGCAGCGTCGCGGCTACGCCCTTGAGGAAGTTCTGCTCGTTCCTGCCCCAGGCCTGGGCAGGTGCGGCAGGAACGGCGGCAATGGCCAGCGCGGTCAGCGCGGCGGTGGCGGTTCTGGCGACAGCAGGCAGCATGTCTGGATCCTTTCCCTTGGCCTTTTCCTCGGCCTTTCCCTGGGCCGGCGGGATGCCGTGCCCGATGCCGGAAAGCTGGGATCAGCTGCCCTGATAGGCAAAATCAGGGGCCGGTTAGGCGATAACCGCAGCGGTCTCAGTCCCGCGTGCGGCTGGCCAGAACCTTGTCGATCCTGCGGCCGTCCAGATCGACGACCTCGAAGCGCCAGTCCCCGTAATCGACATGTTCGCCCAGTTCTGGCAGGCGTTCCATGAGCGAAAGGATGAAGCCCGCGACGGTGTCGTACTCGCCCTCGTCGGGAAGCTGCACGCCGAGGGTGTCGCGGAACTCGTCGGCGGGCATCCAGCCGGCCACGAGCCATGAGCCGTCGTCGCGCTCGACGATCGGGGGTTCGTCCTTCTCGTCCCCGTCGAATCCGCCCGTGATCGCCCCGAGGAAGTCGCCCGAGGTCACGATCCCCTCGAAATGCCCGAACTCGTCGTAGACAAGCGCCAGGTGATCGCGCCCCTCACGCAGGACCTTCAGGACGTCCAGCGCGTCGGCACGGTCCGACACGATCGGCACCTGCCTCAGCAGGGCAGACGGCACGGGCTTCGGTCCGCTGCCGAAGGCATCGAGGAAGTCGCGCAGGAAGTAGGCGCCCTCGATGTCGTCGCCCTTCTCGACAGGCAGCCGGGAATACCCCGTTTCCTTGAACCGTTGCAGCACCGCGGCCAGATCGGCATCGTGGGCGACCGTCTCGACCTCATGACGCGGGGTCATGAGTCCGCGGGCCGACCGGTCGGCAAGGCGCATCACGCCCGCCATCATCTCCATCTCCTCGGGCTCGATCACGTCGGCCGCGTGGGCCTCGGCCAGAACGCTGCGGATCTCCTCGTCGGTAACCGACTGGCCGCCCTTCCCGCTCTGCCCGATGAGGAAGAGCACCGCCCGGCCCGAAACGTCGAGAAGCCAGACGAGTGGCGCCGCCGCAAGCGACAGGACAGTCATCACCGGGGCGACCAGCACCGCGATGCCCTCGGGATTGCGCAGGGCGATCCGCTTGGGCACGAGCTCGCCGATGATCAGCGAGATGTATGTGATCAGGACGACGGCGCCGCCGATGCCGATCACGTCTGCCGCCTGCCGGCTGAGGCCGGCACCCGCCAGGCCATCGGCGAAACGCGCCCCGATCCGCGCGCCGGAATAGGCCCCGGCGAGGATGCCGACAAGGGTGATCCCGATCTGGACGGTGGACAGGAATCGCCCCGGATGCTCGGCCAGCCGCAGGGCCTGCGCCGCCCTGTGGCTGCCGCGTGCCTCCATCGCGCGCAGCCGCGCCGGACGAGAGGACACGATCGCAAGCTCAGACATCGCGAAGGCGCCGTTCAGAAGCGTCAGCACCAGCACGATCAGAAGATCGGTCAGCATCGGCGCGCCGCCCGCGGCCGCGCGCCGCAATCTCGTCGGTCGGGCACGGTCAAACGCTCAGACAGATGTACTTGATCTCCAGATAGTCCTCGATCCCGTGACGGCTGCCTTCGCGCCCGAGGCCGGATTGCTTGACGCCGCCGAACGGGGCGACCTCGGTCGAGATCAGGCCGGTGTTGACGCCCACCATGCCATATTCCAGGGCTTCCTGCACCCGGGTGATCCGGCCGATGTCGCGGGAGTAGAAATAGGACGCCAGCCCGAAGATCGTGTCGTTGGCAAGGCGGATGACCTCTTCCTCGGTCTCGAACCTGAAGAGCGGGGCCAGCGGGCCGAAGGTCTCTTCCGTCGAGACCTTCATCGCCGGCGTGATGCCGGTGACGACCGTCGGTTCGAAGAAGTTGCCGCCCAGCGCGTGCCGCTTGCCCCCGGTCAGCACCCGTCCGCCGCCGGCCAGCGCGTCGGCGAGGTGTTCCTCGACCTTCTCGACGGCAGACATGTTGATCAGCGGGCCGGTGGTCACGCCCTGCTCGAGCCCGTCGCCGACCCTGAGGCTCTTCACCGCGGCAGCCAGCTTCTCGGCGAAGGCGTCGTACACGCCGGCCTGGACGTAGATGCGGTTGGCGCAGACGCAGGTCTGGCCGTTGTTGCGGAACTTCGAGACCATGGCTCCCTCGACCGCCTTGTCGAGATCGGCGTCGTCGAAGACGATGAAGGGCGCATTGCCGCCAAGCTCCATCGAGCATTTCATGATCTGGTCGGCCGCCTGGCGCAGCAGGATGCGACCGACCTCGGTCGAGCCGGTGAAGGTCAGCTTGCGCACGATCGGGTTCTCGCAGAATTCGCGGCCGATCTCGGAGGAGCGCTTCGAGGTGATGACGCTGAAGAGCCCCTTCGGCACGCCCGCGCGCTCGGCCAGCACCGCCATGGCAAGGGCCGACAGCGGCGTCTCGGCGGCCGGCCGCGCGACGAAGCCGCAGCCCACGGCAAGCGCGGGGGCGACCTTCCGCGCGATCATCGCGTTCGGGAAGTTCCACGGCGTGATCGAGGCGGCCACGCCGATCGGCTGCTTGATCACCATGAGCCGCTTGTCGCGCTGGTGGCCGGGGATCGTCTCGCCGTAGACCCGCTTTGCCTCTTCGCCGAACCATTCAACGAACGAAGCGCCGTAGATGATCTCTCCCCGGGCCTCGGGCAGGGGCTTGCCCATCTCGGCGGTCAGGATCGCACCGAGGTCGTCGGCGTTCTCGACCATCAGGTCGGCCCACCTGCGCAGGATCGCCGCGCGTTCCTTGCCGGTCCGTGCCGCCCATTCGCGGCGCACCTCGTCGGCGCGGGCGATGGCGCGCGCAGTCTCGACGCGGGTGAGATCGGGCACGGTGCAGATCACGTCGCCGCGCGCCGGATTGGTGACGGGGAAGGTCGCTCCGTCATCGGCATCAACCCATTCGCCGGCGATGTAGGCCCTGGTCACGAGAAGCGAGGGGTCCTTGAGAATGGCGCGCAGATCGGTGACTGAGTCGAGCATGGGAGCCTCCCCGGAGTGTGGACCCGACTGCACTTGCACGGACGGGGGCGGAAAGTCCAGTCTCGGCGCGGCGGGAGGCACTGGGTGGCGGAGAACGACGAGGCCTATTCGAACGCGCGGTTCATCCCCGGCGGCGACCTCTATCCGGCGCGCTGGGAGGCCGCTGCGGCCGGCTTCCGGGCCGCGGCGGGTGCAGGGTTCCGCGAGGTCCGCTTCGGTCCGGGCGAGGCCGACCGCTTCGACCTGTTCCTGCCTGCGGGCCGACCGGCGGGCCTGGCCGTCTTCATCCATGGCGGCTACTGGCACATGTTCGGCCCGCGCAGCTTCTCGCACCTGGCGGCGGGGGCCGTGCGGCGGGGCTGGGCCTGCGCGATGCCCTTCTACCCGCTCGCCCCGGCGGCGCGGATCGCCGGCATCACCGCGCATGTGGCGCGGGCGATGGTGGCGATGGCCGAAGCGGTGGAGACGGGGCCGGTCGCCATCACCGGCCATTCGGCCGGCGGGCACCTGGCTGCGCGCATGGCCTGCAGCGGCACGCTGGAGGGGCCGCTGGCGGCGCGCATCGCCTCGGTCGTGCCGGTCTCGCCCCTGTCCGATCTCGGACCGCTGGTCCGCACGACCATGAACGGCATCCTCGGGATCGATGCGGCCGAGGTGATGGAGGAGAGCCCCGCCTTCCTGCTGAACGACCCGGCGATCGCGGTCCATGTCTGGGTGGGCGGCGCCGAGCGGCCGGCCTTCCTGGATCAGGCGCGCTGGCTGGCCGAGGCCTGGGACGTGCCCCTGCCGGTCGAGCCGGGGCGGCACCATTTCGACGTGATCGAGGGGCTGGAACGGCCCGACAGCGCCCTGATGGCGGCGGTCCTGGGATAGTGTCCCACGATGGGACACCCCTTTCGGCGCAATGATTTCAATGACTTGTCTTTACGATTAGGACTCCGTTAGGAAACCGTCCCCGTTTCGTTCCCATCTGCGCCGCCCCATCTGCGCTGCCCGGCCGGGCCCGCCCCCGGGCGGCCTGTCCCGCCGTCGCCGGGCCGGTTCCCGGGGGCGATCGACGGTGTCTCACCGCCCGTCTCCCGGGGCGCGAGCCCCGGGGGCCATGGCGGGGGGCGGGTGTGAGGTGGTGGCGCCTGGCCGGGAGGC
>JAOADN010000046.1 GCA_026417295.1 Paracoccaceae bacterium
ATAAGAGACAGCCTCATGACCTGGATGACCGAGGTGCACGGGATGGCCCCGCTCGAGGGCCGGGAGCGAGAGGAGGTGGTGGACTACCTCGCGCGGCATTTCGGCCCCGCGCAGGGGCCGGCCGCCCGGCCGGGGCGGCATCCTCGGGCACCTCCACCGTCTCGGACGCGCCGTCGCCGCGCAGGGGCGAGGCGCCGTCGTCGAAGTCCCCGCCCGGCGCAGCAGCCGTCAGGTCCGCCGGGCCGGCCTCGGGCAGGCGACCCTCGGCGCCCTGCCCGCCGCCCTTGCGGCGGCGGCGGCGGCGGCGCTTCTTCCTGCGGCCGGGCTCGCCCTCGGCGCGTGCCGCATCCTCTCCCGGCGCGCCGCCGGCCCCCTCGGGCACGGCGTCGTCCTCGTCCTCCTCCTCGTCCTCGTCGGCGAGTTCGGCCTCGTCGACCTCGGCCATCAGCGAGGCGGAGGCCGAGACGACCGGCGAGGCGGCATCCGGCACCGGGCGCGTCGCGGTCTTGAACTTCTCGATCGAGAAATCCGGGCTGATGAGCGCGGGATCGGCCTCGATGCGGACGCTCATGCCGTAGCGCTGCTCGATGCCGGCGATGTGCTCGCGCTTCTGGTTCATCAGGAAGTTGACGATGCCGACCGGGGCCTTGAGCAGGACCTCGCGCGAGCGCTTGCGCGTTCCCTCCTCCTCGAGCTGGCGCAGGATCGACAGCGCAAGCGAATCGTCCGAGCGGATGAGGCCCGTCCCGTGGCAGTGCGGACAGGGCGCGGTGGTGGATTCGAGCATCCCCGGACGCAGCCGCTGGCGGCTCATCTCGAGCAGGCCGAAGCCCGAGATGCGCCCGACCTGGATGCGCGCGCGGTCGGTCTTGAGCTTTTCCTTCAGGCGCTTCTCGACGGCGGCGTTGTTCTTGCGCTCCTCCATGTCGATGAAGTCGATGACGATGAGGCCCGCAAGGTCGCGCAGGCGCAGCTGGCGGGCGATCTCCTCGGCGGCCTCGAGGTTGGTCTTGAGCGCCGTCTCCTCGATCGAGCCTTCCTTCGTCGCGCGGCCCGAGTTGACGTCGATGGCGACCAGCGCCTCGGTCACGCCGATGACGATGTAGCCCCCGGACTTGAGCTGCACGACCGGGTTGAACATCGCGCCGAGATAGCTTTCGACCTGGTAGCGCGCGAAGAGCGGCAGCGGCTCGTTGTAGAGCTTCACGTTCTTGGCGTGGGACGGCATGATCATCTTCATGAAGTCCTTGGCCGCGCGGTAGCCGGCCTCGCCCTCGACCAGGACCTCGTCGATGTCCTTGTTGTAGAGGTCGCGGATCGACCGCTTGATGAGGTCGCCCTCCTCGTAGATCGGGGCCGGCGCGATCGACCTGAGGGTCAGGTCGCGGATCTGTTCCCAGAGCCGCATCAGGTATTCGTAGTCGCGCCGGATCTCGGTCCTGGTGCGCTGGGCGCCGGCCGTGCGGATGATGAGGCCCATGCCGTCGGGCACCTCGATCTCGCCGGCGATCTCCTTCAGCTTCTTGCGGTCAACGGCATTGGTGATCTTGCGGCTGATCCCGCCGCCGCGGGCCGTGTTGGGCATGAGCACGCAGTAGCGCCCGGCGAGCGAGAGATAGGTCGTGAGCGCGGCGCCCTTGTTGCCGCGCTCTTCCTTGACGACCTGGACCAGCATGATCTGCCGGACCTTGATGACCTCCTGGATCTTGTAGCGGCGGGGCCGGGGCTTGCGCGGGGTGCGGATCTCCTCGGCCACGTCCTCCTCGGCGACCGACTCGATCTCGGAATCGGTGTCGCTGGCATGGTCGGCGGCGACGTAGCGGTCCTGCCCCTCGCCCTCCTCGGCCGCCCCGGAACCGGCGGCGGCGCCCTCGTCGGGCGCGAGGGCCTCGTCGGGCGCCCCCTCGCTGCCGGCGGCCTCGCCGGGCGCCCCCTCGCCCCCCTCGCCCCCGGCGGTCTCGGCCGCCAGCCTGTCGTCGGCCGCGGCGGCGCCTTCGGCCATCGCGCGGCTGCCGCCGCGCCGGCCGCGGCGCGACCGCCCGGCGGCCTCTTCCTCTTCCATGGCGGCGGCGTATTCGCGTTCCTCGGCAAGCAGCGCCTGCCGGTCTGCGACCGGGATCTGGTAGTAGTCGGGATGGATCTCGGAGAAGGCGAGGAAGCCGTGCCGGTTGCCGCCGTAATCGACGAAGGCCGCCTGCAGCGAGGGTTCGACCCGCGTGACCTTCGCTAGATAGATGTTTCCCTGGAGCTGGCGCTTGTTGACGGTCTCGAAGTCGAATTCCTCGACCTTGTTTCCGTCCACCACCACGACGCGGGTCTCTTCCGCGTGGGTGGCATCGATGAGCATCTTCTTGGCCATGATGTCTTTCCGCAGGCCGGCCGGCCGCAGGCCCCGCGAGGGGCCGGCGGCCTGCCGTCATGCATGGTTGAGGCGAAGGACGCGCGGCGGGCCGCGGAAGGACGGGCCGGTGGCCTGATCCTGTTCCGCTCGATGCCGTCTGCGCGCTTCATCGCGTTCGTTGTTTCCCGGGCGCCCTGCGGCCCCCAACTAGCGGCCCGACGCGACCCCGGGGGGGCGCGGCAGGCGATTCAGCGGCCCGAAGGCCCCATCCGGCCGCCGCCTTCCCTTGCCGCGCCTTGCCGCGCAGCCGCCGGAACGCGACGGAGAATTCCATACGCCGGGGCGCGGGACCTGCCCGCGCCGCATCCGGCGTTCCGCCAGACTAAGGGGGAAGGGCAGCCGAGTTCAATGGGCAATCTCGCGGAATGCGAAGCCGCCCTCCACCGGAGGTTGCAGACCGGACGGGCCCGCGCCGCCGGTCAGAGGTAGTCGGACCGTTGCAGCCCGTACTTGGCCATCTTCTCGTTCAGCGTCCGCCGCGGCAGGCAGAGCTCGTCCATCACGGCGGTGATCGAGCCGCGGTGCCGGCGCATCGTGTTGTCGATGAGCATCTTCTCGAAGCTCTCGACATATTCCTTGAGCGGCTTGCCCTCGGTGGTGATCTGGGTGCCCGTGTCCTCGTTGTCGGCCATGAGCAGCGAGGCGATCGAGCCGGTGCCGCGGCGGTTCTGCAGGACGGCGCGTTCGGCGACGTTGATGAGCTGGCGGACGTTCCCGGGCCAGGGCGCCTGGAGAAGCTGGGCGGCCTCCTGCGCGGTGACCTGCGGCGCCTCGCAGCCGTATTCCTCGGCGAACTGCTCGGCGAGGCGGGTGAAGAGGGTCAGGATGTCCTCGCCGCGCGAGCGCAGGGGCGGCAGCGTGATCTTCAGCGCCGCGAGGCGGAAGTAGAGGTCGGGGCGCAGCGCGTCCTCGACGGTGCGGCCCTCGTTGTGGGCGTTGACGATGGCGATGATCCGCGTCTCGGCCGGGCTGCCCTGGTCGTTGATGAAGGTCAGGAGCCGCGCCTGGAGCGGCTGGCTCAGCGCCTCGACATCCTCGAGCACGAGGGTGCCGCCGCGCGCCTCCTCGACCAGCGGGATCTGGCCGCCCTCCTCGATCGGGCCGAAGAGCCGCGCCGAGAGCTGGTCGTCGGAATAGGCGCCGCAGGACAGGACGACGAACTTGCGGCCGGCCCGCGGCCCGACCGCGTGCAGGGCATGGGCGACGAGCGTCTTGCCGGTCCCCGTCTCGCCGTCGATGAGGACATGGCCGTCGGCCTGGCCGAGATCGAGGATGTCCTCGCGCAGCCGCTCCATGGCCGGCGAGGTGCCGATCAGCTTCTTCATGATCGTCGAGCCGTCCGACAGTTCCCTGCGCAGCGCGCGGTTGTCGAGCGTCAGCCGGCGCGACTGGCTGGCCTTCTTGGCGAGCTCGGTCATGCGGTCGGGGTTGAAGGGCTTCTCGAGGAAGTCGAAGGCGCCCACGCGCATCGCCTCGACCGCCATGGGCACGTCGCCGTGGCCGGTGATCATGATGACCGGCAGGCCGGAATCGACGCTCATCAGCTTCTTCAGGAAGGTCATCCCGTCCATGCCGGGCATCTTGATGTCGCTGACCACGACGCCCGGCCAGTCCTGGCCGATGGTCTTGAGCGCGTCCTCCGCCGAGGCGTAGGTCTCGGTGTCGAAGCCCGACAGCGCAAGCCACTGGCTGATCGACTGGCGCATGTCCTGTTCGTCGTCGACGATCGCGATCTTCATTGCTCTGGCCATCGGGCACTACTCCGCCGCTTCGCTCTTCTCTGCATGAAGGGGCAGCTGGATCTCGAAGACCGCGCCCCCGTCCTGACCGTTCCGCGCGGTCAGCCGTCCCCCAAGGTCGTTGACGATGCCGGAGGAGATTGCAAGCCCCAAGCCGACCCCGTCGCCCGGCTTCTTGGTCGTGTAGAACGGCTCGAAGAGGTTCTCGAGATCGGCGATCCCGTGGCCGTTGTCGCGCACCGTCAGGACGGCCGTCTCGCCCATCGTGAGCAGGATGTCGATCTGCGGATCGGGACGGTCGCGGGTGGCGTCGAGGGCGTTCCTGAGCAGGTTGATGATGACCTGCTCGAGCCGCACCCGGTCGGCGTTCACCATGACCGGCCCGCGCGGCATGGCGCGGGTGATCCGCGTCGCCCGGGTGCGCAGCTGGGGCTCCATCATGGCGAGCGCCGCGGACACGCAGGACCGCACGTCCACGGGCTCGAAGGCCTCGCCGCCCTTGCGGGCGTAGCTCTTGAGCTGGCGGGTGATCGCCCCCATCCGCTCGATCAGGTCATCGACCCGCTGGAAGGCGGCGAGCGCCTCTTCGGGGCGGCGGCGCTGGAGCAGGACCTTGGCGCCGGCGAGGTAGGTCTTCATCGCCGCCAGCGGCTGGTTGAGCTCGTGGCTGACGGCGGCCGACATCTCGCCCAGGGCGGCGAGCTTGGAGGACTGCGCGAGCGTCTGTTCGGCCACCGCGAGGTCCTTCTGGGCCTTCTCGCGCTCGGCGATTTCCCGCTGGAGGCGCAGGTTGAGCTGGCGCAGCTCCGCCGACTCGCGGCGGAAGGCGGCGCTCTGCGACCGGGCGCGGCGGGACAGAAGGTAGAAGGCGAGCGCGAGGATGACCGCGAAGGCCATGATCTCGAGCGCAAGGACGGCATTCACCCGCTCGCGCACCGAATCATAGGTCGAGAAGCTGACGATCCGCCAGCCCTGGAAGGGCATGCGCGCATTGGTCCGCATCACCGCCTGGCCGAGGACATAGGCATCCGGCGGGCGGTTGGCGAAGTCGGCCGTCGCCCGCAGCGCGCGGCCGATCGCCGAGGCGCCGTTCGCCGAGGCGATGGCCTCGTCGATCGGCTTGCCGCGCCAGCGCGGCTCGGTCGACAGGATCACGGTGTTCTCGCTGTCGAGGATGGCGACCGTCTCGCTGTCGCTGCTCCAGGCGCGTTCGAAGCGCGCGAGCTCGACCTCGACGGCGAGGACGCCGAGGAAGCGGCCGTCCGAGCGGATGGCGCGGGCGAAGGTGAAGGCATAGCCGCCGGTCTCGCGCCGGGCGGCCGAGAACACGGTGTCGGAGCTCCGCGACGCCTGGACGAAGAATTCCTTGTCGTAGAAGTTCGTCCCGAGCAGGTTGCGGTTGGTGGCCGCGACGGTGCGCCCGGTCTCGTCCATGAGCAGGATCGAGGCGGCGCCGACCTCGCGCGCGGCCTGCATCAGGCGCTGCGAGGTGATCGAGAAGTTGCGCGAGCCCAGGGCCTCGATCAGCGCGGGATCGCGGGCGAGCAGCAGGGGCACGACCGAGCTGCGCTGGATCTCGCTCATCATCGCCCCGGTATAGAGCGCCAGGCGCAGTTCGGTGCGGTTGCGCGTGGTCTCGGTGAAGCGCTGGGTCAGGAAGTCGTTCGTGTACCAGACGGTCGCGATGGACAGGGCCGCGAGGGCGGCGATCGCCACCCGCACCGCCCACTTGCCGCGCCGCCCCTCGCCCGCCGGGGCGCCGCCGGAGGGTCTGCCGCCAGGATCCGCCATCGCGGCCGAGTCTAGGCCGGGCGTCCCGGCGCCTCAAGCCCGCCCGTTCACGCCGCGACGGCGGCCTCGACCAGCGAGCGGAAAAGCACCGAACCGTCGGCCCCGCCGAGTTCGGGGTCGATGGCGCGTTCGGGATGCGGCATCATGCCGAGCACGCGCCGGTTGGGCGAGAGGATCCCGGCGATGTCGGCCATCGCGCCATTGGGGTTGTCGCAGTAGGTGAAGGCGATGCGGTCCTCGTCCTTCAGGCGGGCGAGGCCGTCGGCATCGGTGACGTAGTTGCCGTCGTGATGGGCGACGGGCAGGTGGATCACCTGCCCCGCCCGCCAGCCCCGTGTGAAGGCGCTGGCGGCGGTCGCCACCCTGAGGGCGACCCTGCGGCAGACGAAGCGGAGGCCGGCATTGCGCATCAGCACCCCGGGCAGCAGGCCGCTTTCGGTCAGGACCTGGAAGCCGTTGCAGATGCCGAGGACATGGCCGCCCCGCGCGGCATGGGCACGGACCGCGGCCATGACCGGCGACTGCGCCGCGATGGCGCCGCAGCGCAGGTAGTCGCCGAAGGAGAAGCCGCCGGGGATGCCGACGACATCGGTGCCGTCGGGCAGCGCGCCGTCCTTGTGCCAGACCCGCAGGACCCGCGCCCCGGCCTGTTCGAAGGCCAGGGCGAGGTCGCGGTCGCAGTTCGATCCGGGGAAGGTGACGATGGCGGCTTTCACGGGCGGGCCCCCTGTTCTGGTCCGAGCGCCATAGCGCAGGCCGGCCGCGGTTTCCAGAGCGGGCCGGGAGGGCTGCCTGCCCTCCCGGACCCACCCGGGAGTATTTCGGGCATGATGAAGGACGGGCGCGGGGATCAGCCGCGGAAATCGGCGATGACGGCGATCCCGGGCGGCGCGGGCCGGTCGAAGGCCGCAAGTTCGGCCGAGGCCGCCGACAGCGCCACCCGCCGCGCGACGAGGGGCGAGAGATCGACGCGGCCCGCCGCGATCAGCGCGAGGAGCGCGGGATAGCGCCAGGCGGGCATGCCGCGCGTGCCGAAGACGGCGAGCTGGCCGGAATAGACCGCATCCCAGGGCAGGCTCATCGTGACATGCTCGCCCGCGGGCATGCCGACCTGCACCATGCGCCCGAGCCGGCGCAGCGACCGGAGCGCCGCGGCGGCGGTCTCGGGGATGCCGAGGGCCTCGAGCGCGACATGGGCGCCGCCGCCGGTGATCTCGCGCACCGCGGCCGCCGGGTCGCACGCCCGCGCATCGACCGCCGCCTCCGCGCCGAGGGCGCGGGCATGGGCGAGCTTTTCGGCGACCACGTCGACCACGACCACGCGCGCCCCGATCGCGCGGGCGAGAAGCATCGCCGAAAGCCCCACCCCGCCGGTGCCGAAGACGGCGAGCCATTCGCCTGGCGCGAGCGCGGCGCGTCCGGTGAGCGCGTGCCAGGCGGTCGTCACCCGGCAGCCGAGGGCCGCGGCGATGGCGGGATCCAGGCCGTCGGGCAGGCGCGCGAGATTGGCATCGGCCCGCGGCACGGCGAGGCGTTCGGCGAAGGCGCCGGGCCGGGTGAAGCCGGGCAGGATCTGGTCGGGGCAGGTCGTCTGTTCGCCGGCCGCGCAGGACGGGCAGCGCCCGCAGGCGAGGATGAAGGGGGCGATGACCCGGTCGCCCGGCCGCCAGCGCGTCACCGCGGGGCCGGCGGCGACGACGGTGCCGCAGAACTCGTGTCCGGGGATGTGGGGCAGGCGGACATCGGGATCGGCGCCCGTCCAGGCATGCCAGTCCGACCGGCAGATGCCGCAGGCGAGCACCTCGATCACCACGCCGTCCGCCGGGCAGGCGGGATCGGGGACCTCGGCGATCTCGAGCGGCGCGCGCCAGGCGGTGAGCAGCGCCGCCCGCATCTCAGGCGATCTCGACGGCGTATCTCTCGATCACCGTGTTGGCGAGGAGCTTCTCGCACATCGCCTTCACCTCGGCCTCGGCCGCGGCGCGGTCGGTGGCGGCGAGGTCGATCTCGATGAGCTTGCCCTGGCGGACGGCATTGACGCCGGAGAAGCCGAGCGTGCCGAGGGCGTGGCGCACCGCCTCGCCCTGGGGATCGAGGACGCCCTCCCTGAGCGTGACGTAGACGCGTGCCTTCACCGCCCCGCCCCCTAGTGCACGAGCCGGGTGACGGTGGCGCTGCCGGCGGCCTGGAGCACGCCGAGCCGGCGCGCCACCTCGGTATAGGCGTCCGTCAGGCTGCCCAGATCGCGGCGGAACACGTCCTTGTCGAGCTTCTGGCCCGTCTTGATGTCCCAGAGCCGGCAGGAATCGGGGCTGATCTCGTCGGCCACGATGATGCGCATGAAGTCGCCGTCCCAGATGCGCCCGACCTCGATCTTGAAGTCGACGAGCTTGATGCCGACGCCGTAGAAGACGCCCGACAGGAAGTCGTTCACCCGGAGCGCGAGCGAGACGATGTCGTCGAGGTCCTGCTGGTTCGCCCAGCCGAAGGCGACGATGTATTCCTCGCTGACCATCGGGTCGCCGAGGGCGTCGTTCTTGTAGCTGTATTCGACGATCGGGCGCGGCAGGGGCGTGCCCTCCTCCATCCCGAGCCGCTTGGAGATGGAGCCCGCCGCGAAGTTGCGCACGATGACCTCGAGCGGGATGATCTCGACCTGGCGGATCAGCTGCTCGCGCATGTTGAGCCGCCGGATGAAGTGGTTGGGCACGCCGATGTTGGTCAGCCCCTGCATGAAGAATTCGCTCAGGCGGTTGTTGAGCACGCCCTTGCCCTCGAACGTCGCCTTCTTCTGGGCGTTGAACGCCGTGGCGTCGTCCTTGAAGTACTGGATGAACGTTCCGGGCTCGGGGCCCTCGTAGAGAATCTTCGCCTTGCCTTCGTAGATCTTCTTGCGACGCGCCATGACTGGTCCGATCCGAGCGGCGCGAGGCCGGACAGGGTGGCCTCGCCGCCGGTGCTATAGGCCAAGGCGGCCAGCGTAGCAAGGCGCGCGCCGGGCTGCTAGCCTGCGGCGGGCTGGCCGGGCGGAGGAATGCGGCATGGGTCGGGAATCGGAGGCCGAGGCGCGCTTCCGCGGCGCCTCGGGCCGCGTGCTGGCGCTGCTCGAGCCCGATGAGGTGATCCTGCGGCGGGCGATCCGGGCGCGCATTCCCCGCGCGACGCTGGCGGGCTGGCGGGCGGCGGGGGCGGAGCTGGTGCTGGAGACCCCGGAAGGGCCGCTCGTCCTGGTCCTCGGCGAGGCCGAGGCGGCGGCCTGGGCGCGGGCGCTGGACCGGCCGGCGCCCCGCCTGGCCGACAAGCTGGGCATCGGGCCCGCGGCGCCGGCCTTCGTGGCGGGGGACGCCGCGGACCCGGCCCTGGCCGCGGCGCTGGAGGGGGCGCGGGCCGCGGCGCCGGAGGCGGCGGCGGCGATCCTGGCGGTGATCGCGGACGCGGCGGGGCTCGCGGCGGCGCTCGCCCTGGCCGCGGCCCACCCGGCGCTGCCCGTCTGGTGCGTCCATCCCAAGGGGCGGGTGCCGGTCGGCGAGGCGGCGGTGCGCGCGGCCTTCAGGGGCATGGGCTGGATCGACAGCAAGTCCTGTGCGGTCTCGGCCCGGCTGAGCGCGACGCGCTACCGGCGGCGGGCCGGATGAGGCGGGAGGGGGCGGGCGGCAGGGGAGCCTGCGCCTGTGCCCGGAGCGCCCCGGCGATGCCCCCACCGGCGCCCCCCCGCTGCGCCCCCGCCCACCTGTGCGCCCCTTGTCTTTGCCGGGGCCTTGCCCAAATCGGAGGCAGGCGCGCCCCGGCGGCGGGGGACCGACCCCTTGCCAGCCGGCGGTGGCGCGGGCATAGCACGGACTGACGACAGCATCTGACCGACGGGGCCGGACATGACGACATTCGACGACCGCGAGAACGCCTTCGAGAGCAAGTTCGCGCATGACGAGGAGCTGCGTTTCCGGGTCGAGGCGCGGCGGAACAAGCTGCTCGGCCTCTGGGCGGCCGGACTGATGGGCAAGTCGGGCGACGACGCGGCCGCCTATGCCAAGGAGGTGATCGCGGCCGATTTCCAGGAGGCCGGTGACGAGGACGTCCTGCGCAAGGTCGTGGCCGATCTGGGCGGGGCCGCCGACGCGGCGGCGGTGCGGGCGAAGATGGCCGAGCTTCTCGACGAGGCGAAGCGGCAGGTGATGAGCGAGAGCTGAGGCGGCCGGCGCGGACGGCTTAAGCCTTTCTCCACCCCGCCCCCCTACCCCTGGGCGCATCCTGGCGCGCGGGGAGGGACGATGGGCGACGGCATCCCGATCGGAAGGACGGCGGGCCCTGCAGCCCCGGCCGGGCCGGGCGGCGCGGACCGGAAGGCGATCCTGCGGGCGGGATGGCCTGTCCTCGTGGCGCCCTGCGTCCTGTGGGCGGCCGGCGCGCCCGCCCTGCAGGGCGGCCTGGCCGGCAGCCTGCCGGCGGTGCCGGTCCTGCACTGGGCGGTCGCGGCGCTCCTGGCGCTGGCCGGGCTCCGGGCGGCGGCGCGGCTGGACCTGGCGGTCGGGCAGTGGCGCGGCGCGGCACTTCCGGGTGCAGGGGACGCGGCGGCCGGACGCGCCGCCGTCGCGATCGGGGCGGCGAGCGGATTCGGGCCCCTCGTCGGGGCTCTCGTGCGCTGGCGCTTCGCCCGCGATCGCGGCTTCGGCCCCGCGCTTGCCCAGTCGCTGGCCTTCGCGGCTGCCTTCGGCGCGGGCCTTGCCGTCCATGCGCTGGTCGCCCTGACCCTGTTCGGGCGGGTCCCGGCGCCGGCCGCCGCCGCCCTGGCGCTGGCGGGCGCGGCGGGGCTGGCCGCCGCCCCTGCCGGCCTGCGCCGCCTTGCGGCGCGGACCGTCTGGCTGACCGGCATCGACCTTCTCTGTGCCGGCCTCTGCCTGTGGCTCTTCCTGCCGGCGGGGACGGGAGTCGCGGCCAGCCTCGGGGCGATGGCGCTGGCCCTGCCCGCGGGCCTTGTCGCGGCCACGCCAGCGGGGGCGGGGGCGCTCGACGCCGTGCTCGGCCTTGCGCTGCCGGGGGTGGCGCCCGGGGCGCTGGCCGCGGCGCTGGCGGCCTGGCGCATCAGCTATGTCCTGCTGCCGGCGCTGCCGGCGCTGGCCGCCCTTCTTCGCCACCGCGAGGCCCGGGCCGGCGCGGCTGGGGGCGCGGCGACCGTGGTCTGCGGCGCCTGGCTGGAGGAGATCGCCCCGCGCTACGCCGCTTCGGCCCCGCGGGCGGAGGGGCTGATCCTGCGGCAGGCGGGCATGGCCTGCGCGCTGCACGAGGGCGCGGTCTGGCCCTGCGCCCGGGCCGCGGCCCCGGGCGGATGGCCGGCGGCGCTGGTCCTGCTTGCCGACCCGGCGCCGGGTGCAGGGCAGCGGGACGCCATGCCGCTGATCGGCGCCATCGGCGCGGCCGCAGGGGGGCTCGGGCGCATTCCGGTGCTTTACAAGTGCGGGCCGCGGGTGGCCGCCGCCGCCCGGCGGGCCGGATGGCAGGTGCTTCCCGTGGCGCGCGACGCCGTCGTCGATCCGCGGACCTTCGACCTCTCGGTGCCGGCGCGGGCCGGGCTGCGCCGCAAGCTGCGGCGGGCCGGGCGCGCGGGTGTCTCGGTCGAGGCCTGCGGCGCCGCGGCGCTGCCGCTGGCGGAGATGGCGGCCCTGAGCCGGGACTGGGCGGCGCGGCGCGGCGGCGAGCGGGGCCTGTCGGGCGGGCGGGTCGCCCCCCATTACGTGGCCGGCCAGAAGGTGCTGCTGGCGCGGGCGGGCGGGCGGCTCGTCGGTTTCGCGACCTTCCATGCCGGCGCGCGGGAGCGGGCGCTCGACCTGCTGCGGACGGCGGCGGACGCGCCGGACGGCACGGTCCACGCGCTGATCGCCGCGGCCATCGCCGAGGCGGGCGCGGCGGGTTGCGCGCGGCTGTCCCTGGCGGCGGTTCCCTGCGCGCCGGAGGCCCTGCGCCACCCCCTGCCCCGGCTCCTGGCGCGCCTCGCGCTTGCGGTCACGGGGCCGGGCCTCGGCCGGCTGAAGGCGGGATTCGCCCCGCGCTGGGAGACGCGCTATGCCGCCGCGCCGGGGCGGGCGGCGCTGCTTGGCGGCGGCGCGGCCATCCTTGCCGCGATCCTGCGGCCGCCGCCCCTGCCGCCGGGCGGGGCCGCCCGCCCGGGCGAGGGCGACGCGGGGTTGCCCGCCGCGGCCGGGGACGGCGGGGGCGAACTGCCGCTGGCCGCGTGACGCCGGGCGGGGATGCCCCCTGTCGGCCGGCGCGCGGACCCGGTATTGTCGGGCCCGGGCAAGGCCGGCGGACCCGCAGGGGCGGGCGCGCGGCGGACGAATCGAAAGGCAGCACGCATGTCGGACCTCCTGCAGCGCATGCTCGCGGACCGGGACTGGATCCTGGCCGACGGGGCGACGGGCACGAACCTCTTCAACATGGGACTCGCCGCGGGCGAGGCGCCGGAACTGTGGAACACCGCCGCGCCGGAGCGGATCACCACGCTTTACGGCGATGCCGTGGCGGCGGGATCGGACCTCTTCCTCACCAATTCCTTCGGCGCCAACCGGGCGCGGCTGAAGCTGCACGGGGCGGAGGGCCGGGTTGGCGAGCTGAACCGGGTGGCCGCCGAGCTCGGCCGTGCGGTCGCCGACGGCGCCGGCCGCCCGGTCGTCGTCGCCGGCTCGATGGGGCCGACGGGCGAGATCATGGAGCCGATGGGAACGCTGACGCGCAGCCTGGCGGTGGAGATCTTCCACGAACAGGCCGAGGGCCTGAAGGCCGGCGGCGTCGACGTCCTGTGGGTCGAGACGATCAGCGCCGCGGAGGAGTTCGAGGCGGCGGCCGAGGCCTGCGCCCTGGCCGGCCTGCCCTGGTGCGGCACGATGAGCTTCGACACGGCGGGCCGGACCATGATGGGGGTGACCTCGGCCGGCCTTGCCGCGCTGGTCGAGCGCCTGGCCGTGCCGCCGATCGCCTTCGGGGCGAATTGCGGGGTCGGCGCGGCCGACCTGCTGCGGACGGTGCTGGGCTTCGTCACCGCCGGCACCGAGCGGCCGATCATCGCCAAGGGCAATGCCGGCATCCCGAAATACCACGACGGCCACATCCACTACGACGGGACGCCGGAGCTGATGGCGGACTATGCCGTCCTGGCGCGCGACTGCGGCGTGCGCATCATCGGCGGCTGCTGCGGCACGACGCCCGCACATCTGCGCCACATGCGCGCGGCGCTGGAGTCGCGGCCGCGCGGCGACCGGCCGACGCTGGAGGAGATCGCGGCGCGCCTCGGCGGCTTCTCCTCGGCCTCCGACGGCACGGGCGAGGATGCCGGCGGCGGCCGCGAGCGGCGGGCGCGGCGCCGCGGCTGAGGCCGGCGCCGGACGGTGGACCGGCGCGCCGTTTCGTCCTAGATGGGAACGGCCGCCCGGGGGAGGCGGCGCTGCCCCGGATGCGACCATGGACATCCTCGAGAAGATCAGGGCCTACAAGCTTGACGAGATCGCCGCCGCCAGGGCGGCCCGGCCCCCAGCGGCCGTCGAGGCGGCCGCCCGCGCCGCCCCGCCGGTGCGGCCCTTCGCCGCGGCGCTCAGCGCGGCGGCGCGGACCGGCTACGGGCTGATCGCCGAGATCAAGCGGGCCTCGCCCTCGAAGGGCCTGATCCGCGCGGATTTCGACCCGCCCGCCCTGGCGCGCGCCTATGCCGCCGGCGGGGCGACCTGCCTGTCGGTGCTGACCGACGGGCCGTCCTTCCAGGGCGCGCCCGAATACCTGACGGCGGCGCGCGCGGCCTGCAGCCTGCCGGTGCTGCGCAAGGACTTCCTCTACGACCCCTATCAGGTGGCCGAGGCCCGCGCCTGGGGCGCCGACTGCATCCTCGTCATCATGGCGGCGGTGTCGGACGCGCAGGCCGGCGAACTGGCGGCGGCCGCGGCGGCCTGGGGCATGGATGTCCTGCTCGAGGTCCACGACAGCGAGGAGCTGGACCGCGCGCTCGCCATCCCTTCGCCGATGATCGGGATCAACAACCGCAACCTGAGGACCTTCGAGGTGACGCTCGAGACGACGCGGCGGCTGGCCTGCCGGGTGCCCGAGGACCGCCTCGTCGTCGCCGAGAGCGGGCTCTTCACGCCGGGCGACCTGTGCGACCTGGCCGGCTACGGCGTGCGCTGCTTCCTGATCGGCGAGAGCCTGATGCGCCAGCCGGACGTCGCCGCCGCGACGCGGGCGATCCTTGCCGATCCCGTCCCGGCCGAAGGCTGACCGCGATGGGCCTCACGCATATCGACGAGGAGGGCCGGGCGCGGATGGTGGATGTCGGCGGCAAGGCCGCAACGGCACGCCGCGCCCTGGCCGAGGCGCGCGTCGTCATGTCGCCGGCGACGCTTGAGCTGGCCCTGTCGGGGCGTGCGGCCAAGGGCGACGTCCTGGCCACGGCGCGGATCGCCGGGATCATGGCCGCCAAGCGCACCGCAGAGCTGATCCCGCTCTGCCATCCGCTGGCGCTGTCGGCCGTCAGCCTGGACATCGCCGCGGTGCCGGACGGCCTGCGGATCGAGGCCGAGGTGCGCACGACCGGCCCGACCGGCGTGGAGATGGAGGCGCTGACCGCCGCCGCCGTGGCGGCCCTGACGATCTATGACATGCTCAAGGCGGCCGAGAAGGGCATGCGCATCGAGGGCCTGCGCCTTCTGCTGAAGGAGGGAGGAAAGTCAGGGCGTTACGAGGCGCAGCGATGATTTCGGTCGAAGCGGCGCTGGCGGCTGTCCTGGACCTGGCCGGACAGCCCGGCACCGAGACCGTGCCCCTGCGGCAGGCGGCCGGCCGGGTTCTGGCGGCCCCGGTGACGGCCGGGCGCGACCAGCCGCCCTTCGCCGCCGCCGCGATGGACGGCTACGCGATCGCCGCGGCCGACCACCGCCCCGGCGCGGTCCTCGACGTGACGGGCGTGGCCGCCGCCGGCCGCGGCGGGGACGCGCGCGTCGCCCCCGGAAGCGCGGTCCGCGTCTTCACCGGCGCCCCGGTCCCGCCCGGCGCCGACCGCGTCGTGCTGCAGGAGGACGTGACGCGCGACGGCGACCGCATCACCCTCGGGGCGCGGCTGGAAGAGGCCAGCCATGTGCGGCCCGCGGGCGCCGACTTCCGCGCCGGCGACAGCCTTGCCCCGCCGCGCCGCCTGACGCCGCGGGACCTTGCGCTGATCGCGGCGATGGGGGCGGCGCAGGTCACCGTGGCCCGCCGCCCGGTCGTCGCCTTCCTGCCCACGGGCGACGAACTCGTCATGCCGGGAGAGACGCCCGGCCCGGACCAGATCGTCTCGTCCAATCCCTTCGCCCTTGCCGCGATGGCCGAGGCAGAGGGGGCCGAGGCGCGCCTGCTGCCCATCGCCCGCGACACGGCCGACAGCCTGCGCTTCGCCCTGGGCCTGGCGGCCGGGGCGGACCTTGTGGTGACGATCGGCGGCGCCTCGGTGGGCGAGCACGATCTTGTCGCCGCGGTCGCCGGGGGAATGGGCCTGGATCTTGCCTTCCACCGCATCGCGATGCGGCCGGGCAAGCCGCTGATGGCCGGGCGGATGGCCGGCAGCGCCATGCTGGGCCTTCCGGGGAACCCCGTCTCGGCAATCGTCTGCGGGCATCTCTTCATGCTTCCCCTGATCCGCGCAATGCAGGGGCTGCCGAAGGCGCCGGCGCCCCGCATCCGTGCCGCCCTGGCCGCGCCGGTGCCGGCCAACGGCCCGCGCACCCACTTCATGCGCGCCCGGCTGGAGCCCGGCGACGGCCTGCCCGCCATACGCCCCTTCGCGCTTCAGGATTCCGCGCTGCTCGGCATCCTGTCGCAGGCGGATGCGCTGCTCGTCCGGCCCGCGAACGATCCTGCCCGGCCCGCCGGGCATGTGGTGGAAGGCATCCCGCTCTGACCCGGCCGGGCCGGGGCGGGCGCCGCGGCGTTGACACAAACAGGGAACGGGCGTAGAACATCGGCCGAACCGGGCCGGGACCGAGAGGCGGGATGGCGGGCAGATGTTGACGCGCAAGCAGCTGGAACTGCTGGATTTCATCCAGAAGCGGATGGCCGAGGACGGGGTGCCCCCGTCCTTCGACGAGATGAAGGCGGCGCTGGACCTGAAGTCGAAATCGGGCATCCACCGGCTGATCACGGCGCTGGAGGAGCGCGGCTTCATCCGCCGCCTCGCGCACCGCGCCAGGGCGATCGAGATCGTCAGGCTGCCCGAGGCGCTGACGAAACCCGGCTTCACCCCGCGCGTCGTCGCCGGAGCGAAGCCCCCTGCCCCGCCGCGCGCGGCCCTGCCGGTCGAGGCGGCGGCGCTGGAACTGCCCGTGATGGGGCGGATCGCCGCGGGCGTGCCGATCGAGGCGATCAGCGAGGTCAGCCACCATGTCGCGGTGCCGGGCTCGATGCTCTCGGGCCGGGGCGAGCACTATGCGCTTGAGGTCAAGGGCGACTCGATGATCGAGGCCGGCATCAACGACGGCGACATCGTGGTGATACGCGAGCAGTCGACGGCCGAGAACGGCGACATCGTCGTGGCCCTGATCGAGGGACAGGAGGCGACGCTGAAGCGCTTCCGCCGGCGGGGCGGGATGATCGCGCTCGAGGCCGCGAACCCGGCCTACGAGACGCGCGTGCTGCCCGAACACGCGGTGCGCGTGCAGGGCCGGCTGGTCGGGCTGATCCGCAGCTACTGACCGGGGGCTGCCGCGGGCCGGACGGCCCGGGCGTTCCACGGGCGCCGTCCGGCGGCCTCGACGGCCGTCGTGACCGCGAGGCGCGCGTCGATCGCCACGGCGCCCGTGCGCCGGAGGCGCCAGAGGTCGAAGACCATGCAGTCGGGCGGCGGGCGGCTGCCCCAGTCCGTGTTGAGCACGACGATGGCGCCGTTCCGGCAGACGGCCCGTGCCCGTTCGGCAGCATGCCGGCCGGTGAAGTGCCACAGGTCGCGGCCGGCGAAGCCGGCATGCTGGCCGCCGGCGGCCGGCGCGAAGGCGCCGCGGGCATGGGCCTCGGCCTGGGTCGCGGGATCGCCGTCGTTCTCCAGCCAGGCGGCGGCCACGAAGCCCGCCCCCTTCGGCCGCGACAGGGCCCGCCCCGCGGGCGTCATGACGCCGGCGAGCGCGCCGTCGGCCGAAATCAGGAGTGCGGGCCGCGGCGCGGTGGCCCAGGCGAACCCGGCCAGCAGGAAGGCCAGCGCCGCCACGGCCAGCCCGGCCCGCCGGAGCGGCAGCAGCGCAAGCCCGCCCGCGGCCAGGAGCGGCAGCACGGCGGCGGGCGGCGCGGGCACCATCGCCACGGCCCCGTCGAGCGCGGCGACGCGGGCGGCGATGGCGAGGATCGCGGCCGAGCCGCGCCCCATGAGCCAGAGCGGCAGGTCGGCCAGCCCGAAGGGCGCGGCGAGGGCGGCGAGGACGCCCATCGGCATGACGACGAGGCCCATGACCGGCGCGGCCAGCAGGTTCGCGACAAGCCCGTAGCCGGCGATTCGGCCGAAATGCGCCGCCGCGATGGGGCCCGTGGCGAGGCCCGCGACCACCGAGGAAAGGACCATGACGGCCAGGGGCCGCAGGAGCGGCGGCACATGGTCCCTGAGGTCTGCCCATGCGCCGAAGGCGACGACGAGGGCGGCGGTGGCGGCGAAGGACATCTGGAAGCCCGGCTCGACGAGGCTTTCTGGTTCGGCGGCGAGCACGATGAGGGCGGCGATCGCGACCGAGCGCAGCGAGATCGCGCGGCGGTCGAGGAGCACGGCGACCAGCATGACCGCGGCCATGATCCAGGCGCGCCGCGTGGCCACGTCGGGCCCGGCGAGGGCGAGGTAGAGGGTGGCCGCGACGAGGGCCGCGACGGCCGCGGGCTTGCGCCCGTCGACCCGCAGCGCCACGGCCGGGACAAGCGCGATCGCGTAGCGGACGATGGCCAGGACGATGGCGACGAGAAGCCCCATGTGCAGCCCCGAGATCGAGATCATGTGGCTGAGGTTCGAGGCACGCATGTCGGCATTGGTCGCCGCGTCGATCCCCGAGCGGTCGCCGGTCATGAAGGCCGCGGACAGGGCGCCCGCCTGCCCGCCGATCCTGTCCTGCATGGCGCGCGACAGGAACATCCGCACCTCGAAGGCCAGAAGGCCGGCCGAGCGCTCGGGCCCGGCCGTGATCTCGGGCGGGATGCGGGTGTAGCCCAGCGCACCGAGGCGTTCGAACCAGGCGAGTCGCTGGAAGTCGAAACCGCCGGGTTCGACCGGGCCGCCCGGCGGGGCCAGGCTGGCCGTCAGCCTGAGCCGGGCGCCGGGGGGCGGCAGCGGGGCGAGGGCCGCATCCCCGTGCAGCGCGATGCGCACGCGGGCCGGCGTGGCAGCCGGATCGAGCCCGTCGATCCGCACCCGGTCGAGGGTGAGGCGGAGGGCGTCCGAGAAGCTGCGGTCGACATCGACGAGCCGTCCCTCGACCTGGCCGTAGATCCGGTGGTGGAGGACGGGTGCGGCCACGGCGAGCGTGCGGACCGCCGCCCCGGCGATGCCGGCAAGGACGAGCGCGAGGGCGAGGAACGGCAGGCGGGCGGCGGGCCGGCGCAGGGCCGCGAGGGCGAAGGCCAGGGCGGCCAGCGCCATCCCCGCCACGGCGGCCGGCGGCGGTTCGGCCGGCAGGGCGAAGTAGAGGGCGATCCCCGCCCCGGCAAGGACCGGCGACAGCGGCAGGACCGGCGCCTGCCACAGGATGCTTGCGCGGGACGGGTCCGGCGCCAGCGCCGCAGGCCAGCCGGCACGCCGCGCCGCGCTGGCGGCCGAGAGTTCCGCCACCTTGTCTCGCCCCCCGCCATCGCCTAGTGATCGAAGGCCCGAACGTCGCCGGGAAACGGTTTCCGAAAGGTTAATCCGATCATGTCCGCGGACCCTTCGCGCCCGGTCGTGGCGCGTTTCGCGCCCTCGCCCACCGGATACCTGCATATCGGGGGCGCACGGACGGCGCTGTTCAACTGGCTCTTCGCGCGCGGGCGGAAGGGGCGCTTCCTGCTGCGCATCGAGGACACGGACCGCGCGCGCTCGACCCCCGAGGCGACGCAGGCGATCCTCGACGGGCTGCGCTGGCTGGGGCTCGACTGGGACGGCGAGCCGGTAAGCCAGTATGCCCGCCGCGAGCGCCATGCCGAGGTCGCCCGCCAGATGCTGGCGCGCGGGACGGCCTACAAGTGCTTCTCGACGCCGGAGGAGATCGAGGCGTTCCGCGAGCGGGCCCGGGCAGAGGGGCGCTCGACCCTGTTCCTCAGCCCCTGGCGCGACGCCGACCCGGCGACGCATCCCGATGCGCCCCACGTCATCCGCCTGAAGGCCCCCCGCAGCGGCGAGACGGTGATCGAGGACGAGGTGCAGGGGCGGGTGACCTTCCGCAACGACCAGCTCGACGACATGGTCTGTTTACGCTCTGACGGTACACCGACCTACATGCTTGCCGTCGTCGTCGATGACCACGACATGGGCGTCACCCACGTGATCAGGGGCGACGATCACCTGACGAATGCCGCCCGTCAGGCACAGGTCTACCACGCCATGGGCTGGGATATCCCGGTCTGGGCCCATATCCCGCTGATCTTCGGGGAGGACGGCAGGAAGCTGTCCAAGCGTCACGGGGCCGTCGGCCTGCACGAATACGCGGCCATGGGCTATCCGCCCTCGGCCATCCGCAACTATCTGTGCCGCCTTGGCTGGAGCCACGGCGACGACGAGTTCTTCACCGATGCGCAGGCGATGGCATGGTTCGACCTGAAGGACATCCACCGCTCGCCGGCGCGTCTGGACTTCCGCAAGCTGGAAAGCCTGTCGGGCCGCCACATCGCGGCGATGGAGGATGCGCGGCTTCTGGCGGAGATCGGCACCTACCTGGCCGCGACTGGCGCCGCACCGCTTTCGCAGGCGCAGCAATCGGCGCTGTCCCGCGCGCTCTACTGCCTGAAGGACCGCGCCAAGACCTTTCCCGATCTGCTGGAGAAGGCGCGTTTTGTGCTTGAATCCCGGCCGGTTGAGCCGGACGAGGCGGCGCGGCGCGCGCTGGATCCGGTATCCCGTGGTATACTGGGCGAATTGACGCCGCAGCTGCAAAATGCTAGCTGGACGAAGGAAGGGCTTGACGCTGCGCTTCAGGCCTTCGCCACGGCCAGGGGGACCGGGTTCGGCAGGATCGCGGGGCCGCTGCGCGCGGCGCTCGCGGGGCGCATGGTGACCCCAGGCGTGACAGACATGATGCTCGTTCTCGGGCGCGAGGAGACCATCGCCCGCATCGGTGACGCGCTCGGCTGAGGCGCCGCCCGAACCGGAAAGGACCGTCAGATGCCGGACACCGCAAAACCCGCCCGCACCGCGACGCTGTCGTTCGACGGCAAGCAGATCGAGCTGCCGATCCTGTCGCCGACCGTGGGGCCGGACGTCATCGACATCCGCAAGCTCTATGCCGAGGGCGGCGTCTTCACCTACGACCCCGGCTTCACCTCGACCGCGGCCTGCGATTCGACGATCACCTACATCGACGGCGACAAGGGCGAGCTGCTCTATCGCGGCTACCCGATCGAGCAGCTGGCGGAACATTCCTCTTATCTCGAGACCTGCTTCCTGCTGCTCTACGGGAACCTGCCCACGGCGGCGCAGCTGGCAGACTTCACCGACCGCGTGACACGGCACACGATGGTGCACGAGCAGATGCACTATTTCTTCCGCGGCTTCCGGCGCGATGCGCACCCGATGGCGACGATGGTGGGCGTCGTCGGCGCGATGAGCGCCTTCTACCACGACTCGACCGACATCAACGATCCCTGGCAGCGCGAGGTGGCCGCGATCCGCATGATCGCCAAGCTGCCGACGATCGCCGCGATGGCCTACAAGTACTCGGTCGGGCAGCCCTTCGTCTATCCGAAGAACTCGCTCGATTACGCCTCGAACTTCCTGCACATGTGCTTTGCCGTGCCCTGCGAGGAGTATGTGGTGCAGCCCGCGCTCGCCAAGGCGATGGACCGCATCATGATGCTGCATGCCGACCACGAGCAGAACCTGTCTCTTATACACATCT
>JAOADN010000047.1 GCA_026417295.1 Paracoccaceae bacterium
CCCCGGCAAGGTGTTCAAGGGCAAGAAGATGGCCGGTCACATGGGGACCGTGCGCGTCACCACCCAGAACATCCAGGTGGTCCGCACCGATGCCGACCGCGGCCTCATCATGGTCAAGGGGTCGGTTCCCGGCCGCAAGGGCGGCTGGGTCACGATCAAGGACGCGGTCAAGAAGGCCCTGCCCGACAACGTGATCCTGCCGGCCGCCCTGAAATCGGCCGCCGAGGCGGCGCACAAGGCGGCCGAGGCCGCCGCCGCCGCGGCCGCCGCCGAGGCCGAAGCCGCCCGCAAGGCCGCCGCCGAGGCCGAGGAGGCCGCGCTCGCGGCTGCCGCCGCCGAGGCCGCTGCCGCCCCTGCGGCCGACGAGGCCGCGCCCGATGCCGATGCCGCGCCGGAAGGAGAGACGAAATGAAACTCGACGTGATCAGGCTCGACGCCGGCAAGGCAGGGTCGATCGATCTCGACGACGCGATCTTCGGGCTCACCCCGCGGGCCGACATCCTGCACCGCGTCGTCCGCTGGCAGCGGGCGAAGGCCCAGGCCGGCACGCATGCGACGCTCGGCCGCGCCGATGTCGCCTACTCGACCAAGAAGATCTACCGCCAGAAGGGCACGGGCGGCGCCCGCCACGGCTCGCGCAAGGCGCCGATCTTCCGCAAGGGCGGCGTCTACAAGGGCCCGGTGCCGCGCAGCCACGCGCATGACCTGCCCAAGAAGGTCCGCGCGCTGGGGCTCAAGCATGCGCTCTCGGCCAAGGCGGCCAGCGGCGATCTCGTCGTGCTCGACTCGCTCGAGCTCAAGGAGGCCCGCACGAAGCTTCTGGCCAAGGCCGCGAAGGATCTCGGCTGGAAGCGCGTGCTGATCATCGACGGCGCCGCGGTGGACGAGAACTTCGCCCGCGCCGCCGCCAACATCGAGGGCATCGACGTGCTGCCGACGATGGGCGCGAACGTCTATGACATCCTCCGCCGCGACACGCTGGTCCTGACCCGGGCCGGTGTCGAGGCCCTGCAGGAGCGGCTGAAATGAGCAAGAAGCCCGTGGTCGTGGCCCGGCCGGAACATTACGACGTCATCGCCCGCCCGGTGATCACCGAGAAGGCGACGATGGCCTCCGAACAGGGCGCTGTCGTGTTCCGCGTCGCGCCCGACGCGACCAAGCCCGCCATCAAGGAAGCGGTCGAGGCGCTCTTCGGCGTCAAGGTCAAGGCGGTCAACACCGTCGTGACCAAGGGCAAGACGAAGCGCTTCCGCGGCCGCCCCGGCGTGCGCTCGGATGTCAAGAAGGCCTATGTGACGCTCGAGGAAGGCAACACTATCGACGTCACCACGGGCCTTTGATAGAAGGCCGCGAATCCGGCGGCCCCTGCGAACGGGGCCGCTGATCTTTTGAAGGACCCGGACCCCCAGGTCCGGCTGAACGAAACGGACCAGTCGGTCCAGGGCAAACGGAAGACAGAAAGCATGGCACTCAAGTCGTACAAGCCGACGACGCCTGGCCAGCGCGGGCTGGTTCTGATCGACCGTTCGGAGCTTTGGAAAGGCCGTCCCGTCAAGGCGCTCACCGAGGGCGTGAAGAAGACGGGCGGGCGGAACAATACCGGACGGATCACGATGTGGCACAAGGGCGGCGGGGCCAAGCGGCTCTACCGCATCGTCGATTTCCGCCGCACGAAGTTCGACGTCCCCGCGACGGTCGAGCGGATCGAGTACGATCCCAACCGCACGGCCTTCATCGCGCTCGTCCGCTATGCCGACGGCGAGCAGTCCTACATCCTCGCGCCGCAGCGCCTCGCCGTGGGCGACAGCGTGGTGGCCGGCGCGAAGACCGACGTGAAGCCCGGCAACGCCATGCCCTTCTCCGGCATGCCGATCGGCACGATCGTGCACAATGTCGAGCTCAAGCCCGGCAAGGGCGGCCAGCTGGCGCGTGCGGCGGGCACCTATGCCCAGTTCGTCGGCCGCGACGGCGGCTATGCGCAGATCCGGCTGTCCTCGGGCGAGCTGCGCATGGTGCGCCAGGAATGCATGGCCACGGTCGGCGCGGTGTCGAACCCCGACAACTCGAACCAGAACCTCGGCAAGGCCGGGCGCAAGCGCAACATGGGCATCCGGCCCACGGTGCGCGGGGTCGCGATGAACCCGATCGACCACCCGCATGGCGGCGGCGAGGGCCGCACCTCGGGCGGCCGTCACCCGGTCACCCCCTGGGGCAAGGGCACCAAGGGCAACAAGACCCGCAGGAACAAGTCGACGGACAAGTACATCGTCCGCTCGCGCAGCGCGAAGAAGGGACGCTGATCCATGGCACGTTCAGTCTGGAAGGGCCCCTTCGTCGATGCCTATCTCCTGAAGAAGGCCGAGAAGGCGCGCGCCTCGGGCAAGTCCGAGGTCATCAAGATCTGGTCGCGGCGTTCGACCATCCTGCCCCAGTTCGTCGGCCTGACCTTCGCCGTCTACAACGGGCACAAGCACATCCCGGTCAGCGTGACCGAGGAGATGATCGGCCAGAAATTCGGCGAGTACTCGCCGACGCGCACCTATTACGGGCACGCGGCCGACAAGAAAGCCAAGAGGAGCTGAGCCATGGGCAAGGAGAAGAACCCCCGCCGCGTGGCCGAGAACGAGGCCTTCGCCAAGGCGCGGATGCTGCGCGTCAGCCCGCAGAAGCTCAACCTCGTGGCCCAGCTCATCCGCGGCAAGAAGGTCGACAAGGCGCTGTCGGACCTCACCTTCTCGAAGAAGCGGATCGCCGGCGACGTCAGGAAGTGCCTGCAATCGGCCATCGCCAACGCCGAGAACAACCACGGCCTCGACGTCGATGAACTCGTCGTCGCCGAAGCCTATGTCGGCAAGAACCTGACGATGAAGCGGGGCCGCCCGCGGGCGCGCGGCCGCTTCGGCAAGATCATGAAGCCGTTCAGCGAACTGACGATCAAGGTCCGGCAGGTCCAGGCCGCAGCCGGGGAGAGTGCATAATGGGACAGAAGGTCAACCCCGTCGGGATGCGCCTCCAGGTCAACCGCACCTGGGACAGCCGCTGGTTCGCCGACACCAGGGACTACGGCAACCTCCTGCTCGAGGACCTCAGGATGCGCAAGTTCATCCACGAGGAATGCAAGCAGGCCGGCGTCTCGAAGGTCATCATCGAACGGCCCCACAAGAAGTGCCGCGTGACCGTCCACACGGCCCGCCCCGGCGTCATCATCGGCAAGAAGGGCGCCGACATCGAGACGCTCAGGAAGAAGCTCGCGGCCTTCACCAAGTCCGAGCTGCACCTGAACATCGTCGAGATCCGCAAGCCCGAGCTCGATGCGATGCTGGTGGCCGAATCCATCGCCCAGCAGCTCGAGCGCCGCGTGTCCTTCCGCCGCGCCATGAAGCGCGCGGTGCAAAGCGCGATGCGCATGGGGGCCCTCGGCATCCGCGTCAACGTCGCGGGCCGCCTCGGCGGGGCCGAGATCGCGCGGACCGAATGGTATCGCGAGGGGCGCGTGCCGCTGCACACGCTCAGGGCCGACATCGACTATGCCGTGGCCGAGGCCAAGACCCCCTACGGGATCATCGGCGTCAAGGTCTGGATCTTCAAGGGCGAGATCATGGAACACGACCCCCAGGCGCGTGACCGCCGGGCGGCCGAGATCCAGGATGGCCCGGGTCCGCGCGGGCCCCGCCGTGAAGAGCGCGGCGACCGGCGCGAAGAGCGCCGCGAACGCGCCTGAGGAGTAGAAGAAGATGCTGCAACCGAAACGGACGAAGTTCCGCAAACAGCACAAGGGCCGCATCCACGGCGAGGCGAAGGGCGGGTTCAACCTGAACTTCGGCAACTTCGGCCTGAAGGCGACCGAGCCCGAGCGCGTCACCGCCCGCCAGATCGAGGCGGCGCGCCGCGCCATCACCCGGCACATGAAGCGCCAGGGCCGCGTCTGGATCCGCATCTTCCCGGATGTCCCGGTGTCGTCGAAGCCGGCCGAGGTCCGCATGGGCTCGGGCAAGGGCGCGACCGACTACTGGGCCTGCCGGGTCAAGCCGGGCCGCATCATGTTCGAGATTGACGGCGTCAGCGAATCTGTGGCAAGGGAGGCGCTCCGTCTCGGGGCGATGAAGCTCCCGGTCACGACGCGCGTCGTCATCCGCGAGGACTGGTAAGGATCATCCCGGACCCCGGTTCCAGCGACCGGGGTCCGCCACGTTGAAGAAGGCCACCGGACCAGGTGTAACCCCCATGAAGGGGCGCTCCCCGGTGAGAAGCAAGGAGAAATGCGCATGAAGGCGCAGGACCTCAGGGGCAAGACCCCCGACGAGCTCAATTCCCAGCTCGCCCAACTGAAGAAGGAGGCGTTCAACCTCCGCTTCCAGCAGGCCACCGGCCAGCTCGAGAACACCGCCCGCATGCGCGCCGTCCGCCGCGACGTCGCCCGCATCAGGACGGTGCTCGGCCAGAAGGCCGCCGAGGCCGCGAAGTAAGGGAGGGGGAAAGCCATGCCGAAACGCATCCTTCAGGGCGTCGTCACGTCCGACAAGAACGAACAGACGATCACCGTCCTGGTCGAGCGTCGCTACACCCACCCGGTCCTCAAGAAGACCGTGCGGAAGTCGAAGAAGTACCGCGCCCACGACGCGGAGAACAGGTTCAAGGTCGGCGATACCGTCTGGATCGAGGAATGCGCGCCGATCTCGAAGACGAAACGCTGGACGGTGGTCAGCCAGGCATCGAGCTAGGCCCCATCGTCCGGTTTGAACGAAACCCTGGGACTGGTTCCCAAAGGTCGGGAGAAACCGAATGATCCAGATGCAGACCAATCTGGATGTCGCTGACAATTCCGGCGCCCGCCGGGTGCAGTGCATCAAGGTCCTCGGCGGCTCGCACCGCCGCTACGCCTCGGTCGGCGACATCATCGTCGTCTCGGTCAAGGAGGCGATCCCCAAGGGCCGCGTGAAGAAGGGCGACGTGCGCAAGGCCGTCGTCGTGCGCACGGCCAAGGAAGTCCGCCGCGAGGACGGCACGACGATCCGCTTCGACCGCAATGCCGCCGTCATCATCAACAACCAGATGGAACCGGTCGGCACCCGCATCTTCGGCCCGGTCGTGCGCGAGCTCCGCGCCAAGAACTTCATGAAGATCATCTCGCTTGCCCCGGAGGTGCTGTGATGGCCGCCAAGCTCCGCAAGGGTGACCGGGTGATCGTCCTCACCGGCAAGGACAAGGGCAAGCAGGGCGAGATCGCGAGCGTCGATCCCAAGGCCAACAAGGCCGTGGTCGAGGGCATCAACATCGCCATCCGCCACCAGCGCCAGACCGCATCCAGCCAGGGCGGCCGCCAGCCCCGGGCGATGCCCATCGACCTGTCGAACCTGGCGCTCATGGACAGGAACGGCAAGGCAACCCGCGTCGGCTTCCGCATCGAGGACGGCAGGAAGGTGCGCTATGCCAAGACCACGGGCGAGGTGATCTGATGCTCGACACGACGACATACACGCCGCGCCTCAAGGCGATCTACAAGGCGAAGATCCGGCCCGCGCTCAAGGAAGAGTTCGGCTACCGCAACGACATGCAGATCCCGCGTCTGGACAAGATCGTCCTCAACATGGGCGTCGGCGAGGCGGTCAAGGACACCAAGAAGGTCAAGACCGCGCAGGAGGAGCTGACGGCGATCGCCGGCCAGAAGGCCGTCATCACCAGGGCCCGCAAGTCGATCGCCACGTTCCGCCTGCGCGAGGACATGCCGATCGGCGTCAAGGTCACGCTGCGCGGCGACCGCATGTACGAATTCCTCGACCGGCTCATCACCATCGCGCTGCCCCGCGTCCGCGACTTCCGCGGCGTCAAGGGCACGGCCTTCGACGGCCGCGGAAACTATGCGATGGGCCTGAAGGAACAGATCGTCTTCCCCGAGATCGACTTCGACAAGGTCGACGAGGTCCTGGGCATGGACATCATCATCTGCACCACCGCGCGGACCGACGCGGAAGCCAAGGCGCTGTTGAAGCATTTCAACATGCCCTTCAGCAGCTGACGCGCGAGGAGAGAACGGACATGGCGAAGAAATCCATGGTGAACCGCGAAGTGAAGCGGGCCAGGCTGGTCAAGCAGTATGCCGCCCGCCGCGCCGCGCTGAAGGCGATCATCGAAGACCAGTCGAAGCCGATGGAAGAGCGCTTCAAGGCGACGCTCAAGCTTGCCGAACTGCCGCGCAATTCCTCGGCCACCCGCATCCACAACCGCTGCCAGCTGACGGGGCGTCCGCACGCCTACTACCGCAAGCTCAAGCTCAGCCGGATCATGCTGCGCGACCTCGCGTCGTTCGGCCAGATCCCCGGCATGGTCAAGTCGAGCTGGTAAGGAGATCAGGCGATGATGAACGATCCCCTCGGCGACATGCTGACGCGCATCCGCAACGCCCAGATGCGCCACAAGTCCACCGTCCGCACGCCGGCCTCCAGGCTGCGCGCCTGGGTGCTCGACGTGCTCAGGGACGAGGGCTACATCCGCGGCTACGAGACGGTGAAGGCCGAGAACGGCCAGAGCGAGCTCGAGATCAGCCTCAAGTACTTCGACGGCGAGCCCGTGATCCGCGAGCTCCGTCGCGTGTCCAAGCCCGGCCGGCGCGTCTATGCCGGCGTCAAGGACCTTCCCTCCGTGCGCAACGGCCTCGGCGTGTCGATCGTCTCGACGCCCAAGGGCGTGATGTCGGATGCAGCCGCACGCACCGCCAATATCGGCGGCGAAGTGCTCTGCACGGTGTTCTGAGGAGGCCGCAATGTCACGTATCGGCAAGAAGCCCGTCGCGATCCCCTCCGGCGTCACCGCCACGGTCAGCGGCCAGACGGTCGAGGTGAAGGGTCCGAAGGGCACCCGCAGCTTCACCGCCACCGACGAGATCACCATCCGCCTCGACGGCAACCAGCTTTCGGTCGCGCCGCGCAGCACCTCGCGGACCGCCCGGTCGCAATGGGGGATGGCGCGCTCGATGATCGAGAACCTGGTGACCGGCGTCACCACCGGCTTCCGCAAGGAGCTCGAGATCAACGGCGTGGGCTACCGCGCCGCCATGCAGGGCAACGTCCTGAAACTGTCGCTCGGCTACAGCCACGAGGTCAATTTCGACGTGCCGAAGGGGGTCACCGTGACCACCCCGAAGCCGACCGAGATCGTCGTCGAGGGGATCGACCAGCAGGTCGTCGGCCAGGTCGCCGCGAACATCCGCGAATGGCGCGGCCCCGAGCCCTACAAGGGCAAGGGGATCAAGTACAAGGGCGAGTACATCTTCCGCAAGGAAGGCAAGAAGAAGTAGGGGCGTAGGGAAATGGCAAACAGCAAACGGGAACTGTTCCTCAAGCGCCGCCTGCGCGTCCGGAACAGGCTTCGCAAGTCGGCCGACGGGCGCGCGCGCCTGTCGGTGCACCGCTCGTCGAAGAACATCAGCGTCCAGCTCATCGACGATGCGCGCGGCGTGACGCTGGCGGCGGCCTCGAGCCTCGAGAAGGATCTCGGCGTCGTCGGCAAGAACAACCTCGCGGCGGCGGCCGCCGTCGGCAAGGCCATCGCCGAGCGCGCCAGGAAGGCCGGGATCGAGGAATGCTACTTCGACCGCGGCGGCTTTCTCTTTCACGGGAAGGTCAAGGCCCTGGCCGACGCCGCCCGCGAAGGCGGCCTGAAGTTCTGAGGAGACGAGAATGGCAGAACGTGAACAACGCCGGGACCGCCGCGAGGATCGTCGCGAGCGCGAGGAGAACCCGGAATTCGCCGATCGTCTCGTGGCGATCAACCGCGTGTCCAAGACGGTGAAGGGCGGCAAGCGCTTCGGCTTCGCGGCGCTCGTCGTCGTGGGCGACCAGCGCGGCCGCGTCGGCTTCGGCAAGGGCAAGGCCAAGGAAGTGCCCGAGGCGATCCGCAAGGCGACCGAGCAGGCCAAGCGCAGCCTCGTCCGCGTGCCGCTGCGCGACGGCCGCACCCTGCACCACGACATCGAGGGCCGCCACGGCGCCGGCAAGGTGGTCATGCGTGCCGCCGTCGCCGGTACCGGCATCATCGCCGGCGGCCCGATGCGCGCCGTGTTCGAGATGCTGGGCGTGCAGGACGTTGTCGCCAAGTCGCTGGGGTCGCAGAACCCCTACAACATGATCCGTGCCACGATGGACGGCCTGAAGCAGGAGTCCTCGCCCCGCTCGGTCGCCCAGCGCCGCGGCAAGAAGGTGGCCGACATCCTGAAGAAGGCCGAGACGGCCGAAACGGTCGAGGCGTGATCATGGCTGCGAAGAAGAAGACCATCGTCGTCCAGCAATATGCCTCGGCGGCCCGCCGCCCGGCGATCCAGACCGCAACGCTGAAGGGCCTCGGCCTGAACAAGCTCAACCGCACGCGCGAGCTCGAGGACACGCCCGCCGTGCGCGGCATGGTGAACAAGATCCCCCATCTCGTGCGGATCATCGAGGAACGCGGCTGATTTCCGCCCGGACCCGTCCGGAATGCCAGAGCCCCCGGCCTCCGCGCCGGGGGTTTCCTTTGCCGCATCACGGGCGCGCGTGCTAGGCTTGCCCGGGTGCCGCCGGAAAGGCGGCGCATCAGGGAGGATGACCATGGCCAGGTATGCCGGCGGCTGCGCCCACGTGCATGTGACAAGCGATGCCGAACCGATCGACAACCACGAATGCCACTGCAATGTCTGCAAGGCCGTGACCAAGCAGCACACGACGCATGTCGCCTTCTTCAACTACAACGACCTCAAGGTCGATCACCCCGAGAAGCTGAAGCGCGTGCCCTTCAACGCGCAGAACCCCGACGGCCCGCTGGAGATCTGCATCTGCACCGAATGCGGGGCCGTCGCCATGCTCGACGACCGGCAGAAGCGCATCCGCGTCGCCGTGCCCAACATCATGGGCTACGACGACGCGAAGTTCCCCAGGGCCACCTATCACGCCTTCTGGGACGAGACGAAGGGCTATCCCGCGCCGACGGACGGGCGCCCGGTCTATGGCGGGCTCAGGCCGGAATTCCGCTGGCCGGCACCCGCGGCCTGATCCCCGGGGCAGGGGCCGGTCGCGCCGGCCCCGCTTGCGGCCGGGGTGGCAAGGGTGTATGGGGCCGCGGGTGGCCGCCAGGCGGCCGCCCGTTCCACACATGCGCCGTGTTGGCCCCTTCGTCGCTGGCGGGCCATTCCGGCAAGGAGAAGCGACATGAAACTGCATGAACTCCGGGACAATCCCGGTGCCGCCCGGAAATCGAAGCGCGTGGCCCGCGGCCCGGGCTCGGGCAAGGGCAAGACCGCCGGCCGCGGCATCAAGGGCCAGACCTCGCGGTCGGGCGTGGCGCTCGGCGGCTACGAAGGCGGCCAGATGCCGCTCTACCGCCGCCTGCCCAAGCGCGGCTTCAACAAGCCGAACAGGCTGCGCTACGCGGTCGTGAACCTCGGCATCCTGCAGAAGTTCGTCGATGCCAGGAAGCTCGACCCCAAGGCCGAGATCACCGAGGACGTGCTGGTGGCGGCCGGCGTCGTGCGGCGCAGGCTCGACGGGGTGCGGGTTCTGGCCAAGGGCGAGCTGACCGCGAAGCTGAAGCTTTCGGTCACCGGCGCCTCGAAGGCAGCCGTCGCCGCGGTCGAGAAGGCCGGCGGCACGCTCACGGTCAGGGCACCGGCCGCCGCCGCTGCCGCCGAATAAGGTGTTGTGGGTGGCAGGGCCGCCCATTACATAGACACCGTTTTCCGCAACGCGCCGCCGGCCCGGGCAAAGGCCCGGCGGCGCCGTCACGAAAGAGACGTCGAGATGGCATCCGCAGCCGAACAGATGGCCGCGAACATGAGCTGGGGCGCCTTCGGCAAGGCGACCGAGCTCCGGCAGCGCATCCTCTTCACCATCGGCCTCCTGATCGTCTGCCGGATCGGCACCTACATCCCCGTTCCCGGCATCGACGCGGCCGCGCTCCAGAAGCTCATGGAAAGCACGGCAAGCGGCCTTGGCGGGATGCTCCAGATGTTCACCGGCGGGGCGCTGACCCGGATGGGGATCTTCGCCCTGGGCATCATGCCCTACATCTCGGCCTCGATCATCGTGCAGCTCCTCGCGGCGATGGTCCCCTCGCTCGAACAGCTCAAGAAGGAGGGCGAGCAGGGCCGCAAGAAGATCAACCAGTATACCCGCTACGGCACCGTCGGCCTGGCCACGCTCCAGGCCTGGGGCCTCGCGCTCAGCCTCGAGGCGGGCAACCTCGTGACCGATCCGGGCATGTTCTTCCGCCTCTCCTGCGTGGTCACGCTGGTCGGCGGCACGATGTTCCTGATGTGGCTGGGCGAGCAGATCACCGCGCGCGGCGTCGGCAACGGCATCTCGCTCATCATCTTCGTCGGCATCGTCGCCCATATCCCCGAGGCGATGGCCCAGTTCCTCAGCCAGGGCCGCGCCGGCAACATCTCGACCTTCTTCGTCATCGCCATCATCGTCATGGTGATCGCGGTCGTGACCTTCGTTGTGTTCATGGAGCGCGCGCTCAGGAAGATCCACATCCAGTATCCGCGCCGGCAGGTCGGCATGAAGATCTACGACGGCTCGTCGAGCCACCTGCCCATCAAGGTCAACCCCGCGGGCGTCATCCCCGCGATCTTCGCCTCGACGCTGCTGCTTCTGCCGACGACGCTGACCACCTTCTCGGGCGGGCAGACCGGCTCGGTGATGTCGGCCGTGCTCGCCTATCTCGGGCCGGGCCAGCCCCTGCACATGCTGCTCTACGGGGCGCTGATCGTGTTCTTCGCCTACTTCTACACCGCCAACGTCTCCTTCAAGTCCGATGACGTGGCCGAGAACCTGAAGAACCAGGGCGGCTTCATCCCCGGCATCCGTCCGGGCGCCAAGACGGTGGACTACCTCGACTACGTCGTCGCCCGCATCCTCGTCGTCGGCTCGGCCTATCTCGCCGCCGTCTGCCTCTTGCCCGAGGTCCTGCGGACCCGCGCCAACGTGCCCTTCTACTTCGGCGGCACTTCCGTGCTCATCATCGTCTCGGTGACGATGGACACGATCAGCCAGATCCAGTCGCACCTCCTGGCCCACCAGTACGAGGGCCTGATCGAGAAGTCGCAGCTTCGCGGCCGCAAGCGCGGCGCCGAGAAGAAGGCCCCGGCCCGCCGATGAGCGACATCATCCTGCTCGGCCCGCCGGGGGCCGGAAAGGGCACCCAGGCCCGCCGTCTGGTCGAGGAACGCGGGCTCGTGCAGCTCTCCACCGGCGACATGCTGCGCGAGGCGCGCAGCTCCGGCACCGAGATGGGGCGCCGCGTCGCCGAGGTGATGGATCGCGGCAACCTCGTCACCGACGACATCGTCATCGGCCTGATCGAGGAACGGCTCGCCGCCTCGAAGGCCGCGGGCTTCATCTTCGACGGCTTCCCCCGCACCCTCGCGCAGGCCGATGCGCTGGGGGCGCTCCTCAAGCGGGCCGGGCGCCACCTCGACGCGGTGATCGAGATGCGCGTCGACGACGAGGCGCTGGTGCGGCGCATCACCGGCCGCTTCACCTGCGGCAACTGCGGCGAGGTCTATCACGACCTGACCCGCCCCACCGCGCGGCCCGGCATCTGCGACGCCTGCGGCTCGACCGATCTCAGGCGCCGGGCCGACGACAACGAGGAAAGCCTCCGCACCCGGCTTCTCGAATACTACAAGAACACCGCCCCGCTGATCGGCTACTACTACGCGCTGGGCAAGCTCCGCCCGGTCGACGGGCTGGACGGCGTCGATGCCGTCGCGGCGGCCATCGCGGCCATCCTCGACGCCCCGCCCGCGGCCGGCAAGGGCCCGCTTGACGCCACAGCGGAAACCCACTAGGTCACGGCGTCTCTGAGAGATTCGCGTCCGCCGCGGGGCTGCCCCGGCAGCCCGGACGGAACGCAGAAGCCCCGGCCCGAAGGCGTCAGCCCTCGGGCCTCTGTTGTGAAAAAAGGTTCCGGAACTACGGAACCGCAACGAAAGGACGTCCCACGTGGCACGGATTGCCGGCGTAAACATCCCGACGGCGAAGCGGGTCCCCATCGCGCTTCAGTACATCCACGGCATCGGCCCCCACTACGCCGAGCAGATCTGCGAGAAGGTGGGCATCGACCGCGCCCGCCGCGTGAACCAGCTGACCGATGCCGAGGTCCTGGCGATCCGCGAATACATCGACGCGAACTTCACCGTCGAGGGCGACCTCCGCCGCGAGGTCCAGATGAACATCAAGCGGCTGATGGACCTTGGCTGCTACCGCGGCCTGCGCCACCGCAAGGGCCTGCCCGTGCGCGGCCAGCGCACCCATACCAATGCCCGCACCCGCAAGGGCCCGGCCAAGCCGATCGCCGGCAAGAAGAAGTAAGCGGAGGGCACAGACATGGCACGCGATACCAAGGTCGTCCGCGGCAAGAAGAAGGAACGCAAGAACATCGCCGCCGGGGTGGCGCATGTGAACTCGTCCTTCAACAACACCAAGATCCTCATCTCCGACGTGCAGGGCAACGCCATCGCCTGGTCCTCGGCCGGGACGATGGGCTTCAAGGGCAGCCGCAAGTCCACGCCCTACGCCGCCCAGATGGCGGCCGAGGATGCCGGCCGCAAGGCGCAGGAACACGGCGTCAAGACGCTCGACGTCGAGGTCCAGGGTCCCGGCTCGGGCCGCGAATCCGCGCTGCGCGCGCTGGCCGCCGTCGGCTTCAACATCACGTCGATCCGCGACGTGACGCCGATCGCGCACAACGGCTGCCGCCCGCCGAAGCGCCGCCGGGTCTGAACAGGTCTTTCGCGTCCCGGGCCCCTCGCCGCAGGAGGGGGCCGGGGCGCATTCGTCATTTTCCTCGGGTGTTTCCGTGCCGGGGCATGGGCCGGGAACTGGAATGGAGGCAGTACGCATGATCCACAAGAATTGGTCCGAGCTGATCAAGCCGCAGCAGCTTGAGGTGAAGCTCGGCAACGACCCGGCGCGCCAGGCGACGCTGATCGCCGAACCGCTGGAGCGCGGCTTCGGCCTGACGCTCGGCAATGCGCTCCGCCGCGTGCTGATGTCGTCGCTCCAGGGCGCGGCGATCACCTCGGTCCAGATCGACAATGTCCTGCACGAATTCTCCTCGGTCGCCGGCGTGCGCGAGGACGTGACCGACATCGTGCTCAACCTCAAGGGCGTCGCCCTGAAGATGGAGGTCGAGGGGCCGAAGCGGCTCACCATCTCGGCCAAGGGCCCGGGCGTGGTGACGGCGGGCGACATCTCGGAATCGAACGGGATCGAGGTGCTGAACAAGCACCACGTCATCTGCCATCTCGACGACGGCGCCGACCTCTTCATGGAACTGACGGTCAACACCGGCAAGGGCTACGTCGCGGCCGACAAGAACCGCCCCGAGGATGCGCCGATCGGCCTCATCCCGATCGACGCGATCTATTCGCCGGTCAAGAAGGTGAGCTACGAGGTCACCCCCACCCGCGAGGGCCAGGTGCTCGACTACGACAAGCTGACGATGAGGATCGAGACCGACGGCTCGCTCACGCCGGACGACGCGGTCGCCTATGCCGCGCGCATCCTCCAGGACCAGCTCGCCGTCTTCGTCAACTTCGAGGAGCCCGAATCCGCCAAGGCGGGCGAGCTCGACGCCGGGCTCGAGTTCAACCCGCTCCTGCTCAAGAAGGTCGACGAGCTCGAGCTCAGCGTGCGCTCGGCCAACTGCCTCAAGAACGACAACATCGTCTATATCGGCGATCTCATCCAGAAGACCGAGGCCGAGATGCTGCGCACCCCGAACTTCGGCCGCAAGTCGCTCAACGAGATCAAGGAAGTGCTGGCCTCCATGGGCTTGCACCTCGGCATGGAAGTGCCGAACTGGCCGCCGGACAACATCGAGGACCTCGCCAAGCGCTTCGAGGACCAGTTCTGACCATCCGGGGGCCGGGATCGCCGGCCCCCGCCAATGCCCCGCCTGTCGGGGGAAAGACCGGGCGCAGGCCCCAAGGCGAGCGGTGAGACGAGAGCACCGCCGGACAAAGCACAAGTCGAAGGAGACATAGGATGAACCACGGAAGCGGCTACCGCCGCCTGAACCGCACGCACGAGCACCGCAAGGCGCTCTTCGCCAACATGGCCGGCTCGCTGATCGAGCACGAGCAGATCAAGACGACCCTGCCGAAGGCCAAGGAACTCAGGCCCGTCGTCGAGAAGCTGATCACGCTGGCCAAGCGCGGCGACCTGCATGCCCGCCGTCTGGCCGCCGCGCAGCTCAAGCAGGACGCGCATGTGAAGAAGCTCTTCGACGTGCTCGGCCCGCGCTACAGGGAACGCCAGGGCGGCTATTCCCGCGTGCTCAAGGCGGGCTTCCGCTACGGCGACATGGCACCCATGGCGATCATCGAACTCGTCGATCGCGACCCCGCGGCGAAGGGTGCGGCCGACCACGCGCGCAGCGCGGCCGAGGACGCGGCCTCCTGATCCGCGCCCCGGGTGGCACGGCCATGCGAAAGGCCCCCGGCGCTCACGCCGGGGGCCTTTTCGTTCCGCCCGCCCGCCGTCCCCGCGTGGGCGAATCAAATCGTTAATTTTCAGTTAATTTCGAGACCCTTGTGCCGTCTTTCGCCGGCCAGACGGGCCGTGATCGCGTCCAGGATCTCGGAAAGGTGTGTCTCGCCGACCGTGGTTGCGCCCAGAAACTCCAGAAGATCGGCCCTTGTGGCGTCAGGAAGGCACATAAGCCTTGCAAACAAGCTGGGGTTGATCTTACGCGTCATCGAAGCGCCCGAATTTCAGCACGTTACGGGCTTCAATTTACGGTTGACTGTAAAGAACGCAACTAGTCTAAAAGAACATGTCCCTTAGAGCAGGTATCGATGCAGAGCTTCGCAAACTGGCGTCAATGTCACCGTCAGGCTACTACCTGGCGCTGCACATCCGCTATGCGACACCGCTGCTCGCGTTCCAGACCTATCCGCAGCAATGGATTGATCACTATACCGAGCAGGCCTATGCCCTGCGTGATCCGACAGTAGCCTGGGGGTTCTCCGTGTCCGGGGCCGCACGCTGGAGCGAAGTCACGATCCCCGATCCGTTCGGCATCTTCGCACAGGCCGCCGAATACGGCCTGAAATACGGCGTCATCGTCTCCTGCGGCCCGATCGCCTCGCGCACGATCGCCGGCTCGGCGCGGTCGGACCGCGAATTCGATGATGACGAGATCGACGCGATCCGCGACCTGATCGAGCGTGTCCACGCCATCACCCAGCCGCCCGACAACCTGACCCAGGCGCAGATCGAGGCGCTGAAGCTCATCGCCGCCGGCGACCGCTATTCGGCCGCCGCCGCCAAGCTCGGAATCTCCGAAAGCGCGCTCAAGGCGCGGCTCAACTCCGCTCGCCAGACGCTCCTCGCCCGCACCACGGCCGAGGCCGTCCAGCGGGCAAAGGACTACCGGCTGATCTGACCAGGGGCACCGGCATGAAGGACGAACTCCAGGCCATCCACCAGCAGGTCGCGACGACGACCCTGTCCTTCGCGAACATGCACAGGCACGGCGAGCTCTTCGCCAATCTCCTGCGCGCCCGCAAGCAGTCCTTCATCGTCACCAGGCAGTGGAACCTGCCCGAGGCGCTGGGGATGGAATATGACCAGTACGACAACCCCTCCAGCCGCTGGATCGCGATCCACGAGGACGAACACGTGCTGGCCGGCGCCCGCATCACGCCCACCACGGCGCGCTGCGGGGTCTACAGCTACATGATCCGCGACGCCCAGCGCGGCCTGCTCGAGGGGATCCCGACCAACCTGCTCGAGGACGAGGCCCCGGTCTCGGACTCGATCTGGGAACTGACGCGCGGCTTCATGGCGACCGACGTGCCGCAGCGCCGGCGCGACCGGGTGCGCGCGCAGCTCTTCACCGGGATGATCGCGGCGGCGCAGAACCAGGGGGCCAGCCGGCTGCTCAGCCTCATCCCGTCGAACTGGCCGCGCTGGGTGAAGTACTGCGGTCTGGATGCCGAGGCCGCGGGCCCCGTGATCCCGATCGAGGGCCAGCCCCACCAGTGCGTCTACTTCAACCTCGCGACCAGCCGGCCCCGCTTCATCTGACCGCCGGGCCCGCCGCCGCGGCCCCTTCCTGAAGCGGCGGCCGGGGGCTATCCTCGCTGTCCGATGGCCGACCTCTTCGACACCGCGCCCGCCGCCGCCCCCGTCCCCGACGCGCCGCGCCCGCTCGCCGACCGGCTGCGCCCGGCCGCGCTCTCCGATGTCATCGGCCAGGCGCGGGTGCTCGCCCGCGACGGCCCGCTCGGGGCCATGCTCGCCGCGGGGCGGCTGTCCTCGGTCATCCTCTGGGGGCCGCCGGGCGTCGGCAAGACGACGATCGCGCGGCTCCTCGCCGACAGCACCGATCACGCCTTCGTCCAGGTCAGCGCCATCTTCACCGGCGTGCCCGAACTGCGCAAGGTGTTCGACGCGGCCCGCCTGCGCCGCGCCCAGGGCCGCGGCACGCTGCTCTTCGTCGACGAGATCCACCGCTTCAACAAGGCCCAGCAGGACGGGTTCCTGCCGCACATGGAGGACGGCACCATCGTCCTCGTCGGCGCCACGACCGAGAACCCGTCCTTCGAACTCAACGCCGCGCTGCTGTCGCGCGCCCAGGTCATCGTCCTCGAGCGGCTCTCGCCGGCCGATCTCGAACGCCTCGCCCAGCGCGCCGAACGCGCCCTCGGCCATCCCCTTCCCCTCCTGCCCGAGGCGCGCGAGGCGCTGATCGGCATGGCCGACGGCGACGGGCGCGCGCTTCTCAACCTGATCGAGCAGATCGACGGCTGGGGCCTCTCCGCGCCGGCCGGAACCGCCCTCCTGTCGCAGCGCCTGATGCGCCGCGCCGCGGTCTACGACAAGGCGGGGGACGGGCACTACAACCTCATTTCGGCGCTGCACAAGTCGGTCCGCGGCTCGGATCCCGATGCCGCCCTCTACTGGCTCGCGCGGATGCTCGAGGCGGGCGAGGATCCCCGCTCCCTCGCCCGCCGCATCACCCGCATGGCGGTCGAGGACATCGGTCTGGCCGATCCCTCCGCACTGCGGCTCTGCCTCGATGCCTGGCAGGCCTACGAACGCCTCGGCAGCCCCGAGGGCGAACTGGCGCTGGCCGAGGCGGTGATCTGGCTCGCCCTCGCGCCCAAGTCGAACGCCGCCTATACGGCGCTCGACGCCGCCCGCACCGCCGCCCGGCAGACCGGATCCCTCCCGCCGCCCCGCCACATCCTGAACGCGCCGACCCGGCTGATGAAGGATCAGGGCTACGGCCGCGGCTACGAATACGACCACGACGCCGAGGACGGCTTCTCCGGCCAGAACTACTTCCCCGAGGGGATGAAGCGCCCCGTCCTCTACCGCCCGGTCGAACGCGGCCAGGAACGCGAACTGGCCCGGCGCGTCGAATGGTTCGCGAACCTGCGGATGAAGCGCAACCAGTAGCGCCCCCCCCGCGCCTGCCCGGCCAGGCCCCGGCCGCGCCCCCGCCCGTTGACTTTCCCGCCCCGCGGGCGGAAACGGGGGCCATGATCGGCAACCTCATCCAGGTCGCGCTGGGCGGCGCGCTCGGCGCCTCGCTGCGCTACCTGTCGAACGTCGCCAGCATGCGCCTCTTCGGCCCGTCCTTCCCCTGGGCGACGGTCTTCGTCAACGTCCTCGGCTCCTTCCTCATGGGGGTGCTCGCCGTGACGCTCGCGCACAAGGGCGGAACGCGCTTCGCACCCTTCCTGATGACCGGCATCCTCGGCGGCTTCACCACCTTCTCGGCCTTCTCGCTCGACACGCTCACCCTGTGGGAACGCGGCCAGGTCGTGCCCGCCGCCCTCTATGTCGCCGCCTCGGTCGCCCTGTCGCTCGCCGCCATCGTCGCCGGGCTCGCCGCGGCGCGCTGGGCCATCTCGTGACCGGCGTCCAGGTCATCGCGGTCGGCGATGACGACGGCGAGGTCCGCCTCGACCGCTGGCTGCGCCGCCGCTTCCCCCACGTCACCCAGGGCGCGGTCGAGAAGATGTGCCGCACCGGCCAGATCCGCGTCGATGGCGGGCGCGTCAAGGCCTCGACGCGCGTCCTGCCGGGCATGCGCATCCGCGTCCCGCCCCTGCCCGATGCCGCCGCGCCGGCCCCGGCCCCGGCGCGGCCCCGCGACGGCGCGGCCGAGGCCGATGCCGCGATGATCCGCGATGCCGTCCTGTGGATGGACGACCACGTCATCGCGCTGAACAAGCCCCCGGGCCTGCCCAGCCAGGGCGGCTCGGGGCAGGGCAGCCGCCATGTCGACGGCCTGACCGCCGCACTGACCTTCGGCTACAAGGACAGGCCGAAACTCGTCCACCGGCTCGACAAGGATACGTCCGGCGTGCTTCTGCTCGCGCGGACCGATCGCGTGGCCGCCCGCCTCTCGGCCGCCTTCCGCGACCGCACGACGCGCAAGATCTACTGGGCCGCGGTCGCCGGCGTGCCCAGCCCGCGCATGGGCACCATCCGCTACGGCCTCGTCAAGGCGCCGGGGCACGGGCGCGGGGGCGAGGGGGAACGGATGCTGGCCGTCCATCCCGACCGGGTCGAGGCGACCCCGGGCGCCCGCCGCGCCACCACCGACTATGCCGTCATCGAGGCGCTGGGCCAGCGCGTCGCCTGGGTCGCCCTGGTGCCGGTCACGGGGCGCACCCACCAGCTTCGCGCCCACATGGCCGAGATCGGCCATCCCGTCATCGGCGACGGCAAGTATGGCGGCAGCGGGCAGGACAATCCCGGCGACGGCTGGGGCGCCCAGCTCGGCGGCGAGATCAGCCGCAAGCTGCACCTTCATGCCCGCTCGATCGCCTTCACCCATCCGGTGACCGGCGAAAGGATCACGCTCACCGCGCCACTGCCTGCGCACATGGCGCGGACCTGGAAGATCCTCGGCTGGCGCGAGGCCGACGCCCCGGCCGACCCGTTCGGAGAGCGCCGATGAACCCCTGGCGGGCGCGGCGGTTCTGGACGACGGCAACGGCGGCCCCGGACGAGGGGGGGATGTTCGCCGTGCGGCTGGACGACCGCCCCCTGCGCACGCCAGCGAAGGCGCCCTTCCGCGTGCCGACCCTGCGGATGGCCGAGGCCGTCGCAGGGGAATGGAACGCCCAGCAGGGCGAGATCCGCCCCGCGACGATGCCGGTCACGCGCTTCGCCAATACCGCGATCGACACCGTCCTTCCCGCCTTCGACACCGTCGCCGGCATCGTCTGGGCCTATGCCGAGACCGATCTCACCTGCCACCGGGCCGAGGGGCCTGCGGCGCTGCGCCAGCGGCAGGCGGCGGCCTGGGACCCGCTGCTCGACTGGGCGGCGGCCCGCTACGGCGCGCGCCTGGTGCCCACCACCGGCATCGCCCCGGTCAGCCAGCCGGACCCGGCGCTGCGGGCGCTGCGTGCGGCGGTCGGGGCCATGTCGCCCTTCGAACTGGCGGCGCTGCACGATCTCGTCGCGCTCTCGGGCTCGCTCGTCATCGGCCTTGCCGCGGCCGATCGCGCCTTTCCGGCCGATGCGCTCTGGGCGGCGGGCCGAATCGACGAGGACTGGCAGGCCGGGATCTGGGGCCGGGACGAAGAGGCGGCCGCCGCCGCCGAGGACCGCCGTCGCGGATTCATGCAGGCGCTCGACTTCAGGTTGCTCGCGCTGGCGTGAATCCTGCCGCGCCGTGCAGGGGCGGATCCGGCGGATCTGCGCCTTCCGCAGGCATTCCGCCGGCACGGCGGCCGCCACGGGCGCCAGAGGGCGCCGGGCCAATGCGCGCTTGACGCACGTCCGCGAAAAGGCCCACATTCGCACCCATTGGGGACAACCTCATGACCGCCCGGCTTCGCGGCCGGCCGGATGACACGATAACGCCCGCAACGGGCGAAACTCAGGAAGAGGTAAGATGAAGACATCCGTATTCATGGGCGCGCTCGCGGCCGCCACGTTCTCGGCGGGTCTTGCCGCCGCCGGCACGCTCGACGACGTGAAGGCGCGGGGCGAGCTCAACTGCGGCTCGAACACCGGCCTCACGGGCTTCGGGGCGCCGGACGCCAACGGCGTCTGGCAGGGCTTCGACGTGGCGCTCTGCCGGGCCCTCGCCGCCGCCGTGCTCGGCGATCCGAACAAGGTCAAGTTCATCCCCACCACGGGCGAGACGCGCTTCACCGCGCTGGCCTCGGGCGAGGTCGACCTCCTCGTGCGGAACTCGACCTGGACCTTCTCGCGCGATACCGACCTCAAGTTCGACTGGGCGGGCGTGAACTACTACGACGGCCAGGGCTTCATGGTGAAGAAGGACCTCGGCGTGTCCTCGGCCAAGGAGCTCGACGGCGCCACCGTCTGCATCCAGACCGGCACGACGACCGAGCTGAACCTCGCCGACTTCTTCAAGGCGAACAACATCAGCTACACCCCCGTCACCGTGCAGGACGACAGCCAGGCCCAGCAGCAGTTCCTCGCCGGCGCCTGCGACGCCTACACGACCGATGCCTCGGGCCTCGCCGCGACCCGCGCCACCCTGCCGGATGCCGACAACCACATCATCCTGCCCGAGATCATCTCGAAGGAACCGCTCGGCCCGGTCGTCCGCCACGGCGACAACAACTGGGGCGACATCGTCCGCTGGACGCTCTATGCCCTGATCATCGCCGAGGAGAAGGGCATCACCAAGGCCAACATCGAGGAGACGATCGCCGCCTCCGAGGCCGATCCCGCGGCCGACCCCGAAGTCAAGCGCCTGCTCGGCATCGGCGACAACGACATGGGCAAGATGATGGGCCTCGACAAGGACTGGGCCAAGCGCTGTCTCTTATACACATCTGACG
>JAOADN010000048.1 GCA_026417295.1 Paracoccaceae bacterium
CCCGCCCCAGCGCCGGCCGCGGCCCCCCCTTCCCCCGCCCCCGCCCCGGCCCCCGCGCCCGAGGCGCACGAGATCGACGAGCCCGAACTCGACGGCCCGATCGCCGAGACGGCACCGCGCACGACCGTGGCCCGGCAGGCCACGATCAGGAACGCGCTCGACCTCGGCAAGGTCAACCTGATCGGCGTCTACGGATCGGCGAATGCGCGCCGTGCGCTGGTCCGCATGCCGACGGGCCGTTACGTCCGGGTCAAGGTGGGCGACCGGCTGGACGGCGGACAGGTCAAGGCGATCGGCGATGGCGAGCTGGTCTATGTGAAGGGCGGGCGCGCGATCACGCTGAAGATGATCCGGCAGAGCTGAGGCGCCCCTGCCCGGCGCGCGGGCAGGGCGCGGGCACGGGCCCCGCCGGCAGGCCGTCGCGCTTGCGCCCCGCCGGTGCCTGGGCCTAGACTGCAGAGGGGTTCCGTGACCGTCCGGCCGATCCAGCCGTGCGCTGGCGGGACCTGTCAATCCCGCGGCATCAGGCCCCCCCGAAGGACGCCCATGGAAGGCTTGCTCTATCAGGTCGCGCTCTACCTCGTGGCGATGGTCGTCGCGGTGCCGCTGGCCGTGCGGCTGGGGGTGGGCTCGGTCCTGGGCTACCTGGTCGCCGGGATCGTGATCGGCCCGCTTCTCGGCCTTGTCGGTTCGACCGAGACGCAGGACCTGCAGCATTTCGCCGAGTTCGGCGTGGTGATGATGCTGTTCCTCATCGGCCTGGAGCTGGAGCCCAGGGCGCTCTGGGCGATGCGGCACAGGCTCGTCGGCCTCGGCGGGCTCCAGATCGGCCTGTCGATCGGCGTGATCGGCCTGCTCGGCCTGGCGCTGGGGCTGGACTGGACGATGGCGCTGACGGCCGGGGCGATCCTGTCGCTGTCCTCGACCGCGATCGTGCTTCAGACCCTGACCGAGAAGAGGCTGCTGCAGACGGCGGGGGGGCGGGCGACCTTCTCGGTCCTGCTCATGCAGGACATCGCGGTGATCCCGATGCTGATCCTGCTGCCGCTGCTGGCCCTGCCGGGGCTGCATGCGGGCGACGCGCTGCATGACGGGGAGGCCGCGAGCTTCGTCGCCGGGCTGCCGGCCTGGGGCGTGACGCTGGTGACGCTGGGCGTCATCGTCGGGGTCGTGCTGGCGGGCCATTTCCTGATCCGGCCGCTCTTCCGCTTCGTCCATGCCGCCCGCCTGCGCGAGATCAACACGGCGCTGGCGCTGATGATCGTGGCGGTCATCGCCTGGGCCATGCTGATGGTCGACATGTCGCCGGCCCTGGGCACGTTCCTGGCCGGCGTGGTTCTGGCCAACAGCGAGTTCAGGCACGAGATCGAAAGCGACATCGCCCCGTTCAAGGGGCTGCTCCTGGGGCTGTTCTTCATCACCGTCGGGGCGGGGATCAACTTCCGCCTGCTGATGGCCGAGCCGGTGCGGCTGGTGGCGCTGACCCTGCTTCTCATGGCGGCGAAGGGCGTCGTGCTCTATTTCCTCGGGCGGGCCTTCGGACTGCGGACGCGCAACCAGTGGCTGTTCACGCTGGGCCTGGCGCAGGCGGGCGAGTTCGGCTTCGTCCTCGTCGCCTTCACCGCGCAGCAGCGCATCCTGACCGCCGCCGTCGCGCAGGAGCTGATGCTGATCATCGCCCTGTCGATGCTGCTCACGCCGCTGTTCTTCATCCTGCACGACCGGATCGTGGCGCGGACGGCCGACGAGACGAAGGAGACCGCCGAGGACGAGATCGACGACCGCCAGCCGATCATCATCGCCGGGGTCGGACGGTTCGGGCAGGTGGTGAACCGGATGGTCACCTCCTCGGGCTTCCGCACGACGGTGATCGACAACGATGTCGAGACGGTGCGCCTGCTGCGGCGCTTCGGGTTCAAGGGCTATGTCGGCGATCCGACGCGGCCGGACCTGCTGAAGGCGGCGGGGATAGACGAGGCGCGGGTGCTGGTCGCGGCGATGGACGACAGGGAGGCGAACCTGCGGCTGGTCGAGTATGCGCGGCGGATCCGGCCGGACCTGCACATCGTCGCCCGCGCCTATGACCGCGAGCACGTCTTCCGCCTCTATCGCGCGGGGGCCGACGACATCGTCCGCGAGATGTTCGACTCCTCTCTCAGGGTCGGGCGCTATGTCCTTGAGGCCGTAGGTCTTTCAAAGACGGAAGCCAACGAGCTGGAGCGGCTGTTCTTCGATCTCGACCGGCGGTCGGTGCGGCAGCTTGCCGAGGTCTGGCAGCCGGGGATCCCGGTCGAGAAGAACGAGGCCTATGTCACGCTGGCCAGGGAACTGAACCGCGAGCTCGAGACCGCGCTGATGGCGCGCAGCCCGGTCGCCCAGGCCGCCGCCGCGCAGGCCGGCCAGGCCGAGGCGGCCTCTACGCCCCAGGCCTCGCCCCAGGCCACGCCCCGGGCCTCGCCCCAGGGCGCGACCCGGCCCTCCGCGCCCGCAACGGCGCGGGACGGCCCCGGCGGCCGGGGTGGCATGCCGGCCCCGCCCGAGGCGGACCCCGCCCCCCAGACATGACGGCGCCGCGGCCGGGGGGCCGCGGCGCAGGGATCTGCAGGGGAAGCCGGCCTCAGGCCGCGCGGCCGAGAAGCACGGCCCCGACCTTCTGCTGGGCGCCGGCCGCGTCCACGCCCGACACCGCCGCGACCTCGCGCGTCAGCCTGTCGAGCGCGGCCTCGTAGAGCTGGCGTTCGGAATAGCTCTGCTCGCGCTGGTCGTCGGCACGGTGCAGGTCGCGCACGACCTCGGCGATCGACAGGAGATCGCCCGAGTTGATCTTCTGCTCGTATTCCTGGGCCCGGCGCGACCACATCGCGCGCTTGACCTTGGCCTTGCCCTTCAGCGTGTCGAGCGCCTTGGACACGATGTCGGGCGAGGAGAGCTGCCGCATCCCGATCTCGGTCGCCTTGTGGGTCGGCACGCGCAGCGTCATCTTGTCCTTCTCGAACGAGATCACGAAGAGCTCGAGCTTGATGCCCGCGATTTCCTGTTCCTCGATCGACACGATGCGCCCGACGCCGTGCGCGGGATAAACGACGAAGTCGTTGGGGCTGAATTCGGTCTTCCTGGGCTTTGTCATTCCGTCGCTTCCTTCGCGGCCGCTCCGGGGCGCCCATCACAGCAAATTCCGCCTGCGGGGCCGTTGACCCCTTCGGCTGTTCCCTGCTGCGATGAAAAACTGGCCCGCGGTGCTGAGAGCCGGGTTTGGGTGTCCTGATCGAGTGTCATGACAACATAGCAAAAGAATCGCCGATTTCAAAGCGCCGCAACGCAGAACGTCACGGAAACGTCACGATTTCGCGGACTTCGCCGGCGGAGATCACGGCCGGTCTCACGTCTGGGTTGCAGCCCCCGGCCGCGGCGCGGCGAATCGCCTCAGTCGCCCGCGCCCGGTGATTCGGAGAAATACTTCTCGAGCTTGCCGGGCTCGCCGTCGCGTTCCTTGGCCAGCGGCGGGGGATCCTTGCGCTCGGTGATCACCGGCCAGAGCGCGGAATACCTGCGGTTGAACTCGACCCATTTCTCCATGTCGGGCTCGGTGTCGGGGCGGATCGCGTCGGCCGGGCATTCCGGCTCGCAGACCCCGCAGTCGATGCATTCGTCGGGGTGGATGACCAGCATGTTCTCCCCCTCGTAGAAGCAGTCCACGGGACAGACCGCGACGCAGTCGGTATACTTGCAGGCGATGCAGTTCTCGGTGACGACGTAGGTCATGGGGGGATCCGGCGCTTCCTGCCGGCTGAGGTAGCAACTCGACCGGCCGAGCGCAAGGCGCGCGGACCCTGCGCCCGGCAGCCGGGCGGGCGCCCGGATCAGGGCGCGGGGATCTCGGCATAGAGGGCCTGCGCCTCGGCCGCCGGCCCGCGCCGCGTGCCGCAGGCCAGGATGCGCACCACCCGCACCGAGGTGCCCATCGGCACGGTCAGCACGTCGCCCGGGCCGACGGGTTGGGCGGGCCTGCTGACCGGCCGGCCGTTCAGCCGCAGGTGCCCGGCCCCGACGAGCGCCGCGCAGGCGCTGCGCGTGCGCAGGAAGCGCGCATGCCACAGCCACTTGTCCAGCCGGATCGTGGCGGCGCCGCCCCCGGCCACCGGCTCAGGTCTTGTCGCGCAGGCCCATCAGGGCGGCGGCGAAGGGATTGTCGGGATCGATCCGGTCGCGACGTTCGGGGCGCGATTCGTAGGATTTCGGGCGCTCGTCGCGCTGGCCGTCGCGCCCCTTGAAGCCGGGCTTCTTGTCCCAGGGCTTGCGATCGCCCCGCGGCTGGCCGCCGGCCGGCCGCGCGCCCTTGCTTGCGCCCGGACCCGCGCCCGGACCCGCGCCCGGACCCGCGCCTTCGCGCCGGATGCCGGCGCCGAGCTTGCCGCCCTCTTTCCGCGGGCCGCGGGCGGCCCGGTCGGGCCTGGGCCTGCGTTCGCGCGGCGGCGGGGCCCAGACGAAGGTCCAGAAGACCTCGGTCTGGGGTTCGGCCGGCGTCTCGGGCGCAGGTGCGAGAAGCGAGACCTCCTCGGGGATCGGGTTCACCGGGGCGTCGGGATCGGCCGGCGGCGGCGGGGGCGGGGGCGCCTCGGCCCTGACCCGCGGACGCTCGCCCCTTTCGCCCCGGTAGCCGAGGCCGGCCATGAGGTCGGCGAACTGCTCGAGCGTCATGCCGGTGATCGACAGCATCTCGGGCGTGGCCTCGAATCCGGCCTTCGTGTCCTTCGTCCGCAGGATGTCGGCCAGCCGTTCCAGCATGTCGATGCGGATGGCGCGCGCGCCGGCGGGGTGATAGCCCGACAGGGTGTAGTGCTGCTTCGGCACCTCGGTCAGGTTGGGGATGGTGACGAGGCCCGGGGGCGGGCTTTCGGGGAACTGGTCCAGCCCCTCGGCAAGCGACCACAGCACCAGCCGCAGGCGCGTCGGCGCGGGTTTCAGCAGCGCCGGCAGGAAGATGGTGAACTGGCCGAAGCGGACGCCGTGCCTGCGCAAGAGCCCGCGGGCGTCCTGGTCGAGGGCCTTCACCTCGGCGGCCACCCGTTCGCGCGGGAGCACGCCGAGCGCCTCGACGAGGCGGAAGGCGAAGCCGCGGGCGAGGCCGGTCAGCGACTCGTCCCCGGCCATGGCCAGGAGCGGCTCGAACAGCACGGCGATCCGGCGGTCGATGAAATGCTGGAGGCGGCGCCTGACCTTCTCGGCGACCTCGGGCCCGGCTTCCTCGTCCACGAAGGGTTCGACCGCGGGTTTCAGCACCTCGGGGCCGCGGACGAGCTTGCCGACGGCCGAAGTGCCCCACATCAGCCCGCCCTGTTCGGTGAAGTCGAACTCGGTATCGGGGGCGTTGTAGAAGCGGTCGGCGCGCAGGGCGAATTCGGGCTTCAGGGCCTCGTAGGCGGCGCGGGCCAGGGTCCGTGCCTCGTCGGGCGTGCCGGATGCGTCCCGGCGGAAGCGGAAGCCGTCGAGCCGGCCGACGAACTCTCCCTCGACCGTCACCTCGCCCCTGTCGTTCACCTCGGCCACGAGGCTCTCCTTCTGCTTGAGCCGCCGGAGAAGCACGCTTGTCCGCCGGTCCACGAATGCTGCGGTCAGACGGGCATGCAGCGCGTCCGACAGGCGGTCTTCTACCGCGCGGGTCTCGCCCCGCCAATGGCTTTCGTTTTCAACCCACGATTGTCTCTGCGCAACGTAGGTCCATGTGCGGATGAAGGCCAGACGTTTCGACAGGGTGTCGATGTCGCCCTCCGTCCGGTCGATGCGGGCGATCTGGGCGGCGAGCCAGTCCTCGGGGATGCGGCCGCGCGCATGGAGGAAGTCGAAGATGCGGGCGACGAGCGTGGCATGTTCCTGGGCCGAGACCGAGCGGAAGTCGGGGATGCGGCAGGCATCCCACAGGAGCCGCACGTCGCGGGCGTCGCGCAGGCGGGCGCGGATGTCGGGCAGGTCGCGCAGCGCCTTGAGCGTGGACAGGTCGTCGGCCTCGCGCCCGCGCACGAGGCGGGGATCGTCGGGCTCGACCTCGAGGCTCTCGACCAGCCGGTCGGCCGATCCGAAGTCGAGCTCGGGCGAGCGCCACTGCAGCCGCTCGATGCCGGCGAAGCTGTGGTTCTCGACGGCCTCGATCACCTCGGGGTCGAGGGCGGCCGCCTCGCCCGTCACGCCGAAGGTGCCCGGCGCCATGTAGCGCCCGGCCCGGCCGGCGATCTGGCCGATCTCGTGGGGAAAGAGCGGCCGGATGCGGCGGCCGTCGAACTTCGACGTGGCCGAGAACCCGACATGCCCGATGTCGAGGTTGAGCCCCATCCCGATGGCGTCGGTGGCGACGAGGAAATCGACGTCGCCGTTCTGGTAGAGCGCGACCTGGGCATTGCGGGTGCGCGGCGAGAGCGCCCCCATGACGACCGCGCAGCCGCCCCGCTGGCGGCGGATGAGCTCGGCGATCGCATATAGATTCTCTACCGAAAAGCTGACGATGGCGCTTCTCGGGGGCATACGGCTTATCTTTTTCGAACCTGACCAGGTGAGGGTCGAGAACCGCTCGCGGTTCATGAACTGGGCGCCGGGGACCAGCGCCCGGATCGCGCCGCGCATCGATTCGGAGCCGAGGAACAGCGTCTCCTGCCGGCCGCGCGCCCGCAGCAGGCGGGCGGGGAAGACATGGCCGCGCTCGGGGTCGGCGCAGAGCTGGATCTCGTCGACGGCAAGGAAGTCGGCGCCGATCCCCTCGGGCATCGCCTCGACGGTGCAGACCCAGTAGCGGATGCCCTCGGGCACGATCTGCTCCTCGCCGGTGACGAGCGCCACGACCGAGGGGCCGCGCAGGGCGACGATGCGGTCGTAGACCTCGCGCGCGAGAAGCCGCAGCGGCAGGCCGATGACCCCGGTGCGGTGGCCGAGCATGCGCTCGATGGCGTAGTGGGTCTTGCCGGTGTTCGTCGGCCCGAGGATCGCGGCGATCCTCGCGGGAGCGTTCATCTTGCCCAGGCTCCTAAAGCGCGGTCCCTTCGGTGTCGCGCCGCAGCCGCTCCACCGCCTGGCGCACGCCGTCCATGTGCGGGTTGATCCGAAGGGCCGCCTCGTAGGCCTTCAGCGCCTGGTCGGGCCGGCCGATCCCCTCGAAGATCTGGCCGAGGCCGGCAAGGGCGCCGAAATGATGCGGGTTGAGCGCCAGCGTCATGCGGATGTCGGCGATCGAGGGGCCGAAGTCGCCGTTCAGGAAATAGGCCGTGGCGCGCGCGTTCCAGCCCTCGGCGAAGTCGGGCGCGTGGTCGGTGAGCGCGGTCAGGTGCTCGATCGCGGCAGCCAGGTCCCCGGCCTCCATCGCGTCCTGGCCGCGGCGCAAGAGCAGGTCCAGCGCCGGCGAGCCGGATTTCGACCATTCGCGCAGGATGTCGGCCTGGGCGATCTGCCAGTCGGGATTGTCCGGGTCGGCGAGCTGGCGGTAGAGCCCCTCGAGATCCGGCCCGCCCGCGGCCGGCGCCTGTGACGCTGCGCAACAAAGCGCGATCACCGTCACGATCCGTTTGAGGTTTGCCGTCATTCTGCCCATATCCTGCAACAGTAACGCATCCGCGCCGGAATGCCACACCCCGGCGCTCACAAGATCACCACCGGCGGCCCCGCGGGCCGCCAGAGGAACGGAGAGCCCCAGATGAGCGACACAGTCGCCGCGGCCGTCGAAGGCCTGAACCGCAAGCTTCCCGGCGGCTTCGACGGATCCGCCAAGATCGTCATCAAGGACGTCGGCACGATCATGCTGGACCGCGCAGGCGCGCGGGCGGGCGACGAGCCGGCGGACGTCACCCTGACCGCATCGGCCGATACCTTCATGGGCATCCTCGACGGCAGCCAGAACCCCACGGCCGCCTACATGATGGGCCGGCTCTCGGTGGACGGCAACATCGGGCTGGCCATCCAGCTTGGCGGAGCGCTGGCCTGACCGGAACCGACGCGCCCCTGTTCATCGACGGCCTGCCTGTCCCGCAGGGCGGCTTCGCCCGCTGGATCACCGCATCCGACGGCGTCCGCCTGCGGGCGGGGATCTGGCCCGAGGGCCCGCGCGGGACCGTGCTGATGCTTCCCGGGCGCACCGAATATGTCGAGAAATACCTGCATGTCGCCGCGGCGATGGGCGCGGGCGGCCTTGCCACGGTGATCGTCGACTGGCGCGGGCAGGGCCTGGCCGACCGGCTGCTGCCGGACCGCGCCGCCGGCCATGTCGGCGCCTTCCGCGACTATCAGCGCGACCTTGCGGCCGTCGTCGGGCTGATGCGCGACCTCGGCCTGCCGGAGCCCTGGTTCCTGATGGCGCATTCCATGGGCGGCTGCATCGGGCTGCGCGCCCTGCACGAGGGGCTGCCCGTGAAGGCGGCCGTCTTCTCGGGCCCGATGTTCGGCATCAGGATCGACGGCTGGCTGAGGCCCGCGGCCTGGGCGATGGGCCTGGCGGCGCGGGCGGCCGGGCTGGGCGCGGGCTTTGCGCCGACGACCGGCCCGGCGCCCTATGTCCTGGCCGCGCCCTTCGAGGGCAACCTGCTGACGACCGACCCGGACATGTATGCCCTGATGCGCCGGCAGCTTCTGGACCATCCCGAACTGGCGCTGGGCGGGCCGACCCGGCACTGGCTGATCGAGGCGCTGATCGAATGCCGGGCGCTGCGCGCCCTGCCCTCGCCGGCGCTGCCGGCCTATGCGGCCTATGGCGCAGAGGAGCGGATAGCGGACGCCGCCGACATGGTGGACCGCATGGCGCGCTGGCCCGGCGGCCGGATCGAGGCCTTTCCCGGCGCCCGCCACGAGGTGCTGATGGAGACGGAAGAAAGGCGGGCGCGGTTCTTCGCCGCCGCGCTGGAGCTTTACGCGGGCGCGGCGGGGCGCTGAGGCCCCCCCTGGGCATCCCTGGGACCGGCCCGGCCTAGAGCTTGATCGCCCGGAAGCTTTCGCGCAGGGCGGTGGACCAGGCCTCGCTCATGGCGCGGAAATCGGGATCGCCGGCCTCGATCCGGCGGCTCTTGCCGACGCGGAGCGCGTCCTTCTCGATCACCACGAGATCGAGCGGCATCCCCACCGAGAGGTTGGACCGCAGCGTCGAATCCATCGACAGCAGCACCGCCTTCTGCGCGTCGGCCAGCGAGGTCGTCGGCTTGACCACGCGGTCGAGAATGGGCTTGCCGTACTTGTGTTCGCCGATCTGGAGGAAGGGCGTGTCCTCGGTGGCCTCGATGAAGTTGCCCTCGGGGTAGATGAGGAACATGCGCATGACGCCGCCCCTGCGCTGGCCGGCGACGATCAGGCTGGCCGAGGCCCCCTGGCGCATCGAGGCGAGCTTTTCGTCGATCTCGGCGCGCACCGCCGCCAGCGTGTTGCCGGTGATCTCGGCCACCTTGAGCATGGTCGGGGCGAGCATGATCGAGGTCTCGGGCGTGGCCTCGGGATCGTCGATCGCCTCCTTCAGCCGCGCGATCGTGGTCTGGCTGACCGAAAGGCTGCCGGCCGTCTGGATGACGATGACGCGCTCGCCGGGTTCCTCGAAGGTGAACATCTTGCGATAGGTCGCGATGTTGTCGAGGCCGGCATTGGTGCGCGTGTCCGACAGCATGACCATGCCGTCATTGAGAAGAAGGCCGACGCAGTAGGTCATGTGCGGATGATCCGTCCCCGAGCTTGCCGCCGAACCCTATTGCTGGGCGCTGCGCACCGCAACGGCGACATCGAGCGTCTCGCCCGCGGCGGCGCCCCTGGCGACGCCCCGGATGGGCGCGGCGTCCTGCGCGTCGCGGCCCGAGCCGAGGCGGATGTAGCGCTCGTCCGGGCAGGTGCGGTTGGCCGGGTCGAAGCCGACCCAGCCGAGATCGGGGATCCAGAGCTCGGCCCAGGCATGGGCCGCCTCGCCCGGGGCGTCGTCCCCGGCGGCCGCCATGTAGCCCGAGACGTAGCGCGCCGGCATGTCGAGGCTGTGGGCGGCCGCGATCATCGCATGGGCATGGTCCTGGCAGACGCCTTCGCCAAGGGCCAGCGCCTCGGCCGCGGTCGTGTGCGCATGGGTCGCCCCGGGACGCCAGGCGATGGCCTCGGCGATGTCGGCCATCAGCCGGTGGGCGGCATCGAGGGCATCGCGCGCCCGGCCGGCGGCGGCGCGGGCCAGCCCGGCCAGCGCCGTATCGGCCCGGACCGCCGGCGTCGGGCGCAGCCAGGCCGAAGGGGGAACGGATTCGCGGTGCCCGCGCAGGAGCCCCGCAAGGTCGCGCGTCTCGACCTCGCCTGCGACGCGCACCGTCACCGACGTCACCGGCCCCCTGACGGACCAGCCCTCGATCCGGTCGCCCGCGCCGTCGCGGAAGGCCCCGCCGCGCAGCCCCCCGTCCACCGACAGGTCCCAGCGCCTGACCGTCTGCCCGTCGCAGTCCGACGGCGTGAGGCGCAGGCTCTGGACCGCGCCGCGCACCGGCGCGTCGTAGCGGTAGGTGGTGACGTGGCTGACCGTCAGGATCATCCGGCCTGCCCCGTCAGGTAGCATTCGCCCACCGTCTGGGCGAGGTCGGCGGTCGAGGCGATGAAACGGCTGAGAAAGCCGTGCAGGCCCTCGTCGAAGATGCGGGTGACGTCGGTTCCGGCCAGCTCGGCCAGAAGCTCGCGGCCGCGTTCCTGGGCGGCCGTCTCGGTGCCGTAGGCCGCGGCGAGGCGCTCGAGATGCAGGTTGGCCTCCTCGACGGCGGTGATGAGCGAGCGCGGGCACTGCGGATTGAGGATCAGGAAATGCGCCACCTTGGCGGCGCTGATCTCGCCCCCGTAGGCCCAGTGGAAGGCGCGGTGCGACGACACCGCGCGCAGCAGCGTCTGCCACTGCCAGGTGTCGAGCCCGCTGCCCACGTATTCGGCCCGGGGCAGGAGGACGTAGTACTTCACGTCGATCAGGCGCGCGGTGTTGTCCGCCCGCTCGAGGCAGAAGCCGAGATGCAGGAAGTCCCACCCGTCGTTCCTGAGCAGCGTCGAATCGATCGCCCCCTTGGCCAGCGCGGCATGCCGCGTCGTCCAGTCGACGAGCCGCGGGATGTCGAGCTCGCCGCGCGGCAGCCGCTCGAGCGCGCGCAGGTCCTGGAAGGCGCCGTTCAGCGCGTCCCAGACCTGGCTGGACAGGGCGGTGCGCACGATGCGCCCGTTCTCGCGCGCATGCTCGAAGCAGGAGGCCACCGAGGAGGGATTGTCGCGGTCGAAGAAGAGGAAGCTCTCGATGTTGCGCTGCACCGCCTCGCCATACTTGCGGCGGAAGCCCGCCGCCGTGCCCGAGGCCTGCAGGAGCGAATCCCATTCGTTGCGGTAGCCCTCGCCGGCCTGCGGCATCAGCGCGATGCGCGCCCCGACCGACAGAAGGCGCGTCATCGTCTCGGCCCGCTCGATGTAGCGGGCGATCCAGAAGAGGTTCTCTGCCGTGCGGCTCAGCATCCGCTCTGCCCGCCCTACTCCGCCAGGACCCAGGTGTCCTTGACCCCGCCGCCCTGCGAGGAATTGACGACGAGCGAGCCCTCGCGCAGGGCCACCCGGGTCAGGCCGCCGGGCACGAGCTCGATCCGCTCGCCGACAAGGCAGAAGGGCCGCAGGTCGACATGCCGGGGGGCCACGCCCTCGTCCACGAAGGCGGGCACGGTCGACAGGGCCAGGGTCGGCTGGGCGATGTAGTTGGCCGGGTCGTGGCGGATGCGCGCCGCGAAGGCCTCGATCTGCGCCTTCGTCGCCTTGGGCCCGACCAGCATCCCGTAGCCCCCCGATCCGTGCACCTCCTTGACCACCAGCTCGCCGAGATGGGCGAGGACGTATTTCAGGTCGTCCGCGCGGCCGCACTGCCAGGTCGGGACATTGGGCAGGACCGGCTCCTCGCCGAGGTAGAAGCGCACCATCTCGGGCACGAAGACGTAGACGGCCTTGTCGTCGGCCACGCCGGCGCCTGGGGCCGAGACGATCGTCACCCCGCCCGAGCGGTAGACATCCATCAGCCCCGGAACGCCGAGCATCGAATCGGGCCGGAAGCAGAGCGGGTCGAGGAAGGCGTCGTCGATCCGCCGGTAGATCACGTCCACCCGCCGCGGCCCCTCGGTCGTGCGCATGAAGACCGCGCCGCCCTCGACGAAGAGGTCCTGCCCCTCGACCAGCTCGATCCCCATCAGGTCGGCCAGGAAGGAATGCTCGTAATAGGCCGAATTGAAGGATCCGGGGGTGAGCAGCGCGATCGTCGGGTCGCCATCGGCCCCGGCCGGGGCGACCGAGGCGAGCGTCCGGCGCAGGAGGTCGGGGTAGTGGTCCACCGGCTCGATGCGGTTCTCGCGGAAGAGCGCGGGGAACATCCGCATCATGATCTCGCGGTTCTCCAGCATGTAGCTCACGCCCGAAGGCGTGCGGCAGTTGTCCTCGAGCACGAAGAAGTCGGCCGGCCCGGTGCGCACGATGTCGATGCCCACGATATGCGACCAGACGTCGCGCGGCGGGGCGAAGCCGGCCATCGCCTTCTCGTAGGCCTCGTTGCCGTAGACCAGCCGCTCGGGCACGCGGCCCGCCCGCACGATCTCGCCCCGCCCGTAGATGTCCGACAGGAAGGCGTTGAGCGCCCGCGCCCGCTGCCTGATCCCGCGATCGAGCCGCCGCCACTCGGCCTGCGAGAAGACCCGCGGGAACATGTCGAAGGGGATGAGCCGGTCGGGGTCGCCGCCCTCGCCATAGACGGCGAAGGTGATGCCGATGCGGCGGAACAGCGCCTCGGCCTCGGCCTGCTTCAGGCTGCGCAGCTCCGCCGGCATCGCCCGCATCCAGTCCTCGAGACGGGCATAGGGCGGGCGCACCGCGCCGCCGTCGTACATCTCGTTGAAATGGCTCTCGCTCATGCGGCCGTTCCGCCTGCCTGACCCGACTTTAGGCAGGGCGCGCGCGGAACGGAAGGCCGGGGGACCGCCGCGCCGCCCCCGGCGGCCCGGCGCTGCCCGTTTTCCGGGCAGGATGGCCCGGTGCGGCCCGGCGCGCTACATTCCGCCCCGACATGCCGCGCGATCCCGTCCTCGCCTTCACCGACCGGGGCCTCTACTGCCCGGCGGGCGATTTCCACATCGACCCCTGGCGCCCGGTGGCGCGCGCGCTCGTCACCCACGGCCATTCCGACCATGCCCGGCCGGGCATGGGCGCCTATCTCGCGACGGCCGCCGCGCTGCCGGTGATCCGCCACCGGCTGGGCGGCATCACCGCCGAGGGACTGGCCTGGGGCGAGGTCCGCCGGATCGGCGACGCGCGCGTCTCCTTCCATCCGGCCGGCCACGTCCCCGGCTCGGCCCAGATCCGCGTCGAGGTCGCCGGCGAGGTCTGGGTCGTCTCGGGCGACTACAAGCTCGAACCCGACGGCCTCAGCGAAGCCTGGGAACCCGTCGCCTGCCACTGCTTCGTCAGCGAATGCACCTTCGGCCTGCCGGTCTTCCGCTGGCGGCCGCAGGCCGGGGTGATGGCCGCCATCACCGCCTGGTGGCGGGCCAACCGCGCGGCGGGCCGGGTGTCGGTCCTCGGGGCCTATGCGCTGGGCAAGGCGCAGCGCATCCTCGCCGGCCTCGACCCGGCGGAGGGGCCGGTCCTCACCCATGGCGCGGTCGAGGAGGTCACCGCGATCCTGCGCGCCCAGGGCTACCGCCTGCCGCCCACGCTGCGCGTGGGCGAGGGGATGGATGCGCGCAGCCATCCCGGCGCCCTCGTCATCGCCCCGCCCGGCGCGGCGGCCACGCCCTGGGCGCGGCGCTGGGGCGATTTCGCCGCCGCCACGGCCTCGGGCTGGATGCAGCTGCGCGGGATCCGGCGGCGGCGCGGCGCAGGGACCGGATTCGTCCTCAGCGACCATGCCGACTGGCCCGGACTCAACGCCGCGATCCGCGCCACGGGGGCGCAGCGCGTCTTCGTGACGCACGGCTATACCACGGCCTTCCGCCGCTGGCTCGAGGACGAGGGCTACGAGGCCGGGATCGTCCGCACCGCCTGGACGGGCGAGGCCGGGGACCCCGCCGCCGCCCCGGCGGACTGACCCCCCGCGCCCCTTCATCATGCCCGAAATACTCCCGGGGGAGCGCGAGGGGGCAGGCGGCCCCCTCGCCCCGCCCCGGCCCGCGCGGGGGCACCGCCCCCGGCCCCGCGCCGGACACTGGACCCGGCCGGTCCCTGCGCTAGGCTCGAAGCAAGCCCGCCCGGTGAAGGCCGGGCCCGCCGGACTTGCCCCATGCAGCGCTTCGCCGCCCTCCTCGCCGCCCTCGACGCCACGACCTCGGTCGCGGCGCGGGTCGCGGCCCTGGCCGCCTACCTGCGCGAGGCCCCCGCGGAGGACCGGCTGTGGACCGTGGCGCTGCTCTCGGGCCGCCGCCCGAAGCGCACGGTGACGGCGGGCGAGCTCCGCCTCTGGGCGGCCGAGCGCGCCGGCCTTCCCGACTGGCTCTTCGCAGAGGCCCATGCGGTGACCGGGGATCTTGCCGAGACCATCGCCCTGGTCCTGCCGGAACCGCAGGGCCGCGACGGGGCTGGCCTCGCCGTCTGGATCGGGCGCATCCGCGCCCTCGCCGGCCGCCCCGCGGCAGCGCGGAAGGAGGCGATCCTGGCGGCCTGGGACAGGCTCGGCGGCGAGGAGCGCTTCCTCTTCAACAAGCTGATCACCGGGGGCTTCCGCATGGGCGTCAGCCGCCGCCTCGTCACCCGCGCGCTCGCCGCCGCGACCGGCCTGCCCGAGGCCCTGGTCCAGGAACGCCTCATGGGCGACTGGGATCCGGCGCAGACCGACCTCGCGGGGCTCCTGTCGGCGGGCGACGGCAGCGCCCCGCCGGGACGCCCCTACCCCTTCTGCCTCGCCCCGCCGCTCGACATCCCGCCCGCCCGCCTCGGCGATCCGGCCGACTGGCTGGCGGAATGGAAATGGGACGGGATCCGCGGCCAGCTCGTCCGCCGCGGCGGGACCCATCACCTGTGGAGCCGCGGCGAGGACCTGATCACCGACCGCTTCCCCGATCTTGCCCCGCTCGCCCGCGCCCTGCCCGCGGGCACGGTGATCGACGGCGAGATCCTCGCCTGGGGCGGGCAGGCGCCCCTGCCCTTCGCCGCGCTGCAGAAGCGGATCGGGGCGAGGCGCGTCTCCGGGGCGCTCCTCGCCGCGGCGCCGGCGGTGCTGATGGGCTACGACCTTCTCGAATGGCAGGGGCGCGACATCAGGGCGCGGCCGCTGGCAGAGCGGCGCGCGCTGCTTGACGGTCTGGTGGCGGACCTGCCCCCCGGCCTGCCGCTGCGGCTTTCGCCCGCGGCGGGCTTCGCCGCCTGGGACGAGCTCGCGGCCCTGCGCGGGCAGGCGCGCGGCCGGGGCGCCGAGGGGCTGATGCTGAAGCGCCGCGCCAGCCCCTATGGCGCCGGGCGCCGGCGGGGCGACTGGTGGAAGTGGAAACTGGATCCGATGACGGTCGATGCGGTGATGATCTATGCCCAGGCCGGCCACGGCCGCCGCGCCGGCCTGTTCACCGACTATACCTTCGCCCTGCGCGAGGGGGACGGCCTCGTCCCCTTCGCCCGCGCCTATTCCGGGCTGACCGACGGCGAGTTCGCCGAGATCACCGACTGGGTGCGGCGCAACACCCTGGACCGCTGGGGGCCGGTGCGCGCCGTCCCGCCGGTGCAGGTCTTCGAGATCGCCTTCGAGGGGATCGCGCCCTCGCGGCGGCACCGGTCGGGGATCGCGGTGCGCTTTCCGCGCATCCTGCGCTGGCGGCGCGACAAGCCGGCCGCCGAGATCGACAGTCTCGCCACGCTCAGGTCGCTGCTCGGCGGAGACCCCCGGGGCTCTGCCCCGGACCCCGGAGTACTTGGGCCAGAGTGAAGGGGCGCGGCTTGTCTTTCGGCCGGCGACAGGCCTATCTGCCATTCCCATCCAGTCAAGGAGCGATCCGATGCACGAGCCCGCCCGCCTGCCCGATGCCGACCCTGCGGCCGGGGGCAGCCTCGGCACCCTGCCGGAATGGGACCTGACGGACCTCTATCCGGCCCCCGACGCGCCCGAGATCGCGCGCGATCTCGACCGGCTCGAGGCCGAGTGCCGGGCCTTCGCGGCCGACTACGAGGGGCGGCTGGCGGGCCTCGACGCGGCGGCAATGCTGGAATGCGTGCGCCGCAACGAGGCGATCAGCCGGCTGGCGGGGCGGATCATGTCCTATGCGGGGCTGCGCTACTACCAGAACACGCTGGACGCCGCCCGCGCCAAGTTCATGTCCGACTGCCAGGACCGCGTGACCGACGCGACGACGCCGCTCGTCTTCTTCAGCCTCGAGTTCAACCGGATCGAGGATGCGGCCTATCAGGCGCTCTTCGCCCCGGGCACGGAGCTCAGCCGCTACAGGCCCGTCTTCGACCGGATGCGCGCGATGAAGCCGCACCAGCTGTCCGACGAGCTCGAGCGTTTCCTGCACGACCAGTCCACGGTGGGCGCCTCCGCCTGGAACAGGCTCTTCGACGAGACGATGGCGGGGCTGTCCTTCACCGTCGCGGGCGAGGACGGGCCGATGAACCTCGAATCCACCCTCAACCTCCTTTCCGAGCCCGAACGCCCCCGGCGCGAGGCCGCGGCACGGGCGCTGGCCGAGGTCTTCGGGCAGAACGTCAAGCTTTTCGCGCGTGTCCACAACACGCTGGCCAAGGAGAAGGAGATCGAGGACCGCTGGCGCAGGTTCCCCACGCCGATGGCCTCGCGCCACCTTGCCAACCATGTCGAGCCCGAGGTGGTCGAGGCGCTCAGGAACGCCGTCGTCGCCGCCTATCCGCGCCTCAGCCACCGCTACTACCGGCTGAAGGCGAGGTGGATGGGGCTCGACCGGCTCCAGGTCTGGGACCGCAACGCGCCCCTGCCCACCGAAGTGAAGCGCACGATCGGCTGGGACGAGGCGCGCGAGACGGTGCAGGCGGCCTATGCCGCCTTCCACCCCGAGCTTGCCCGGCTGACCGACCCCTTCTTCGAGAAGGGCTGGATCGACGCGGGCGTGAAGCCCGGCAAGGCGCCCGGCGCCTTCGCGCATCCCACGGTGACCGACGTGCACCCCTACGTGATGCTGAACTACCTCGGCAAGCCGCGCGACGTGATGACGCTGGCGCACGAGCTGGGCCACGGCGTCCACCAGCGGCTCGCCGCGCCGCAGGGCGAGCTTCTGGCCGACACGCCGCTGACGCTGGCCGAGACGGCGAGCGTCTTCGGCGAGATGCTGACCTTTCGCCGGCTGCTCGCGGGCGCCAAGGACCCCGCCGAGCGGAAGACGCTGCTCGCCGGCAAGGTCGAGGACATGATCAACACCGTCGTGCGCCAGATCGCCTTCTACGACTTCGAGGTGAAGCTCCACACCGCCCGCCGCGAGGGCGAACTGACCCCCGACGACATCGGGCGGCTGTGGATGAGCGTGCAGGGCGAAAGCCTCGGGCCCGCCTTCGAGTTCATGCCGGGCTACGAGACCTTCTGGGCCTATATCCCGCATTTCGTCCATTCGCCCTTCTACGTCTATGCCTATGCCTTCGGCGACGGGCTGGTGAACGCGCTCTATGCCGCCTACGAGGAAGGGCTGCCGGACTTCCAGGAGAAGTATTTCGCGATGCTGAAGGCTGGCGGGTCGAAGCACCACAGGGAGCTTCTCGCGCCCTTCGGCCTCGATGCCTCGGACCCCCGGTTCTGGGACAAGGGCCTTGGCATGATCGCGGGCATGATCGACGAGCTCGAGGCGATGGAAGGCCGCGGGGAGGCCTGAAGGAAGGGACCGGGCCCCTTCACGGACCGGCCGGGGCCTGCCGCACCGGCCGGCGTTGCAGTTTGGCGGCAGTCTTCCGCCAATCCCCTGCGGATTAGCGAAATGTTTGCACCCCCGCCCCGATATTGCCTAATTCGGCGGCTAGGGCACGGTTCACAAGTGCCGCGTGTAGGCAGGTCTGGCATGACGACGAGTGGCTTCCCCTGTTCGGGGCATCGTGCGCCGCGGGCGATCGCCCGTTCCGGCGCCTCCCTGCGTGCGACGGCGCAGCCGCAGGCAGGGGAGGGCTGATCCATGCCCGTCTTCAACGGCACTTCCGGCAACGACACGATCACCGGATCGTCGGGCGACGACACGATCTTCGGCTTCGCCGGCAACGACAGCCTCTCGGGGGCCGACGGCAACGACGTCATCGACGGCGGCGACGGCAATGACACGCTTCTGGGCGGCAACGGCGACGACACGCTGCTCGGCGGGCCCGGCAACGACGTCCTGAACGGCGGGGCCGGCAACGACACGGCCTCCTATGCCAATGCGGCCTCGGCCGTGACGGTCACCTCCGGCGGCGCCACCGGCGGGGACGGGACCGACACCTTCACCAGCATCGAGGCCATCATCGGATCGGCCTTCAACGACACGATCTCGGGGTTCACGACGGTCGACGGCGGGGCGGGCGACGACTCGATCACCGGGACGACCGGGGCCGACAGCCTTCTGGGCGGGGCGGGCAACGACACGATCAACGGCGGCAACGGCGCCGACACGATCGACGGGGGCGACGGCAACGACAGCCTCTCGGGCGGCGGCGGCGACGATGTGCTGATCGGCGGCGCGGGGGCCGACACGCTGGTCGGCGGGAGCGGGACCGACACGGCCTCCTATGCCAATGCGACGGCGGGCGTGGCGCTCAACGCCTCTGGCGGGACGGCGGGCGACGCCAGCGGCGACACCTTCAGCAGCATCGAGATCATCGTCGGGTCGGCCTTCAACGACACGCTCGCCGGCTTCGGCACGATCTACGGCGGCGACGGGGCGGATTCGATCACCGGCACGGGCGGCGCCGACAGCCTGCTGGGCGAGGCCGGCAACGACACGATCGACGGCGGCGACGGCAACGACACGCTCGACGGCGGCGACGGCAACGACAGCCTGATCGGCGGCAACGGCAACGACAACCTGATCGGCGGCAACGGCAACGACACCTTCGTCGGCGGGGCCGGCAGCGACGCGATGTCGGGCGGCGCCGGCGACGACTGGGTGACCTATGCCGCCTCGACCGCCGCGGTGAACGCGAACGCCTCGGGCACGGGATCGGGCGGGGACGCGGCCGGCGACACCTATTCCTCGATCGAGGGCCTCATCGGCTCGAACGGCGCCGACACGATCGCGGGATTCGTCACCGTCTTCGGCGGGGCCGGCAACGACAGCATCACCGGCACGGCGGGCAACGACTCGCTTCTCGGCGAGGCGGGCAACGACACGATCAACGGTGGCGAGGGCAACGACACCATCGACGGCGGGACGGGCGACGACAGCCTGGTCGCAGGGTCCGGCAACAGCCTCATCTACGGGGGCGACGGCAACGACACGATCGTCTTCGGGTCGGGCAACGACACGGTCTATGGCGGCGCCGGCAACGACTTCATCGACGACAACATCGGCGGCAACCTCAACGGCGTGAACCTGCTTTACGGCGGGGACGGCGACGACACGATCTACGGCGGCTTCGGCAACGACACGATCTACGGCGACGACGGCAACGACCAGCTCTACGGCGAGGACGACGACGACGTCATCTTCGGCGGGGCCGGCAACGACACGATCCAGGGCGGCAACGGCAACGACAGCATCGAGGGCGGACCGGGCGCCGACAGCATGGTCGGCGGGGCGGGGACCGACACGATCAGCTATGCCGGCGCCGCGTCGGGCGTGGCCTTCAACGCCAGTTCGGGAACCGTCGGCGACGCGGCCGGCGACACGATCTCGGGCTTCGAGGTTGCGGTCGGCTCGGGCTTCAACGACACGATCGCGGGCTTCCAGACCGTCTTCGGCGGGGCCGGCAACGACAGCATCACCGGCACGACGGGCAACGACTCGCTCTCGGGCGAGGCGGGCAACGACACGATCCTCGGCGGCGACGGGGCGGACACGCTTGACGGCGGGGACGGCGACGACAGCCTCGTCGGCGGCAACGGCGCGGACGTCCTGATCGGCGGGAACGGCAACGACACCGCCTCCTATTCCGGCTCCTCGGCGGCGATCAACGTCAATGCCGCCACCACGGGCATCGGCGGCGAGGCCCAGGGCGACAGCTTCAACTCGATCGAGATCCTCGTCGGCTCGGGCTTCAACGACACGATCGCGGGCTTCCAGACCGTCTTCGGCGGGGCCGGCAACGACAGCATCACCGG
>JAOADN010000049.1 GCA_026417295.1 Paracoccaceae bacterium
AGATGTGTATAAGAGACAGCCATCGCATAGACCATCGGCAGGTAGCCGAAGATCGGCTTCTTCGAGAAGGTCGAGACGACATGGCTGATGATGCCGAAGGCCGGCACGATGACGATGTAGACCTCGGGATGGCCGAAGAACCACAGGATGTGCTGGTAGAGCACCGGGTCGCCGCCGCCCGAGGGCTGGAAGAAGGTGGTGCCGAAGTTGCGGTCGGTGAGCAGCATCGTGATGGCGCCCGCCAGGACCGGCAGCGACAAGAGGATCAGCCAGGCGGTGACGAAGATCGACCAGGCGAAGAGCGGCACCTTGTGCAGCGTCATGCCGGGCGCGCGCATGTTCAGGAAGGTGGTGATCATGTTGATCGCGCCGAGGATCGACGAGGCCCCCGAGAGGTGGACGGCGAAGATCGCGAGGTCCATCGAGAAGCCGGATTCACCGGTCGACAGCGGCGGATAGAGCACCCAGCCCACGCCCGCGCCCTGCAGCCCCTCGCCGCCCGGCGCAAAGACCGACAGGACGGCCAGCGACGTGCCGGCGACGAACATCCAGTAGCTCAGGTTGTTCATCCGCGGGAAGGCCATGTCGGGCGCGCCGATCATCAGCGGCATGAAATAGTTGCCGAAGCCGCCGAACAGCGCCGGGATGACGACGAAGAACATCATCAGCACGCCGTGGCCGGTGATCATCACGTTCCACATGTGCCCGTTCGGGGTGCATTCGCGCGTCGCGTCGGCGATGAAGCGCGCCCCCTCCATGCACATGTACTGCACGCCGGGATGCATCAGTTCCATCCGCATGTAGACGGTGAAGGCGACCGAGATGAACCCGGCCAGTCCGGCCGTCACGATGTAGAGGATGCCGATGTCCTTGTGGTTGGTGGACATGAACCAGCGGGTGAAGAAGCTCCGCTCGTCGTGATGCTCATGCCCGTGGACGGTTGCGTCGGCCATGCGTTTCTCCCGTAACCTTGTCGTCCGTCACCGGCGCGCGCCGCCCCGACGGCCTTTGGCCTCCTCTTAAAGCGGGCCGTCCCGCTGGGCAACGGGCGAAACCGCGGCGGCGCAGGAAAATTGCGCGGGCGCGCGGTCAGGCGCCGGCCTGCCAGACCCTGACCGCCTCGAGCGGCCACAGGAGCATCAGGATGTTCAGCGCCAGACCGTCACGGATCAGCCAGGTCGTCAGCAGCTCGAATCCGATGACGACGGCCACCGAGGCCCAGACCGGCAGCCGGCTGGCCAGCCAGAACCCCAGGATCATGGCCAGGGCATCGGTCAGCGAATTGACGATGCTGTCGCCGTAGTAGTCCAGGCTGATCGTGACGGCCCGGTAGCGGTCGATGATCGCGTCGGAATTCTCGATCACCTCCCAGGCCGATTCGATGAAGGTGGCGATCACCAGCTTCCAGCCGAAGGACAGCCGGTCGCGGAAGATCAGCCAGAGCGCCCAGTAGAACAGGATCCCGTGCAGGATGTGGCTGGGCGTGTACCAGTCGGTCAGGTGCTGCGAGTTCTCCGACGACATGGTCTGGCCGTGCCAGAGCTTGACATAGCCGCACTTGCAGATCGGCACCCTGCCGTCCCACCACAGCCACAGCCCGTGCAGCACGAGGATGAGGACGACCAGGGCTGCGGGCAGCCAGGCGCGGCGGGTCGGGGCTGTGGGCGTCATCGCTGGGTCCGGTCGCGGCGGTCGCCCGGCAGCGGACCGTCCGGCGCGGGATTTGTCAATCCGCGGCCGCCGCGCTGCGCCGGTGCAGTCGCATGCGGCGGCAGGCGGGGGCGGCGCCAGCGGGCCCGGGGACGCAGAAGGGCATGGCAGGCGGGCCTTGCAATCGCCGCCATCCCTTGGCACCCCTCACCCTGCAGACGGGGAGACCGCAGATGACCGACCGCATCCTCCGCCACGGCCTCGCCGTCGCCCCCGTCCTCGCCCGCTTCGTCGAGGACGAGGCACTGCCCGGCACCGGCATCGGCCCCGAAGCCTTCTGGCAGGGCCTCGCCGGCATCGTCCGTGACCTCGGCCCGGTCAACCGCGACCTCCTCGCCACCCGCGACCGGATGCAGGCCGAGATCGACGCCTGGCACATCGCCCATCGCGGCCGGCCGCACGACCACGCGGCCTACAGGGCCTTCCTCGAAGGGATCGGCTACCTCCTGCCCGAAGGCCCCGCCTTCACCATCGCCACCGCGGGCACCGACCCCGAGATCGCCACCATCGCCGGCCCGCAGCTCGTCGTGCCGGTCACCAACGCCCGCTACGCGCTCAATGCCGCGAACGCCCGCTGGGGCAGCCTCTACGACTGCCTCTACGGCACCGACGCGATGGGCGCCCCCCCGCCGGCGGGCGGCTACGACCGCGGCCGCGGCGCCCGCGTGGTGGCGCGCGTGCGCGTCTTCCTCGACGAGGCCTTCCCGATCCAGGGCACCTCCCATGCCGACGTGCGCCGCTACCACGTGAAGGACGGCGCGCTTCTGGCCGACGACCTGCCGCTCGTCGCCCCGGAGAAATTCGCGGGCTACCGCGGCCACCCCCGCGCACCCGACGCGGTGATCCTCAGGAACAACAACCTCCATGTCGAGCTCGTCTTCGACCGCACCCACCCGATCGGCGCGCGCGACCAGGCAGGCCTTGCCGACGTGGTCATTGAAAGCGCCGTCTCGGTGATCATGGACCTCGAGGATTCGGTGGCCTGCGTCGATGCCGAAGACAAGGTGGGCGCCTACCGCAACTGGCTCGGCCTGATGAAGGGCGACCTGTCGGAGACCTTCGAGAAGGCCGGCCGCCCGGTCACGCGCAGGCTCGCACCCGACCGCGCCTTCACCGCGCCGGACGGCAGCCCGGCCAGCCTCAGGGGCCGCGCGCTGATGCTCGTCAGGAACGTGGGCCACCTGATGACCACGCCCGCCGTCCTCGACGGCGAGGGCCGCGAGATCGGCGAGGGGCTTCTCGACGCGATGGTGACGGTGGCCTGCGCGCTGCACGACCTGCGCCGCGCGGCGGGCCCGCGCAACAGCGCGGCGGGCGCGGTCTATGTCGTCAAGCCCAAGATGCACGGCCCCGACGAGGTGGCGCTGACGGTGCGCCTCTTCGAGATGGTCGAGGACGCGCTTGGCCTCGCGCGCAATACCGTCAAGATCGGGATCATGGACGAGGAGCGGCGCACCAGCGTCAACCTCAGGGAATGCATCCGCGCCGCGAAGGACCGCGTCTGCTTCATCAACACCGGATTCCTCGACCGCACCGGCGACGAGATCCACACCTCGATGGAGGCCGGCCCCTTCAGCCGCAAGGACTTCATCCGGCGCAAGGCCTGGATCGGCGCCTACGAGAACCGCAACGTCGACATCGGCCTCGAATGCGGCTTCGCGGGGCGCGCGCAGATCGGCAAGGGCATGTGGGCGGCCCCCGACCTGATGGCGGCGATGCTCGACGAGAAGATCGCCCATCCCCGCGCCGGGGCGAGCTGCGCCTGGGTGCCCTCGCCCACGGCCGCCACGCTGCACGCGCTCCACTACCACAAGGTCGACGTGGCGGCGGTGCAGGCCCGGCTGGCGAAGGGGGGCCGCCGCGCGCATGTCGACGCGCTGCTCGAGATCCCGCTCGCCTCGTGGCGGATGTGGACGCCCGACCAGATCGCGGCCGAGGTCGAGAACAACGCGCAGGGCATCCTCGGCTATGTCGTGCGCTGGGTCGACCAGGGGGTGGGCTGTTCCAAGGTGCCCGACATCCACGACGTGGCGCTGATGGAGGACCGCGCGACCTGCCGCATCTCCTCCCAGCACATCGCCAACTGGCTGCATCACGGCGTGGTGGACGCCCAGGCGGTGATGGCCGCACTCCGCCGCATGGCCGAGGTGGTCGACCGCCAGAACGCCGGCGATCCCGCCTACCGGCCGATGGCGCCGGGCTTCGACGGGGTGGCCTTCCGCGCCGCCTGCGACCTCGTCTTCAAGGGCCGCAGCCAGCCCTCGGGCTATACCGAGCCCATCCTGCATGCCGCGCGGCTGGCGGTGAAGGCAGGGGGCTGAGGACCCGTCCCACGATGGGACACCCTTTCCGGACGAACGATTCCAAGGGGTTGGCGCGGGAATTCACGATCCGTTAACGAATGCCGCCCACCCGCCCCACGGGCGGCCCTTCGCGCCGCGGCCCCCGGCACGCCGGTCCGGTGGCCCCGCAGCCCCGCCGCCGGCCGCATCCATGGCAGGATTTTCGCGAAAATCCTGCCATGGCCGGGAAATCCTTGGCCAAGGATTTCCCGACCCCGCGCCCGGTGCCCCGGGCGACGCGCCGGGCCGGAAATCCTTTGCGAAGGATTTCCGGCCTTCCCGGGGGGAAGGGGCGGGCGCCTCACGTCCGTGAGCCCCCCTGGCGGCGCGCGATGCCGCCGGGGCAGGGAGGCGCCGCCGGTCAGGCGGCCCCGAGCCCCATCAGGGCGAGGAGTCTCGCCTCGGCCATCGCCGCGCCGCGTTCGCCCAGTTCCGCCGTCGCCTCCCCGGCCCCGCGGACGAACCAGTGCCCGCCGGCGTCCAGCATGTCCATCGCCACCGCCTCGGGCGCAAGCGCCAGCATCAGCGCCGTCTCGCCCGGTCCGGCGTGATCGAAGGGGTAATCCCCCGCCGCGGTATCGAAGAGCGGATGGACCCTGACCCAGTTGAACGGGTTCTCGCCCTTCGCGTGGTCTCCGTAATAGGACTCCATCCCCGGCGCGCCCCACCAGCCCTCGCCCCTTTCGCGTTCGAGATGGGCGAAGATCGCCTTGCGCGCGCCGAGCCGGAAGGACAGGTCGGTGGGCATGCCCTGGGCGAAGTTCTCGGTCTGGTGGTGGATCACGGCATGGATGTTGCGGAAGCCGATTCGCAGGAGTCCGGCGAAGAGCGCCTCGGCGAAGGGCACCAGCGCCTCGGCGCCGACCTGGAGCGTACCGCTGCCCTCCGGCCCGGCGACGGCCAGGCTGGCCGCGCCGTAGGGGAAGGGCGGGGCGACGATCAGCCGGTCGGGCCGGGCGGCCTCGATCCGGTCGAGCACGCGGCTGACCGCCAGCATGTCCATGCCCACCGGCAGGTGCTCGCCATGATATTCCAGCACGCCGAGCGGCAGCGCGAGCGGCAGGTTCGCGGCGATGGCGGCGCGGATCTCGGCGGGGCGCATCAGGTCAAGGCGCATTGCGGCCTCCCCTGCGGTCCGGGTCCTGCCGCCCCTGCGGCGGCCGCACGGGGCCGGTCAGCCGAGTTCATGGGCGATCTCCCGCGTCGCGACGTAGAGCGCGCGGAACTGCCGGTAGCGGGCCTCCAGCACGTCCGAGGAGGCCGGCACCACGGTCCCGGCCACCGGGTTCCAGCGATGGATGTCGTCGGGTCCCGCCGCCCCCACGGCCAGCGCGGCAAGGAAGGCGTCGCCATAGCTTGCCCCGACGGTCCGGGCGCAGACCTCCTGCGCGATGCCGGCCGCGTCCGAGGTCGTCTGCAGCCACAGGCGGTTCCGCGTGCCGCCGCCCACGGCGCGGATCCGCGCGGGGCGCTGGCCGGTCTCGGCATAGGTCTCGATGACGTGCCGCGTGCCGAAGGCGATGCCATCGATCGCCCCCCGGTAGAGGTCGCCGCGCCCGTGGGAGAGGTTCAGCCCGAAGAAGGCGCCCCTCGCCTTCGGGTCGTGGATCGGCGTCCGCTCGCCCGAGAAATAGGGCAGGCAGATCAGGCCGTTGGCGCCCGGAACCGAGTTCGCCGCCTCGTCGGCCAGAAGGTCCCAGGCCTGATCGGCGGGCAGTTCGCGCGCCAGCGTGTCGCGGAACCAGTGGGTGAGCGTTCCGCTGGTCGCAAGGCCCGCCATGCTGGCATGGCGTCCGGGAAACAGCCAGGGCGCGTACCACAGCCGCGGGTCGCGCACCGGGCCCTCGGTCAGGGCGATGATGAAGATCGTCGAGCCCATCATCATCATCATGTCGCCGGGCCGCGCGACGCCGACGCTGACCGCCTCGGCCGCCGCGTCGATGGTGCCGCAGGTGACCGGCGTGCCGGGCGCAAGGCCGGTCTCGCGGGCTGCCGCGGGCGTGACATGACCGGCGATCTCGCCCGACCACATCAGCCGCGGCAGGCGGTCTAGGGGGATGATGCCGGGCGCCAGCGCCTCCGTCCAGTCCAGCCGGTTCACGTCGTAGAGCGGCGAGAAGCCGGCCGCGGTGTAGTGGTCGATCACCGCCTCGCCGGTCAGCCGGAAGGTGAGGAAGGAGGTCGAGGTGAGGATGCGGGCGGTGCGGGCATGAAGATCGGGATGGTTGCGCTTCAGCCAGAGGATCTTCGGCCCGACCGACTGGCTGGTCAGCGCATTGCCGCAGGCCGCCAGGATGCGCTCGGCGCCGATCGCCGCGGTCAGGTCCTCGATTTCGGCGGCGGCGCGGGTATCGACGCCGTAGAGGACGCCGTTCATCAGCGGCCGGCCGGCCTCGTCCACGGGCAGCATGCAGGGGCCGATGGCGCTGGTCGCGATGCAGGCGATCGCCTCGGGGGGCACCTGCGACTCGGCCAGGAGCCGCCTGACGATGAAGACGAAGTCGCCCCACCAGTCCTCCTCGGGGCGGTGTTCGGCCCAGCCGGGCCGTGGCACCAGCATCCGGTGCGGCCGGGCCGCCTGCGCCACGACACGGCCCGTCCCGTCGACCAGGACGCCCTTGGATTCGAACGTGCCGATGTCGCAGCCGAGCGTGTAGCGGTCCATCATCCGCGCTCCAGCACCATGCCCTTCGGGACCGCTTCGAGCACCGCCCGCAGCAGCCGCGCGAGCGAAGCGAGATCGGCAAGGTCGCAGACCTCGGCGGCCGAATGGGTGTAGCGGCAGGGAAAGCCCACGTCGATCGCGGCGACGCCCCGCCCGACGAGCTGGACATAGGCATTGTCGGTCAGCACCCCGGTCCGCGCCTGCCGCTGCAGCGGCAGGCCGAGCCGGGCGGCCGTGCCCTCGAACAGGCGGACGAGGGCCGGATGGGGGATTGTGCCGTTCAGCGTGCCGCGCCCATGGAAGGAATAGAGGCTCATCCCCGGGCCGCCGCCCAGATGCATCTCGCCCTGCCCGGCCATGCCGGGCGTGTCGGTGGCGAGCATCAGGTCGATCTGGATGGCGATGTCGGGCTCCAGCACCTGGGCCGCGACCAGGGCACCGCGCAGGTTGAACTCCTCCTGCGTGGTGAAGACGAGGTGGACGGTCGGCCCGCGCCGCGGCGCCCGCCCGCCGGCGGCCAGGCCACGGGCAAGCTCGAGCAGCACCGCGCAGCCCGCCCGGTCGTCGATGGCGGTGCCGGCGATGCGTCCGCCGGCCAGCGGCAGGGCCTGCGGGCGCCAGACCACGGGGGTGCCGATGGCCAGGCCGGCGGCCTCGGCCTCCGCCCGGCTGCCGAATCCGGCGTCGATGGCGATCTCGGGCACCTTCAGCACGCGGTACTTCTCCTCGGGCGGCGTGGCATGGTGGCTCATGTTGCCGATGACGCCGGGCAGGTCGCCCTTCGCCCCGCAGAGCAGCACGGGCTGCGCCGCCATCGCCCGCTCGGGCACGCCGCCCATGCGCTCGACCCGGATCATGCCGTCCGGGTCGATCCGGCGGACGAAGAAGCCGAGCTGGTCCATGTGGGCGAAGACCATCACCGAGGGATGGCCGGAGGCGCCGGGGAAGGTGGCGATCACGTTGCCGGCGCGGTCGGTCGCGGACTGGACGGGCAGCCGCGCGCGGATGGCGGCGGCGACCCGCTCCTCGTGCCCGGCAAGGCCGGGGACCAGCATCAGGTCGATCAGGTCCTGCTTCAGCAGATCCGTCATGGCCGCACCGCGCGCATCCGCCCAGCAAGGCCGCCGGCCCCGAACACCGCCCTGAATCTGTCCATCGGCACCTCCGCCCGCCGTCCACGCTAGCGCGGAGCGGCTTGGCCGGAAAGCCCGGACATACTAGCATGGCAGGGCTGGGGAGGGCAGGATGGGCATCGCCACGCGGCGCTGGGAACGGCCGGGCAGCGCGGGGCTGTCCTTCACCGAGATCGGTCTGGGGACGGCGCCGCTCGGCAACCTCTACCGGGCGATCTCCGACGCCGAGGCCGAGGCGGCGATGGAGGCCGCCTGGGACGAGGGCCTGCGCTATTTCGACACCGCGCCGCTCTACGGCCTCGGGCTCGCCGAGACGCGGCTCAACCGCTTCCTGCGCGGCCGGCCGCGCGATGCCTTCCTGCTGTCCACCAAGATCGGTCGCCTGCTGCGCGCGGCCCCGCCCGACCGGCGCGACGGCATCGGCAAGTGGTTCGACGTGCCGTCCCGGACCGGGGTCTTCGACTATTCGCGCGACGGGGCGATGCGGTCGCTCGAGGCCTCGCTCGAGCGGCTGGGCGTGGACCGGATCGACATCGTCTTCGCCCACGACCTCGACATCTTCACCCACGGCTCGGCGGCGGCGCGGGACGCGCGGCTGGCCGAGTTCATGGAGGGCGCGCACGGGGCGCTGGTCGAGCTGCGGGCAGCCGGCGTCATCGGCGCCTTCGGCCTCGGGGTCAACGAATGGCAGGCCTGCCAGTGGGTCGCCGAGCGCGGCGATCCCGACCTCTTCCTGCTGGCCGGGCGCTACACGCTGCTCGAGCAGGGCGCGCTCGACAGCTTCCTGCCCCTGTGCCTGGCGCGCGGCCTCGGCGTGGTGATCGGCGGGCCCTTCAATTCGGGCATCCTCGCCACCGGGGCGCGGCCCGGCGCTCACTACGACTACGAACCGGCGCCGCCGGCGGTGATGGCCCGGGTGGCGCGGATCGAGGCCCTCTGCCGCGCCCATGACGTGGCCATGGCCACGGCGGCGCTGCGCTTTCCGCTCCTGCACCCGGCGGTGGTCTCGGTGATCCCCGGCGGGCAGGCCGCGGCCGAGGTCCGCGCCAATGCCCGCGCCGCCGCCGCGCCCGTCCCCGCCGCGCTCTGGGCGGCGCTCAGGGCCGAGGGCCTGATCCGGGCCGATGCCCCCGTCCATTCACCCTGACCAAATACTCCGGGGGTCCGGGGGTGGAACCCCCGGCCCCCGCAGCCTGGAGGTCCGCATGCAGATCGACGCGCACCAGCACTACTGGAATCCCGCCCGTGGCGACTACGGCTGGATGCCGAAGGGCGACGGGGTTCTCGACCGGCCCTACCTGCCGGCCGACCTCGCGCCTGCCCTCGCCGCCGCGGGGGTGGACCGGACGGTCCTCGTCCAGGCAGCCCCGACGGTCGAGGAGACCGAGTACCTGCTCGGCATCGCCGACGCCACGCCCTCGGTGGCGGCGGTCGTCGGCTGGGTCGATTTCGAGGATCCGGGCAACCGCGCCGTGCTGGCGCGCCTGGCCGGCCATCCGAAGTTCCGCGGCGTGCGCCCGATGATCCAGGACATCCCCGACGACGACTGGATGCTGCGCCCCGAGGTCCAGTGGGCCTATGCCGCGCTGGCCGAGCTGGACCTCAGCTTCGACGCGCTGGGCTTTCCGCGCCACCTGCGCAACTTCCACCGGATCCTGACGCGCTATCCGGGGATGCGGGCGGTGATCGACCATTTCATGAAGCCGCAGATCCGCGACGATTCGGCCGAGCATTTCCGCTTCTGGGCCGAGGGGATGACGCGGCTCGCGCGGGACACCGCCGCCTGCGTGAAGTTCTCGGCGCTGATCACCGAGGACCGCCCCGACTGGTCGGTCGAGCGGCTGCGGCCCTATTTCGGGCATGTCCTCGAGGTCTTCGGCCCGGACCGCGTCATGTGGGGATCGGACTGGCCGGTCTGCCGGCTGCGCGCCGAATACGAGGGCTGGCGGGCGGCGGCCGAGGCGCTGACGGCGGGGCTTCCGGCGGCGGCGCGGGCGCGCATCTTCGGCGGCACGGCGGCCGCGTTCTACCGCATCGGCTGAGGGGCGGCGCGGGCGAGGGGTTCCACCCCTCGCGCTCCCCGGAGTATTTCGGCCAGGATGAAGGGGGGCGCCCCCCCGGACGCGCTGAAGGCGGGTTCAGCCCGCGGCCCGGTCGCACAGGGCGCGGGCGGCCGCGGCGGTGACGGCGGCGCGTTCCGCGGGCGCGGCGGCCACGGTCAGCGCGGCCGCGGCCTGGGCGAAGCCCAGCGCCGCGCGCAGCGGGGCGCCGCGCGAGAGTTCTGCCGCGAGCGCGCCGATGAAGGCGTCGCCCGCCCCGTGGGACGAGACGGGGGTGACCGGGGGGGCGGCGAGGGCGAAGGGCGCGCCCCCGTCGCAGGCCACGAGGCCCTGCGCGCCGAGCGTGACGATGGCGGCGCCGGCGCCGGCCGCGACCAGGGCGCGGGCGGCGGATCCGGGATCGAGCCCCTCGGCCGGCACGCCGGAGAGGTCGGCCGCCTCGATGCGGTTGACGACGAGGAGGTCGGCGAGGGCGATGAGGTCGGGCGCGGTGGGCCGCATCGGCGCGGCGTTGAGGATGACGCGGATTCCGGCTGCCCGGGCACGCGCGGCGAGCGCCAGGTTGGCGGCCTCGGGGATCTCGTTCTGCAGGAGCAGGACCTTCAGCCCCGCGGGCAGCTCGATCCGCGCGGGGTCGATCGCGGCATTGACGCCGGAGACGGTGACCGCGCCATAGGCCCCCCCGTCGGTGACGATGGCCACGCTCATGCCGCTGTCGCCGGACACCCTCTCGACCTGCCGCCGGTCGACCCCGGCGGCATCGAGCGCGTCGAGCAGCGCCGCGCCGAAGGCATCCGTCCCGACCCGGCCCGCCATCGCCGCGGCCGCGCCCATGCGCGCGGCGGCGACGGCCTGGTTGCCGCCCTTGCCGCCGAGCGGGTAGGCGACGGAACGCCCGGCGAGGGTCTCGTCGAGGCGCGGCAGGCGCGGCGCGGTGACCACGACGTCGAGATGCAGCGCGCCGGCGACCAGGATGTCAGGCGCCATAGAGCGCGCCCGCGACGATGCGCTGGCCGGCGGCGGCGTCCTGCCGGGCGATGGCCGCGGCAAGGGCGGGGTCGGCCGCGAGATCCCGCGCCACGGCGCGCAGGCGCTCGACGAGGCGGATCGAGGCGCGCGCCTCCTCGGCAGGGTCGGTGCCGCCGTGGTCGGGGAATGTGTCGAAGTAGAGCACGCCGTCATAGCCCGCCCGTTCGAGGGCGACGAGAAGCTCGACCGTCTGCACCGGGTGGATCGCGCCGGCGATCAGCCCGTCGTCGCGCCGGCCGTAGCCGTCGTTGAGGTGGACGCCGAGGATGCGGCTGTGGCGGGCGGCGAGCATGGCGGCATGGGCCGGCATCTCGCCGGCATAGAGGACATGGGCGAAGTCGAGCGTGACCCCGGCATTGGGGCGGCCGAGGGCGCCGAGCGCAAGCAGCGTATGCCCGATGCCGGGCATCAGCGCATAGGCGCGCGGTTCGTTCGGCTTGTACTCGATGGCGATGTCGCAGCCCGGGTCGTGGTCGGCGACCTCGGCCAGGGCGGCCAGCGTGTCGTCCCAGGCGCGCGCGTAATCGACCTGGAATGGGTAGTCGAACCCGTCCTGGCCGAGCCACAGCGTCATCAGCCGCCCGCCCATGGCCCGCGCCCGGTCGATGCCCTCGCGCGTCAGGTCGATCGCCCTGCGGCGGATCGCCCGGTCGGGATGGGTGAAGGCGCCGAGGCGGAAGCCGGGCTCGGTGTAGTAGCGCATGGCCAGGCCGTTGAGCGCCATCCCGTGATCGGCCAGCAGGCGCGCCAGTTCGGCCGGGGAATGGGCGGCGAAATGGTCGGGATAGTTGAGATCGGCCGCGTCCACCCCCTCGACCCGGGCGGCGGCGCGGATCATGTCGGCCACCGTCCCGCCGGCGGCCGGGCGGAAGGCGTTGAGCCGGACGGCATAGCGGGGGCGATTCGGGCTTCGGGCCATGTCAGGCCGGATCGAACAGGTCGGGGCGGTCCCGTTCAAGGGGTTCGAGATAGCGCAGGAGCTGGCGCAGGTGAACCTGCACGGCGCGGCGCGCGGCCTCGGGGTCGCGGGCCTCGAGCGCGGCGACGATGGCGCGGTGCTCGCCGAGCGTCGCCTCCACCCGGCCGGGCACGGGCAGGATGATCTGGCGGGCGCGGTTGACGTGAAGCCAGGCGGTCTCGGACACCTCGGCCAGCCGGCGGAAGCCGGTGAACTGCAGGACGAGCGCGTGCATCTCGGCGTCCAGGCGGTAGAAGCCCGCATTGTCGCCGTCGGCGACCAGCGCCTCCTGCACCCGCAGGTTGCGCCGCAGCAGGGTGAGCTGGTCCTCCGTCACCGTGGCGGCCACCCGTTCGGCGGCGGCGACCTCGATCGCCTCGCGCAGGAAGGCGCCCTCGCGGATCTCGGCCATCGAGAAGCGGGCGACGAAGGTGCCGGCCTGGGGAACGACGCGCACCAGGCCCTCGGCGGCCAGCCGTGCCACGGCATCGGCCACCGGCGAACGCGAGACGCCGAGGCTGTCGCAGATCTCGCCCTTGCGCAGCATCTCGCCCGGGCGGTAGGCCAGCGTCAGGATCGCCTCCCTGAGCGACTGGTAGACGCGCAGGCCCAGCGGCCCCGCATAGCGGGACAGCGCGGTCAGCCTGGGCGTCTCGGTCGAGGCTTCGGGCATCCTGCCTCCGCGCTGGGGTGGCATGTTAGAATGTCAGTCCCGTCCGCCCGGCTGTCAAGCGGCGCGGTCCGTGCCCAGTCCGGGCCGCGGCGGGGGCTTGCCGAAGGCGGGGGCGGCTTTCTACCAATGGCGGCAGACGCATGGCGGACGGGACGACGGGCGGGGAGGCGCGCGATGGCGGAGGCGGCGGCGGCGGAGGTGACGCTCGAGGGGCTTGCGGCGCGGCTTCTGGAGACGCCGCCGGGGACGCGCTGCGTCCTGGCCATCGCCGGGCCGCCGGGATCGGGCAAGTCCACCACGGCCGCGCGGCTGGTCGAGGCGCTCGAGGCCGCCCGTCCCGGCGCCGCCGCGCTGGTGCCGATGGACGGCTTCCACTACGACGACGCGGTCCTGCACGAGCTTGACCGCCATGCCCGCAAGGGCGCCCCCGACACCTTCGACGTGGGCGGCCTGCGTTCGGTGCTCGAGCGGCTGCGCGCCCGCGACGAGGACTGGGTGGCGGTCCCGGTCTTCGACCGCGACACCGAGATGTCGCGCGCCGCGGCGCGCCTGGTGCGGCGGACGGCGGACCTGATCGTGGTCGAGGGGAACTACCTCCTGCTCAACCGCGACCCCTGGGCCTCGCTGCGGCGGCTCTTCGACCTGCGGGTCCTGATCGAGGTGCCCGAGGCGGTGCTGCGCGCGCGGCTCGAGGCGCGCTGGCGGGGCTACCGCCTTGCCCCGGCGGCGATCCGCGCCAAGGTCGAGGGCAACGACCTGCCGAACGGGCGGATCGTCGCCACCGAGAGCCTCGGCGCCGACCTGGTCCTGCGCGGCTGAGGGGGGCGGCGATGCCCCCTGCCGGCGGAGACGACCGCGTCCTCGTCATCGACATCGGCAAGACCCATGCCCGGGTCAGCCTGGCCGACGCGGGCGGCCGGGTCATCGCCACGCGCAGCACGGTCAACCGCGTCCGGCCGGGGCCGCCCTGGCCGCATCACGACCTCGCGGGCCTGTCGGCCTGGCTCTTCGGGGCGCTCGGTGCGCTGGCGCGGGGCGGGGCGTCGCGGGTGATCGCCACCGGCCACGGGTCGGGCGGCGTCCTCGTGCTCGAGGATCCCGACGCCGGCGGCGACGGTGCGGCGCTGCCGATGATCGACTACGAGGCCGCGAGCCCGCCCGAGGTGGACGCGGCCTATGCGCGCCTCGCCGGGGGCTTCCTCGAACGGGGCAGCGCGATCATGCTGCGCTCGGCCCATCAGGCGCGGCAGATGCTGCGCGCCGAGATGACCGAGCCCGGGGGCTTCGCCCGCGCCGCCCATGCGCTGGCGGTGGCGCCCTACTGGGCCTGGCGCCTGTCGGGCGTGGCCGCCTCCGAGGTGACGGCGCTGGGCGCGCAGTCGCACCTGTGGGACGTTCCGGGGCGGCGCTGGGCGCCCATCGTCGCGGCGCGCGGCTGGGAACGGCTTCTGCCGCCGCTGCGGCCGGGCTGGGAGGATCTCGGGCCCCTGCGCCCGGCGCTGGCCCGCCGGCACGGCCTGCCCGAGGGGCTGCGCGTCCATCTCGGGGCGCATGATTCCAGCGCCGCCTTCTACCGCTACCAGGCCGGCGGGTTCCGCGACTTCACGCTGGTCTCGACCGGAACCTGGATCGTCGCGCTGTCGGATTCCTGCCCGCCAGACCGGCTGGAGGAGGCCCGCGGGATGACCTGCAACGCCGACATGACCGGGCAGCCGGTCGGCGGGTGCCTGGCCATGGGCGGGCGCGAATTCGCGCTGATCGCCGGCGAGGCGGGGGGCGCGGGCGGGGCCCGCCGATCTTGCCGCGATCGTCGCGCGGGGGACCGTCAGCGTGCCCAGCTTCTCGGCCGATTCCGGGCAGTTCCCCGGCAGCGCCGGGCGCGGGCGGATCCTCGGCCCGCCGCCCGACGGGCCGGCGGCGGCCCGTGCGCTGGCCCTGCTGCATGCGGCGATGCTGACGGCGACGGTGGCCGCGGCGCTGGGGGGCGCGGGGCCGCTGATCCTCGACGGCGCCTTCCTTGCCGATCCCCTGTTCGCGCCGCTCGTCGCCGCGCTGGTGCCGGACCGGCAGGTCCTGGCCTCGCACGAGCCCGCCGGGGTGACGGCGGGGGCGGCGCTCCTGGCCTTCCATGCCGGGCGGACGGGGCCGGTGGCGCTGGCGCTCGACCCGGTGGCGCCCCTCGCGCTGGCGGGGCTTGCGGACTGGGCCGATCTCTGGCGCAGTCGCGCCGCCGGGGCGGCAGCGCAGGCCGGCACAGGGGCCGGGGCCGGGGCAGGGGCCGGGGCCGGGGCGGAGACTGCGGCCGCACCGTCCGCACCGTCCGCACCGGCCGCCGCGGCGACGGCGCCGGGGGCGCCTGCGGAAGGGAGACGGGAATGACCGAGGGCGAGATCCGGCAGGCGATGGTCGAGACCTGCCGCAGGATGAACGCGATGGGGATCAACCAGGGGACCAGCGGCAACCTCTCGGTGCGCCACGGCGGGGGCTTCCTGATCACGCCCTCGTCCCTGCCCTATGACGCGATGGAGGCGGCCGACATCGTGGCCATGGACTTCGACGGCACCTACGAGGGGCGCCGGCCCTCCTCGGAATGGCGCTTCCACCGCGACATCCTGCGCCGGCGGACGGATGCGGACGTGGTGCTGCACACCCATTCGGTCTATGCCACGACTCTGGCCTGCCATCACCGCACGATCCCCGCCTTCCACTACATGGTGGGGGTGGCCGGCGGCACGACGATCCGCTGCGCGGACTATGCGACCTTCGGCACGCAGGCCCTGTCGGATGCCGCGCTCCGCGCGCTCGAGGGGCGGATGGCCTGCCTTCTGGGCCAGCACGGGCAGATCGCCCTCGGCCGCACGCTCGACTCCGCGCTGTGGCTGGCCGGCGAGGTCGAGACGATCGCCCGGCTCTATCACGGGGCGCTGCTGCTGGGCGAGCCGCCGGTGCTTGACGATGCCGAGATGGAGCGGGTGATCGCGCAGATGAAGCGGATGAGCTACGGGCTCGGCCCCGAGCCCGAGGGGACGAACGACGTGGCCCGCCCGCGCGGCCGATGAGCGGGGCGGGGTTCCGCCGGCGCCGCCGGCCGCCGCGGGCGCCTGCCCGGGCGGCGCTGGCCCGGGCGGCGCTGGCCCGTGCGGCGCTGGCCTGGGTGGCGCTGGCCGGCGCCGCGCAGGCCCATGCCTCGCAGCAGTCCTTCGTGCTGCTCCTGCCCACGGACTACTACATCGCCGGCGGCGTGGCGGCGGTCCTGCTGACCGTGGTCCTGATCGCCGCCGTCCCGCCCGCCGCGGCGCGTGCCGTCTTCGCCACGCTGCCCCTCGCGCGGTCGCGCCGCCTGCCGGGGCGGGTGGCGACGAGCTGCGCCTCGGCCGCGGTCCTGCTGCTTCTCGTCCTGGCGGGGTTCCGCGGCACCCACGATCCCGCGCACAACATCCTGCCGGTCTTCGTCTGGACGGTGTTCTGGATCCTCCTCGTCCTGGCGCAGGGCCTGCTCGGCGACCTCTGGTCCTGGCTGAACCCCTGGAGCGGGCCGCTCGCGCTCCTGCGGCGCGCGGGCCTCGGGCCGCTGGCGCGGCTGCCAGCCGGGGCCGGGCACTGGCCGGCCCTGGGCTTCCTTCTGGCCTTCGCCGCCGTCCTTCTGGTCGATGTCGCGCCGGCCGACCCCGACAGGCTTGCCGCCATGGTCCTGGCCTGGTGGGGCGGGCATCTCGCGCTCGGCCTCGCCTTCGGTCCGCGCTGGCTGCGGCGGGGCGAGGCGCTGACGGTGCTGATGGCGGCCTACGGGCGGGTCGCGCCCCTCGGGGCGGCGCGCGGGCGGTTCCGCCTGGGGCTCTGGGCCTGGAAGACGGCCGGCGCCGCGCCGCCGCCCGCCGGGCTTGCCGCCTTCATGGTGGCGATGCTGGCGCTGGGCAGCTTCGACGGGCTCTACGAGACCTTCTTCTGGTTCTCGATCACCGGCGAGAACCCGCTGGAATTCACCGGGCGGTCGGCGGTGGCCGGGGTGAACCTGGCGGGGCTCCTGGCAGCCACGCCGGCCCTGGCCGCGGCCTATGCCGCCTGCCTGTGGCTTGGCCTGGTCCTGGCGCGCGCCCCGGCGCAGGCGGGAAGCGGGGCGGGGCCGGGCGGCGCCGGGCCGGGGACCGGCGACGCCTTCCGCGCCTATGCGCCGGCGCTCCTGCCGATCGCGCTGGCCTACCACCTTGCCCATTACCTGCCCTCGCTCCTCGTCGGCATCCAGTCGGTGCCGATCGTGCTGAACGACCCGGCGGGGCGGGGCTGGGACCTGTTCGGCTGGGGCCAGCTCCAGGTGACGACGGGCTTCTTCAACCGCCTCGATTCGGTGCGCGCGATCTGGCTTGCGCAGGCCGGCGCCGTCGTCGCCGGGCATGTCCTGGCCATCCTCGCCAGCCACGTCATCGCGCTGCGGCTGCATGGCGGACACCGGCGGGCGGCGCTGGCGCAGGCGCCGCTCGCCGCCTTCATGGTGCTCTACACGCTCTTCGGCCTGTGGCTGCTGGCCAGCCCGCGCGGGGTCTGAGGCCGGGCGCGCGGCGGCGGATTGTCACCGATACGCGGCAGGCTTTGACCGCGCCCGCCCCGGCATGCGACGGTGTCGCCCATGAACCGCGCCCTCCGCCCCGCCACGGCCTTCTCGGCCTGCCCGCATGACTGCCCCTCGACCTGCGCCCTGGAGATCGAGCTTGCCGACGGCCGCATCGGGCGGGTCCGCGGCGCCGACATGGACTACACGGCCGGGGTGATCTGCGCCAAGGTCGCCCGCTATGCCGAACGGCAGTATCATCCCGACCGGCTGCTGAAGCCGCTCCTGCGCAGCGGCCCCAGGGGCTCGGGGCAGTTCCGCGAGATCGGCTGGGACGAGGCGCTCGACCGCACGGCCGAGGCCTTCCTCGCCGCCGAGGCCGCGCACGGGCCCGAGGCCGTCTGGCCCTACTACTACGCCGGCACGATGGGCCTTGTTCAGCGCGACGGGATCAACCGGCTGCGCCATGCCCGGCGCCATTCGGGATTCCTCGACACGATCTGCGTGAACCCCGCCTGGACGGGCTTCATCGCCGGCACCGGGCGGCTGGCCGGCCCGGACCCGCGCGAGATGCGCGTCTCGGACTGCATCGTCCTGTGGGGCACGAATGCGGTCGCCACCCAGGTCAACGTCATGACCCACGCGGTCCATGCCCGCCGGACGCGGGGCGCGCGGATCGTGGCGATCGACGTCTACCGGACCGAGACGGTGCGCCAGGCCGACCTGGGGCTGGTGCTCAGGCCCGGCACGGATGCGGCGCTGGCCTGCGCGGTGATGCATGTGGCCTTCCGCGACGGCCATGCCGACCGCGCCTTCATGGCCCGCTTCGCCGACGATCCGGCCGGGCTCGAGGCGCATCTGCGGACGCGCACGCCCGAATGGGCCGCGGCCATCACCGGCCTGACGGCGGCCGAGATCGAGGCCTTCGCCCGCCTCGTCGGCACCACGCCGCGCAGCTTCTTCCGGCTGGGCTACGGCTTCACCCGGCAGCGCAACGGCGCCGTCGCCATGCATGCGGCCGCCTCGGTGGCGACGGTCCTCGGCAGCTGGCAGCACGAGGGCGGCGGGGCCTTTCACAGCAACGGCGGGATCTACCGGCTCGACAAGACGATGATCGAGGGGCTCGACATCGCCGATCCGGGCGTGCGGCAACTCGACCAGTCGCGCATCGGGGCGATCCTGACGGGCAGCCCGCGCGACCTGAAGGGCGGCCCGCCGGTGACGGCGATGCTGATCCAGAACACCAATCCGATGAACGTCGCCCCCGAACAGGGGCTGGTGCGCCGGGGCTTCGCGCGCGAAGACCTGTTCACCGTGGTGCACGAGCAGTTCATGACCGACACCGCGCGGATGGCCGACATCGTGCTGCCGGCCACGATGTTCACCGAACACGACGACATCTACCGGGGCGGCGGGCACCAGTACCTGCTGTTCGGGCCCAAGCTCGTCGAACCGCCGGGCGAGGCGCGCGAGAACCACCGCGTCATCTGCGATCTCGCCCGCCGGCTCGGGGCCGAGCATCCGGGCTTCGCGATGAGCCCGCGCGAGCACATCGACTGGCTGCTCAGGGCGAGCGGCCGGGGCGACCTCGCCACGCTCGAGGCCGCACGCTGGATCGACTGCCAGCCGGATTTCGCGACCGCCCATTACGCGGCGGGATTCGCCTGGCCGGACGGGCGCTTCCGCTTCCGCCCGGACTGGCCGGGGGTGCCCTTCGACAATACGGGGCTGCTCGGCCCGGCGGCCGAGATGCCGGCCTGGCCCGACCACTGGGCGGTGACCGAGGCGCCCGACGCGGCCCATCCGTTCCGCCTGGTGACGGCGCCGGCGCGGTCCTTCCTGAACTCCACCTTCCAGCAGATGCCGGGCTCGGTCAGGCGCGAGGGGCGGCCCACGCTGATCCTTGCGGCGGCCGACGCGGCGCGGCTGGGGATCGCCGCGGGCGACCGGGTCGAGCTGGGCAACGGGCGGGGAAGGGTGATCCTGCATGCCGCACCGGCCGGGGATCATCCGGCCGGCACCGTGGTGGCCGAGGGGCTGTGGCCGAACGGCGCGCACGAGGGCGGGGCGGGGATCAACACGTTGACCGGCGCCGACGAGATCGCGCCCTTCGGCGGGG
>JAOADN010000004.1 GCA_026417295.1 Paracoccaceae bacterium
ACCCTATACCGCGCAGCCGGGCGGGGCCAGCGATTCCCGGCACAGGGTCCGTCTGCGGTCAGTCGCGGATCTCCTCCGCGTCCACCCCCCAGAGCGCGGTCTTGCGCACCCAGCCGCGCTCGCCGTCCGCCGTGATCCGGCACCAGTCGATGCTGCAGTCTCCGAGCCTTGCGATGACACCGGCCTCGGCCTCCGCCAGGATCGTCGCGTCATCCTGGGGCGCGGCCCGCAGGGGCGTCATGTCCGCCTGGACAAGCACGGTGCGGACGCCCGAAAGCAGGGAATAGTGGATCCAGCCGCCCTGTCCGTCCTGATCCTCGACACGCCGCCAGTTGCCGAATTCGGCGGTCACCCGCAAGGGCATGTCGCGATGGGTGAAGACCCAGTCGATCCGGTGGTTCAGGGACGGGCCGCGGCGGACATTGCCCTCCGAGGTCTTGAGCGACACATAGCGCGGCAGCGGCAGGTTGGTGACACGCCCCAGGGTCTCGCCTTCCGCGCCCGTCGCCGCAGTCGCAGGAGCGCAGGCGCAGACGAACGCCAGCACCGCCGCCAGGATCCGGATCATCGCCTGATGCCTCGTTGCCGCGCCGGTTGGTCCGGCCCCACGGGTCGGGGCTTGTGGACGCCCCGCTTCGCCTGCACTTTGAACCCGTGCGCGCCGATCCGTAAAGAGAGGACTGCCCCGCCATGCCTTCCCCGCGCCTGACTGTTGTCGTCACGCGACGCCTGCCCGATCCGGTGGAATCGCGGATGCGCGAGCTCTTCGACGTCGAACTGTCGGCCGACGACCGCAGGCTCACGCGCGACGAGCTGGCAGCGGCGATGCGCCGGGCAGATGTGATCGTCCCCTGCATCACCGACCGGATCGACGCGGCGCTCCTTGCGCAGGCCGGCGCGAAGCTGAAGCTGATCGCGAACTACGGGGCGGGCGTCGATCACATCGACGTGGCCTCGGCGCGGCAGCGGGGGGTGCTCGTCTCGAACACGCCGGGCGTCATGACGGACGACACCGCCGACATGACGATGGCCCTCATGCTTGCGGTCCTGCGCCGCATCCCCGAGGGCCTGGCCGTGATGCAGCAGGGCAGCTGGACGGGCTGGGCGCCCACCGCCTTCATGGGGCAGCGGATCGCCGGAAAGCGGCTCGGGATTCTCGGCCTCGGGCGGATCGGTCAGGCTGTGGCAAGGCGCGCGCGCGTTTTCGGGATGCAGATCCACTACCACAACCGTCGGCGCCTCCGGCCCGAGACCGAGGCCGAACTCGAGGCGACCTGGTGGGAAAGCCTCGACCAGATGGTGGCGCGGATGGACGTTATCAGCATCAACTGCCCGCACACGCCGGCGACCTTCCACCTTATCAACGCGCGCCGGCTGAAGCTGATGAAGCCGCGGGCCGTGATCGTCAACACTTCGCGCGGCGAGGTGATCGACGAGAATGCGCTGACGCGCGCGCTCAGGGCCGGAGAGATCGCCGGGGCGGGTCTCGACGTCTTCGAGCACGGGCACGAGGTCAACCCGCGGCTCCGTGCACTGCCGAACGTGGTCCTGCTGCCCCACATGGGCTCGGCGACGGTCGAGGGCCGGATCGAGATGGGCGAGAAGGTCATCATCAACATCAAGACCTTCGCCGACGGGCATCGCCCCCCCGATCTGGTCGTCCCCGGCATGCTGTAGCCCGCGGGCACAGCGAGAAGGCCCGTCAGGGCCGACGAGCGGCTCATCGCTTCCTGCGGGCGCTCTTCGCCGCGTCGGCCCGGTGCCTTCCCTTCGCGGGGTCCGGGACGAGAGGTCCGCGACCGCGCTCCGGCCGGCGTCAGCCCTTGTCCGCCATCCCGGGCGCCGGGCCGGCCTCTCCCCCGGCGGTCGCCGCCGACGTCCGGGCCGGATCCGGGGCCGCAGTGCCGCCGCAGACCTTGCAGTCCGCCCGCCGGTCCAGCCTCACCACCCGGTTCTCGGCATGGAGGGCGTCGTAGACAAGCATCCGCCCGCGAAGGCTCTCGCCGGCCCCGGCGATCTCCTTGATCGCCTCCAGCGCCATCATCGCGCCCATCACGCCGGGAAGGGCGCCAACGACCCCCGCCTCGGCACAGGCCGGTGCCAGCCCCGGGGCCGGCGCCTCGGGGAAGACGCAGGCATAGCAGGGTGCGCCGCGCGCCGGATCGTAAAGCGAGATCTGCCCTTCCCACTGCGCGATCGCCGCAGCGATCAGCGGCTTGCCGGTCCTGACGGCTGCCGCATTGGCCAGATAGCGCGTGGGAAAGTTGTCGGAGCCGTCGAGGACCAGATCGTAGTCCGCGAACAGCGGTTCGGCGCCGTCCTCGGTCAGGCGCCGCCGGTAGGCGCGCACCGTGACATGCGGGTTCAGCGCCTTCATCGCGGCGGCCGCGGACTGAACCTTCGGCATGCCGAGCCGCGCGTCCGTGTGGATCACCTGCCGCTGGAGGTTCGAGACCGATACCTCGTCATCGTCGATCACGCCGATCGTGCCGACGCCCGCCGCGGCAAGATAGAGCAGCGCAGGCGACCCGAGGCCACCGGCCCCGATCACCAGGACGCGCGCGGACTTGAGCCTTCTCTGCCCCGGCCCGCCGATCTCGCGCAGCACGATGTGGCGGGCATAGCGTTCCAGTTCCGCCGGCGTGAAGGCACCGCCCGGGCCGGGACCGCGGACCTGCGCACCCGCCGCGCGGGCCGCGGCGGCGGCCTTCGCACGCGCGACCCACCAGCCGTAGGCCGCCAGCAGCGCCGTGACGAGCCCCAGGGCAAGCCAGCCGCGCCGCGTCACGCCAAGCCCCTGCATCAGCGGATGGGTGGCCGGCAGGACCAGCGTCGCGCCCAGGATGCCGAGGTAGAAGATGCCAAGCGCGGCGGCGGTCACCCGCAGCGGCAGCTTCAGGATGAAGCCGAGGCTGGCGATGACCAGGACGGCGAGAAGGACGTTCATCCGCGCCCCGTCGAGCCGAACCCGCCCTCGCCGCGGCCGCTCGCCGAAAGGCTCCCGGCCACCCGGAAGACTGCCCGGGCGACGGGGGCCACGACCATCTGCGCGATCCGCTCGCCGTGCCGGATCGTGTAGGGCTCCGGACCGAAATTGATGAGCAGCACGCCAAGCGGCCCGCGGTAGTCGCTGTCGATCGTGCCCGGCGTGTTGGGCAGGCTGATCCCGAACTTCAGCGCCAGGCCGGACCGCGGCCGGATCTGGATCTCGAAACCCTCTGGGATCTCGATGCGCAGGCCCGTCGGGACCACCGCCCGGTGCATCGGGTCGAGTGTGAATCCGCGCTCCCGGTCGGCCGCCCTCAGGTTGGCGCGGATGTCGGCCCCGGCCGATCCGGCCGTCTCGTAGGACGGCAGCGCGATCTCCGGGTCCGCCCAGTCCTCGCGCAGGACCCGGATCACGGGGGCATTCATGCCGGCTCTCCCAGAGCCAGGGCGATGCGGTCCGCAAGGCGTCGTGCGACGGCCTGCTTGCTCATGCGCGGCCAGGCCTCGGCCCCGTCCGGCGTGATCAGCGTCACCGCGTTCTCCGATCCCCCCATGATTCCCGTCTCCGGCGAGACGTCGTTTGCAACGATCCAGTCGCAGCCCTTGCGCTGCCGCTTTGCCGTCGCCTGGGCCAGGACATCCCCGGTCTCGGCCGCGAAGCCGACCACGAGCCGCGGCCTGCCGTCCCTCATCCCGGCAACCGCCTTAAGGATGTCGGGGTTCTCCGAAAGCGACAGGACGGGCGGCCTGCCCGATCCGTCCTTCTTGATCTTGGCATCGCGGGCATCCTCGACGCGCCAGTCCGCCACCGCCGCTGCAAAGACCGCTGCATCCGCGGGCAGTGCGGCCCGGACGGCGGCCTCCATCTCGCGCGCGGTCTGGACAGGAATGACCGTCACGCCCTGCGGCGGCGGCACGCTTGCCGGTCCGGTGACAAAGGTGACCCTTGCGCCAAGGTCGCGCAGGGCGGCCGCCAGGGCCGCCCCCTGCGCCCCCGAGGACCGGTTGGCGATGTAGCGCACCGGATCGATCGGCTCGTGGGTCGGCCCCGAAGTCACCAGGACATGCCGCCCCCTGAGCTTTCCCTCCGCCAGCGCCGCCGAAACGGCGGCAACGATGGCCTCCGGCTCCGCCATCCGGCCGAAGCCGAACTCGCCGCAGGCCATGGGCCCCTCGTCCGGACCGACGACGAGCACCCCGTCCCCGCGCAGCACGGAAAGGTTCCGCCGCGTCGCGGGATGGTCCCACATCCGCACGTTCATCGCCGGCGCCGCCAGAACCCGCTTGTCCGTCGCAAGGAGCAGGGTCGAGGCAAGGTCGTCGGCATGACCGCCGGCCATCTTCGCCATCAGGTCGGCCGTGGCGGGGGCAACGACCACAAGGTCCGCCGCCCGGCTGAGCTCGATATGGCCCATCTCGGCCTCGTCGGTCAGGTCGAAGAGGTTCCGATAGACCCTGCTTCCCGCCAGCGCGGCCACCGACAAAGGCGTCACGAATTCCTCCGCCGCGCGCGTCATGACCGGGGTCACCGAGGCGCCCGCATCCTTCAGGCGCCGGATCGTCTCCAGAACCTTGTAGCCAGCGATCCCCCCGCCGATGATCAGCAGAATGCGCCTGCCGGCCAGCATCACCGTCCCCTTCCGGTCCGGTGAAAGGATTACGGGTCCCGCGCCCCCAACACAAGCGCGCCGACCGCGGCCCTCCGGCGCGGGCGCCCTGCGGCCGGGTCAGGCTAGCGCACGAAGTGCAGCACCTCGCGCGACTGCGCCTCGAGGCTCCTGCGCATCTTGGCGAAGGCCTGCGCCTCGAGCTGGCGCACGCGCTCCTTCGACAGGTGCAGCTCCTCGCCCAGCGATTCCAGCGTGCGCGCAGGCTCGCGCAGCTTCCGTTCGGCGACGATGTATCTCTCGCGCTCGGTCAGGCTGCGCATGGCAGTCCGCAGCCAGTCGCGCAGGCGCTCGGCATCATGCGTCATCGCAACGGTCTCGGCCGCCTGGGCCGAGCCGTCCTCCAGCGCGTCGATCCATTCCCGCCCGTCCTCGTCGGCCGATTGCAGCGCATTCAGCGAGAAGTCCGGCCCCGCCAGACGACCCTCCATCATTTCCACATCGGCCAGCGGCACCCCGACCTCGCGCGCGATCCGCTCGCGCAGCTGGTGCCCGTCAAGCCGTATGCCTGCGGCATCCGCCTCGCGCTCCAGCCGGGCCTGGACGCGGCGCATGTTGAAGAACAGCGCCTTCTGCGACGAGGTTGATCCCGTCCGCACCATGGACCAGTTGCGCATCACGTAGTCCTGGATGGACGCCTTGATCCACCACACGGCATAGGTCGAGAAGCGCAGCCCCCGGTCGGGGTCGAACTTGTCGGCCGCCTTCATCAGTCCCAGGCCGGCCTCCTGGATCAGGTCGTTCATCGGCGCGCCGTAGCGCCGGAACCGCGCCGCCATCGAGATCGCAAGCCGCATGTAGGCCGTCACCAGCCGGTGCAGCGCGGCCTCGTCCCGCCTGTCGCGCCAGGCATAGGCCAGCTGCAGCTCGGTTTCGGCGTCGAGCAGTTCGGCCTTCATGGCCTTGCGCGAGATCGTGCCGTCCGGTGAAGCGTCAAGGGCCATTGCGTTCCTCTCTGCCTTGCGGCTAACCGCTTTTCGGGAACTACGGCGGACGGATGTGAACGGATCACTCGCGGAAGCAGGGCCGAAGGTCTCGCTCGTCATCGGCGGGGCGCGGTCGGGGAAGTCGTCCCTGGCCGGCAGGCTGGCCATGCGCCTGTCGGGCAGCGGCCGCCTCCATCTCGTCGCCACCGCCACGGCGGGGGACGAGGAAATGGCGGACCGCATCGCGCGCCACCGCGCCGATCGCGCGGCCTCGGGCGTCGGCTGGATCCTTCACGAGGTCCCGCATGACCTGCCCGCCGTGCTCGGGACCTTCGGCCCCGGGGACGTCGTGGTCGTCGATTGCCTCACGCTCTGGCTCGCGAACGTCACCGCCGGCGGGGCGGAGACGCCCGGCGATGCGGCGGAAACCGCCTGCAAGGGCCTGATCGGGGCACTTGAGGCGACGACTGCAACCGTCGTCCTGGTCTCGAACGAGGTCGGCTGGGGCATCGTGCCCGCCAACCCGCTGGGACGATCCTTCCGGGATGCACAGGGGCGGGTCAATGCCCGGGTCGCAGCCCGTGCCGATCTGGTCGTCGGGGTGATGGCGGGGCTGCCCTTCGTGCTCAAGGGCCGGCTGCCCGATGGGCTGTGACGGGCGCCTGCGGCCCGGCCCATCACGCGGCGTGATGGATCTGCGAACGAAGCGTCATTTTACCTCCTGCGGTGCCGCCACTAGGTTTCGCGTCCGGTCCGCAGCAGGAGACTCATGATGACCTACCGCCTAGCCATCGGCGACCGCAGCTATTCCAGCTGGTCGCTGCGCGCGTGGCTGCTGTTCGACAGGACCGGGATCCCGGTCGCCGTCGAGACCGGCATCCTCTATTCCGACGATCTCCGGCGCCTGCTCTCGCGCTTTCCGCCGGCCCGCCTCGTTCCGGCGATCGAGACACCCGACGGCGAGGTGGTGGGCGAGACCCTTGCAATCGCCGAGACTCTCGCCGAAAGGCATCCCGAGGCCGGGATCTGGCCCGCAGACCCGGCTGCGCGCGCCATGGCCCGCTACATGTGCGCCGAGATGCATGCCGGCTTCCAGGATCTCCGGTCCGAATGCCCGATGAACCTTCGCAAGAGCTATGTTGAATCCGCGCCGTCCGGGGCCGTGAAGGCCGATCTGGCGCGGATCGAGGCGATCTGGGCGCGGGCGCGTGCCCGTTTCGGGGCCGGGGGGCCCTGGCTCTTCGGGTCCTGGTCGGCGGCGGATGCCTTCTTCGCGCCCGTGGCCGGCCGGATCGCAACCTACAACCTGCCTGTCGGCCAGGATGCCCGGGCCTATGTGGACCATCACCTGGCCGACCCGTCCTTCCGGCGCTGGCGCGCGATGGGCCTCGCGGAGCCGCTGGAACAGCCCTTCTATCGCAGGCCCCATGCCGAACGGCCCTGGCCAGGTCCTGCGCCGCGCCGGGCCTCGATCGCCGAAGGGCCGGCGGAAAATCTCGCCTGTCCCCATTCGGGCGGCCCCGTCAGCCATTTTCTCAGGATGGACGGAAGGACCTGGGGCTTCTGCACCGCCTTCTGCCGCGACATGACGCTGGCCGATCCCGAAGCCTGGCCCGCCTTCATGGACATGGTGCGTCTGAGGGCCGCATCGGCAGCCGCCGGGCGCTAGACGGGCGCGGCGCCCCACGCCTGGTCGGGAAGGGTCTGCGCACCACCGCTTCTCCGGCCGGGTCGGCGCCATCCCGCCGCAGCGGTCCCGTTAACCATTCCGCAACGGCTGTGACCTAGCTGTTAACCTGTCTTGCGGGGTCGGTCATGGTTGCACGCACCTATTCCGTGGCCTTCGAGGGGGTCGAGGCCCGCCTTGTCGAGGTGCAGTGCGCGGTGGCGACCGGGCTGCCCGCCTTCGGCGTCGTCGGCCTGCCGGACAAGGCGGTCAGCGAGGCCCGCGATCGCGTCCGTGCGGCCCTCGGTGCGCTGTCCATCGCCCTTCCGTCCAAGCGCATCACGGTCAACCTCTCCCCGGCTGACCTGCCCAAGGAAGGGTCGCATTTCGACCTGCCGATCGCCCTCGCACTTCTCGCCGCGATCGAGATCCTGCCGCTTGAGGAGATCGAGGACACGGTGGCCCTGGGCGAGCTCTCGCTGGACGGCCGTCTCGTGCAGGTCATCGGCGCACTGCCCGCTGCCGTCGCGGCGGCAGCGGAAGGCAAGGCGCTGCTCTGCCCTGCCGCCTGCAGCGCCGAGGCGGCCTGGGTCGGTGCCGCGCGCGTGCACGGCGCCGCGACGCTGACGGAAGTCCTGCGGCACTTCTCCGGCGAGGCGCCGCTGCCGCAGGCCCGGCCCGGCGAGGTGACCGCCGGTCCCTCTGCGCGCGACCTGCGCGACGTGAAGGGCCAGGAACGGGCCAAGCGTGCGATCGAGATCGCGGCCGCCGGGCGCCACCACATCCTCATGGTGGGCCCCCCCGGATCGGGCAAGTCGATGCTCGCATCGCGCCTGCCGGGCATCCTGCCGCCGCTGACCCCGGCCGAGGCGCTGGAAACCTCGATGATCCACTCCCTGGCGGGGCTGCTCGACGACGGCGGCATCAGCCGTCAGCGGCCCTACCGGGAACCGCACCACACGGCCAGCATGGCCGCGATCGTTGGCGGGGGGCGCGGCGCGAAGCCGGGAGAGATCAGCCTCGCGCATAATGGCGTCCTGTTCATGGACGAGTTTCCGGAATTCCCGCGCACCGTCCTCGAGACGCTGCGCCAGCCCATCGAGACCGGCGAGGTCGTCGTGGCGCGGGCCAATGCCCATGTCAGGTATCCCTGCCGCTTCCTCCTGGTGGCGGCCGCAAATCCCTGCCGATGCGGCTTTCTGACCGATCCTTCCCGGGCCTGCGGGAAGGCGCCCCTCTGCGGCGAGGACTACCTCGGCCGGATCTCGGGCCCGCTCCTCGACCGCTTCGATCTTCGCATCGAGGTGCCGCCCGTGGCCTGGACCGAGCTCGGGCAGGTCGCAGCCGGCGAGAGCTCGGCCACCGTCGCGGCCCGCGTGGCCGAGGCACGTGCCCGTCAGGCGCACCGCTTCCGCGAGACGCCCGGCCTGCGCGTGAACGCGGACTGCGAGGGGCGCCTGCTCGAGGATGTCGCGACGCCCGATGCCGCGGGTGCCGACCTGCTGGCCAGGGTCGCGGACCGGTTCGGTCTCTCGGCGCGGGGCTATCACCGCGTCCTCCGGGTGGCCCGGACGATCGCCGATCTCGACGGGTCGGCCGGCGTCGGCGCACCCCATGTCGCCGAGGCGCTGGGCTACCGGCTGACGGCCAGGGTCGCGGCCTGAGCCCTCCGCCTCAGCCGCTTCCGGCCGAACGTCTCGCCTCGATCGCCTCCCAGATCATCCGCGCCGCGTTCGTGCCGTCGAAACGCTCCAGTTCCTGCAGGCCGGTGGGCGAGGTCACGTTGATCTCGGTCAGCCAGTCGCCGATGACGTCGATGCCCACGAAGATCTGCCCCTTCTCGCGCAGGGTCGGGCCGATGGCCGCGCAGATCTCCCTGTCGCGCGCGGTAAGGACGGTCGGCTCGGGCCGGCCGCCCACATGCATGTTCGATCGCGTCTCGCCCTCGGCCGGCACCCGGTTGATCGCGCCCACCGCCACGCCGTCGACAAGGATGATCCGCTTGTCGCCCCGGACGACGTCGGGGACGTATTTCTGCACGATGAGCGGCTCACGGTTGATGCCGGTGAACAGCTCGTGCAGGGAGGCGAGGTTGCGGTCCGCGGGGTCGAGCCGGAACACGCCCGCGCCGCCGTTTCCGTAGAGGGGCTTCAGGATCACGTCGCCATGCCGGTGCTTGAAGGCGCGGATCGTCGCAAGGTCGCGCGCGATCAGCGTCGGCGGGGTCAGCTCCGGAAAGTTCAGGACCAGGAGCTTCTCGGGCGAGTTGCGCACCCAGAATGGATCGTTGACGACGAGGGTTCCGGGATGGATCCGGTCCAGGACATGCGTCGTCGTGATGTAGCCCATGTCGAACGGCGGGTCCTGCCTCAGCCAGACGACATCCATCCCGGCAAGGTCGGCCTCGGTCTCGGGTCCGAGGGTGAAGTGGTTCCCCCTCTCGCGCCGGACGGAAAGCGGCCAGCCGCGCGCGATCACGCGGCCCTCGCGATAGGCCAGGCGGTCCGGCGTGTAGTAGAACAGGCTGTGGCCGCGCGCCTCGGCCTCGAGGGCCAGGCGGAAGGTGGAATCGGCATCGATGTTGATCCCGGCGATCGGGTCCATCTGGATGGCGACCTTGAGCGGCATGATCCCTCCCCGCAGGCGTGCCCCGGCGGCAGTCTTGGCCGAGGCCGCGGCGGGATGCAACACGCGCGGCCTGCCGCTCCCGGTGCCCCGGCGGGGCCGTCAGCCCAGGCCGAATGCCGCCTCGCGTACCTCGATCCGCCCCGCGGAATCCACGAGCGCCACGTCGAAACGCACCGGCGTCGCCTGGCCCGCGGGCCGCCCGGAAAGGAATTCGGCGGCCGCGGCATAGATGCGGGCCATCTGTCCCCGGCTCAGCCGCTCGGCTGCCCTGTCATGGCTGTCGGCCGACTTGACCTCGACGAAGACCAGCCCGTCGCCCTCTTCCGCGACAAGGTCGATCTCGCCGGCCGATCCGCGCCAGCGCCGGGCCGCGATGCGCCGCCCCGTGCCCTCGTAATGGCGCAGCACGCTGTCCTCCGCCGCCAGGCCGCTTCGCCAGGCAAGGGAACCCGCCGCTGCGCGGACTGCCCCGTGGCGCCGTCTCATCGCCCTCTGCCCAACGCAAGGGCCGCCTGGTAGACCTGCCGCCGCGGCAGGTGCAGCTCGGCCGCGACGCGCGCCGCCGCCTCGCTGACGGGCATCGATTCAAGCGCGGCCCGCAGCGCGGCTTCGACGTCCGGGACGGCCCGGTCCTCCTTCCAGCCGACCAGCACGACGAATTCCCCCCTGGCTTCGCGTTCCGCCCAAAGCGCCGCGAGTTCCCCCAGCGATCCGCGCGTGACCTCCTCGAATCGCTTCGTCAGTTCGCGGGCCACGGCCGCCGGGCGCGTGCCGCCGAAGCATGACACACAGTCGGCTAATGTTTCACGAATGCGTCCCGGCGCCTCGTAGAACACCAGCGTCGCCCTGATCCCCTTCATCTCCGCCAGCCAGTCCCGGCGCCGGCCCCGGCGGTTCGGCGGGAAGCCGGCGAAGAGGAAGCGGTCGGTCGGCAGCCCAGCGACGGCCAGCGCCGCGAGCAGGGCCGAGGCGCCGGGTGCCGCCCGGACGTCGTGGCCGGCAGCGCGCGCCTCGCGGGCCAGGTCGTAGCCGGGATCGGCGATCAGCGGCGTCCCCGCCTCGCTGGCATAGGCGACCGACCTGCCTTCGGCCAGGGCGGCCAGAAGCTTCGGGCGCACGGCGCTGCCGTTGTGATCGTGGTAGGCCACGATGCGCCGCCCGCGAAGGGGGATGCCGTGGATCTCCATCAGCCGCCGCAGGCTGCGCGTGTCCTCCGCCGCCAGGATGTCCGCGCCCGCCAGGATGTCGATCGCGCGGAGCGTGATGTCCCGCGCCGCGCCGATGGGCGTCGCCACCAGGTAGAGACCCGGCTTCAGGGCGTCCGCCTCCGAGGGTGCAGCCAAGGGCCTTCCTCCAGGGAATGCAAAGTTTACTTCGCGGCGGAAGCCGCTTAGGGTCCGGTCCGTTCCGGATAGCCTGCGTTCAAGGGGTCGTCATCATGTTTTCCGTGCCGTTGCGTCGTCGTGCCCTGCTTTCCCGCCTGGCCGGGCTGGCCGGACTGTCCCTGCTGGCAGCCTGCGGACCCGTCGGCATGACCGGGCCGTCGCCCGCCGTCGATGCCGGCAAGCCCGTGCCGGTGGCGCTGCTGCTGCCGTCGGGCTCGGGCAATTCCGGCGACGAGGTCCTTGCGCAAAGCCTCAGGCAGGCGGCGGAACTTGCCGTGGCCGACCTGCAGGGCGTCAGGATCGACCTGCGCGTCTACAATACAGGCGCCGACCCCAGGGCCGCCGCCGCCGCCGCGACCAGGGCGGTGGACGAGGGCGCGAAGATCATCCTCGGGCCCGTCTTCGCCGATGCCGCCAACGCCGCCGGCGTGGCCGTGGCGTCCCGCGGCGTCAATGTCCTTTCCTTCTCGAACAACACCGACATTGCCGGGCGGAACGTCTTCGTCCTGGGCTCGACCTTCCAGAACACCGCAAACCGCCTGCTCGGCTACGCCGCAAGCCGCGGCAAGCGCAATGTCCTCATCGTCCACGATCAGAGCCCGGCCGGCGATCTCGGCCGGCGCGCGATCGCGGCGGCGGCGGCGCGGGCAGGGGTCGCGGTCGCGGGGACGGCCGGGTACGAATTCTCCCAGCAGGGGGTCATCAACGCGGTTCCGGGGATCGTCGCCAAGGCCCGCGCCTCGGGGGCGGACTCGGTCTTCCTGACGGCCGACTCCGCCGGGGCCCTTCCGCTTCTCACGCAGCTCCTGCCGGAATCCGGCCTGTCGCCGCAGACCACGCAGTTCATCGGCCTGACGCGCTGGGACATCCCGTCCAGCACGCTCGCCCTCCCGGGGGTCCAGGGCGGCTGGTTCGCGATCCCCGATCCGGGCCTCACAGCCCAGTTCGAGGCGCGCTACACCGCCGCCTATGGCGCCCCGCCGCATCCGATCGCCGGCCTTGCCTATGACGGGATCGCCGCGATCGGCGCGCTCGTCCGGTCGGGCAACCCCAACGCCCTCTCGGCGGCCAGCCTGACGCAGAATTCCGGCTTCGCCGGGGTGAACGGCGTCTTCAGGCTGCGGCCGGACGGCACCAACGAACGCGGCCTCGCCGTGGCAACCATCCAGAACAACCAGGTGGTCGTGCTTGACCCTGCCCCGAGAAGCTTCGGCGGCGCGGGTTTCTGACCCGCCCGGACCGCCGGACAACGCCGACCGGCGCGGGCAGCTCTGGGCGGACCTGCGCGCCGCCGCAGCAGCGGGCCAGGACGACAGGGTGCGGCGCGGTGCCGTCGTCCGGGTGCTGTCGGAGCATCGCAAGGCGGGTGCCGAGGCCATCGCCGCCGGGCTGGCCGACCATCCGCGCAATGCCCGGTCCACGATCGGGGCCTATGCCGCGCTCACGGACGACATCGTGATGGCGGCCTTCCGCGCCGCCACCGAGATCTTCCATCCGCTTCCCGCCCCGACCGCCGGCGAACAGCTCTCCGTCCTTGCCGTCGGCGGCTATGGCCGCGCCGAGATGGCGCCCTTCTCGGACATCGACCTCCTCTTCCTGACACCCTGGAAAATCACGCCCTGGGCCGAAAGCGTGATCGAGACCATGCTCTACATCCTGTGGGACATGCGGCTGAAGGTCGGCCATGCCAGCCGGACGGTGAAGGACTGCCTGCGCCTCGGGCGCGAGGACATCACGATCCGCACGGCGCTTCTGGAACACCGCTGGATCACCGGCGACAACCGGCTGGCGGCCGAGCTCGGACACCGCCTGCGGCAGGACCTCTTCAGGACCACCGGTCCCGCCTTCATCGAGGCGAAGCTGGCCGAGCGGGCGGCGCGCCACCAGCGTCAGGGTGGCCAGCGCTATGTCCTCGAACCCAACGTGAAAGAGGGCAAGGGCGGGCTGCGCGACCTGCAGACGCTCTACTGGATCGGCAAGTATCTCTACCCCGTCGAGAGGACGGAGCAGCTCGTCGGCCACGGCGTCCTCACGGCGGCCGAGCTCGACACCTTCCAGCGGGCCGAGGATTTCCTCTGGGCGGTCCGCTGCCACCTGCACCTGATCGCCGGTCGGGCCATGGACCAGCTCACCTTCGACATGCAGGTCGAGGTGGCCGCGCGCATGGGCTATCGCGATGCCGGCGGGCGTCGGGCGGTCGAGCACTTCATGCAGGACTACTTCCGCCACGCGACCCGCGTCGGCGAACTGACACGCGTGTTCCTGACCGCACTCGAGGCGCGCCATGTCAAGGCCTCGCCCGGTCTGATCGGAAGGCTCCGTCGCGTCCGTCGCGTCCGCCCGGGCTACCGCGTCGACAAGGGGCGCCTCAACGTCGCCGATCCCGCGGCCTTCCTGTCCGATCCGCTGAACCTTCTCGGCATCTTCGGGGAAGGGCTGCGCACCGGCCTCCTGATCCATCCGGATGCCATGCGCCTCGTCGCGTCGAACCTCGACCTGATCGACGACGCCATGCGCGAAAGCCCCGAGGCGAACCGCCTCTTCCTCGACCTGCTCCTCCAGCACGGCAATCCCGAACGGGCGCTGCGCCGGATGAACGAGCTCGGCGTGCTCGCCGCCTTCATCCCGGATTTCGAACCGGTCGTGGCGATGATGCAGTTCAACGTCTACCACCACTACACGGTGGACGAGCACATCATCCAGTGCGTCTCGCAGCTTGCCCAGATCGAGCGGGGCGAGCTTGTCACCGATCTGCCCGTCGTCAGCCGCATCCTGGCCGAAGGCGTGAACCGGCGCGTCCTCTATGTCGCGCTCCTCCTGCACGACATCGGCAAGGGCCGCCCCGAGGACCACTCGGTCTACGGCGCCCAGGTCGCCCGCCGCCTCGCGCCGCGCCTCGGCCTCGACGAGGAGGAAAGCGAGACCGTCGAATGGCTCGTCCGCTACCACCTGCTCATGTCCGACATGGCGCAGAAGCGCGACATCGGCGACCCGCGCACGGTGCGCGACTTCGCCAAGGCGGTGAAGACCCGGCGCCGGCTCGACCTGCTGACCGTCCTGACGGTCTGCGACATCCGCGGGGTCGGACCCGGCACATGGAACAACTGGAAGGCGATGCTGCTGCGCCGCCTCTACACCCTGACCGCCGAGGCACTGGAAGGCGGCCTCGAACAGGTCAACCGCGAGAACCGTGTGGACGAGGCACGCCGCGCCCTGCGCGCCGCCCTTCCCGACTGGGATCCCCGCGACCTGCGCCACGAGACCCAGCGCCACTACGATCCCTACTGGCAGGGCCTCTCGACCGAGACCCACGCCGTCTTCGCCCGCCTCCTCAAGGGCATCCCCGACGACACGATCCGCGTCGACGTCAAGCAGGACGCGGCGCATGATGCCACGCGCGCCTGCTTCGCCCTGACGGACCATCCGGGCATCTTCTCGCGCCTCGCCGGGGCGCTGGCGCTTGTCGGCGCGAATGTCGTTGACGCGCGCACCTACACCTCCAAGGACGGCTACGCGACGGCGGTCTTCTGGGTGCAGGATGCCGACGGCCACCCCTACGAGGAAAGCCGCCTGCCGCGCCTGCGGACGATGATCGAGAAGACCCTGAAGGGCGAGATCGTCGCACGTGACGCCTTCCGCGACCGGGACCGGATCAGGAAGCGCGAACGCGAGTTCCGCTTTCCGACCTCCATCACCTTCGACAACGAGGGCTCGGAGATCTACACGATCATCGAGGTCGACACGCGCGACCGCCCGGCGCTGCTCTACGACCTGACGCGGACCCTCGCGGCCAACAACATCTACATTGCCTCGGCGGTGATCGCGACCTATGGGGCGCAAGTGGTCGACACCTTCTACGTCAAGGACATGTTCGGGCTGAAGCTCCATACCCAGGCCAAGCGCGACGCGCTGGAACGCAAGCTGCGCCAGGCCATCGCCGAAGGGGCCGAAAGGGCGCAGGGCTGATGCAGCCGATCCGCCTCGTCCGGGGGTTCGTCACCGTCGGCTTCTGGACGCTGGTCAGCCGGATCGCCGGATTCGTGCGCGACGTGATGATGGCGGCCTATCTCGGCACCGGTCCGGTAGCCGAGGCCTTCCTCGTCGCCTTCTCGCTGCCCAACATGTTCCGCCGCTTCTTCGGCGAGGGGGCATTCAACACCGCCTTCGTGCCCCTCTTCTCGAAGAAGCTCGAGGGCGGCGAGGATGCCAAGGGCTTCGCCGAGGATGCCATGGCAGGCCTCAGCTTCCTCGTCATCTGCGTGTCCGTCGTGGCGATCGCCTTCATGCCCTGGCTCGTCCTGCTCCAGGCGGCGGGCTTTGCCGGCGACGAACGGCTCGGCCTTGCCACGACCTTCGGGCGCATCACCTTTCCCTATATCTGGCTCATCTCGCTCACGGCGCTGTTCTCCGGCCTGCTCAACGCCGGTGGCCGCTTCGTCGCCGCGGCGGCTGCGCCCGTGCTTCTCAACGTCATCTTCATCGCGGCGATGCTCTGGGCCGACCGTGCCGGGTGGGACATGGGCCTGACGATGGCCTGGGCAACGCCGGTCACCGGGGCGGCGCAACTTGCGCTCGTCTGGTGGGCGGCGGCCCGCATGGGCTTTCCGCTGCGGCTGCGGCGCCCGCGCATGACGCCGGACCTGCGCCGCCTGCTTCTCATCGCGGTGCCGGCGGTGATGGCCGGGGGTGTCGTCCAGATCAACCTCCTCGTGGGCCGGCAGGTGGGGTCCTTCTTCGACGGCGCCATCGCCTGGCTCAGCTATGCCGACCGTCTCTACCAGCTGCCGCTGGGCGTTGTCGGCATCGCGATAGGCATCGTCCTTCTCCCCGACCTGTCGCGGCGGCTGAAGGCCGGGGACGAGGGCGGGTCCCGCCACGCGCTGTCGCGGGCGATGGAATTCGCCCTCTTCCTGACGATGCCCGCCGCCGCCGCCCTGGTCGTCATCGCCGTCCCGCTCATATCGGTGCTCTTCGAGCGCGGCGAATTCCTGCCGTCCGACACCGCGCCGACGGCGCTCGCGCTGGCCGTCTATGGCCTGGGGCTGCCCGCCTTCGTCATGCAGAAGGTGCTCCAGCCCCTCTACTTCGCGCGTGAGGACACGCGCACCCCCTTCCGCTTCGCCCTGTGGTCGATGCTGGTCAACGCACTCCTGGCGGTCGGTCTGGCCTTCTGGCTTGGCTTCATCGCTGCGGCGATCGGGACCACGCTGTCGGGCTGGATCATGACGGCGCAGCTCTGGTGGGGGGCGCGCGGCATGGGTCCGGCGGCTCGGATGGACGACCGTTTCCGGCACAGGCTGCCGCGCATCGCGATGGCGACGGCCGTGATGGCGGCGGTGCTGGCCGGCCTGTCCTGGCTGCTCGCGCCTGCCCTGGGTGCTGCCGGGCACCGCTACTGGGCGCTGCTGGCGCTCGTCGCGGGCGGGATGGCCAGCTATGGCGGTGCCGCCCTCGCCCTCGGGGCGCTGACGCGGGCCGACCTGAAGGGCGGGCTCGGGCGGTAGGGGACGGGCCTTGCAAGGCCCGTTGCCCATGCCGCCTGCCGGCGGCATGGGCGATGCGGTTTGCAAACCGCATCGCCCCGCCCCTCCCGCGGTGCGGCGCGGCCTATCTCTGCCTGATCCGCTGCAGCAGATGCGCCGGTCCGCCGGGTCCGACAAGGAACGACAGGCCGAACCCTGCCGCGAAACCCGTGACATCGGCCGTCCAGTGGGGATTGGCCCCGAAGAAGATGGCGAAGACCAGCTGGATCAGCATCAGCGTGCCGATCAGCGTGAAGGCGCGGTAGCGGTTGGCGTTCTGGGCCGCGAGCCGCGCCCACAGGATGAAGGTCAGCGCGCCGATCAGCCCGTAGACCCCCGGATAGGCCCCGTAGAGGGCATAGCGGATGCCGGGGATCAGCGAATAGGCCAGCCCGCCCGCGACGGTCGCGCCGAAGAACACGGCCAGCACGGCCCAGGCCCTGAAGACCTCGCCCACCATCTTCCCGATCGCCGCAAGGAAGACGATCGTGAACATCGCATGGACGAAGCCTCCGTGCACGACCGGATAGGTCAGGAAGCGCTGCAGGTAGTCGCGCGGCCATTCGTTCGCCGCGATCATCCGGTCCAGCATCTCCGGCGACAGGGCGAAACGCTGCAGCGCGTCGTTGCGCCAGCCGATGCCTGCCGGCCCGCCGACGAGGCCCGCATCGGCGAGCGACAGCACGATCTCCATCGCCGCGACGGGCAGGATCAGGATCCAGACGACGAGGGGCAGGGGGTTCAAGGGCGACGCGTGGTGACTGTCCTGCATCCCTGGCTCTCGCGCATTGACGGCTGTCGGGGCCAGCGATAAGCGGTCGCGGCGCCGATATCCAGTCCGAGGCCCCCATGACCGCCCCGAAGTTCACCCCCCGCATCTTTTCGGGCATCCAGCCCTCGGGCGGTCTGACGCTGGGCAACTATCTCGGCGCGCTGAAGCGCTTCGTCGAGAAACAGGACGAGGGGATCGAGACCATCTACTGCCTCGTCGACCTCCATGCGATCACCGTCTGGCAGGACCCTGTCCGCCTCAGGGAACAGACGCGCGAGGCGGCGGCGGCCTTCATGGCGGCCGGGATCGACCCCGCGCGATCGATCCTGTTCAACCAGTCGCAGGTATCGGCCCATGCCGAACTCGGCTGGATCTTCAACTGCGTCGCACGCATGGGCTGGATGAGCCGCATGACCCAGTGGAAGGACAAGGCCGGCAGGAACGCCGAGGCCGCCTCGCTCGGGCTCTTCGCCTATCCCTCGCTCATGGCGGCCGACATCCTTGTCTACCATGCCACGATGGTGCCGGTGGGCGAGGACCAGAAGCAGCACCTCGAGCTCTGCCGCGACATCGCGATCAAGTTCAACCACGATTACGGGGTGGACTTCTTTCCGGTCATCGAGCCGGTCATCGAGGGCCCCGCGACCCGGGTGATGAGCCTGCGCGACGGGACGCGCAAGATGTCGAAGTCCGATCCCTCGGACCAGAGCCGGATCAACCTGACCGACGATGCCGACACGATCGCGCAGAAGATCCGCAAGGCCAGGACCGATCCCGAGCCGCTGCCTGACTCTCTCGAGGGCCTCGCCGGACGACCCGAGGCGCGCAACCTCGTCAACATCTACGCCGCCCTCGCAGGCTCGACCCCCGAGGCCGTCGTGGCGGAATTCGCCGGCAGGGGGTTCGGCACCTTCAAGCCGGCCCTGGCCGACCTCGCCGTCTCGCGCCTCGCGCCCATCTCGCGGGAGATGAAGCGCCTGATGGCCGATCCGGCCGGGATCGACCGCATCCTCGGGGACGGGGCCGCGCGGGCCGAGGCGATCGCCCGGCCCATCCTCGAGCGCACCCTCGACATCGTCGGCATGATCCGCTCGCGCTGAGGACAGGCCCGACGGGCCGCCCTCCGGTGGCGCCCCCGCGGCCTGCCGCCCCCGGCCTCGGCCCCGATTTCGGCCCCGATTTCGGCCCCGGCGCGCGCCATGCAAGGCGCCCCCTGTCGCGGCAGGCTCCGGCGGCTTCTGTGCGATTGCGCACAAGTGCGGCGCTCTGCCTTGCAATTGCAGCGGTGACGCACGGGCTGTATCTCTCTCCCGTACTCCCGAGGAGGCGAGAATGACCACGACTTCAAGCACGCCCGCCTATACCGCCCCCGCAGCGGCGCGGATCGGCCACGTCCATCTCAAGGTCGCCGATCTCGACCGGGCGATCGCCTTCTACCACGGCATCCTCGGCTTCGCCGTCATGCAGCGCTACGGCACGCAGGCCGCCTTCCTTTCGGCCGGCGGCTACCATCACCACATCGGGCTCAACACATGGGAATCGAAGGGCGGAACCCCGCCCGCACCCGGACATACCGGCCTCTATCACACCGCCTTCCTCTACCCGTCGCGCAAGGATCTCGCGCAGGTCCTCAAGCGCCTGGTCGAGGCCGGCTGGCCGCTCGAGGGGGCCTCGGACCACGGTGTCAGCGAGGCGATCTACCTGCGTGATCCCGACGGCAACGGGGTCGAGCTCTACCGCGACAGGGACGAGGCGGACTGGCCGCGCCGGCCCGATGGAGAGCTCGCCATGGTGACCGAGCGTCTCGACCTGCGCGCCCTTCTGGCCGAAGCCGACTGATCGCGCATCTCGCGCATCCCGGATCCTGCCCCCCGCGCCGGACGCCGGCGGCGGCGTCCGGCCGGCCGGCGCCCTGCGGCCGCGCGGTCGCACGGTTGCGGCGGGTTCCCGCCTCAGGCCACGGCGGCGGAATGCGCCGCGATCGCCTCGCCGATGTCGGCAAAGAAGCGGGCCGATCCCCCGCCCACGACAAGGCCCGAGGTGCAGAACTCGCGCAGCGCCGGCATGGCGTGCGAGACCATCAGCAGCCCCGCACCCGCCAGCCGCCCGCGGAAGGCGGCAAGCGACTTCTGCCGGAAGGCGGCGTCGCCGACCGCCGTGATCTCGTCCACGAGGTACCAGTCGAAGGCGATGCCCGTCGACATGGCGAAGGCGAGGCGCGCGCGCATCCCCGTGGAATAGGTGCGCAACGGCATGTCGAGGAAGCTGCCGAGTTCGGCGAACTCCGCGACATGGGCCTCGAACTCCGCCGTCGGCACGCCGTAGATCCGCGCGACGAAGCGCGCGGTCTGCCGCCCCGTCATGTCCGGTGCCGATCCGCCGGCGAATCCCATGGGCCACGACACCATGCCCGCCGCCACGACCCGTCCGGCGGTCGGGCGCAGCGTGCCTGCCGCCAGGGCGAGCAGCGTCGATTTCCCCGCCCCGTTCGCCCCGAGGACGCCGACGCGCGATCCCGCCGGAAGGGTCAGCGACAGGTCCCGGAACAGCACGCGCCGCCCGTGCCGGGCCGGAAAGGCCATGGCGACATGCTCGAACCGGATCATCCCGCCCCGCGGCCGTCGCCAAGGCTGTAGACGGTGACCGAGGCCAGCGCAGAGGCCAGGGCCGCGAAGACGACGACAAGGCCGAGGCTCGTCCAGCGCTGCGGGTATTCTGCCGTCTCCGGGCGCGTCGGCGCGATATGCGTCGCAAGGTATCGGGTCTGGCGCCGGGCTTCGGCCTCGGCCGCGGAAACGGTGCCCAGCGCCTGGGTATAGGCGGCCTGGGCGAATTCCAGGTCGGTGAGCAGCGCCTCGTAGCCCGACAGGATCTCGGGCAGGGCCTCGTCGCCCGCCGCCGCGCCGAGTGCGCCACGCTCGGCCTCGATCCGCGACCGGATCGCCGCGATCCGCCGGTCGGCCTGGACCACGCGGTGGTCGCCCGGATCGGCATAGGCCGCCAGCATGTCCCGCTCGATCAGGGCCTGCGCGAGGTCCTGCTCCAGGGTCGAGACGACACCCATCTGCCCGGCCGCGTCGGCCGAGGGATCGACGATCCGGTGCGCGCGCCGGAACGCCGCCAGTCTGGCCCGCGTCTCGCGCAGGACCTGCTCGGCCCGGGCGAGGTCGGCCGCAGCGAAGCGCACCGCGTCCGCCCGCGCCTGTGCCGAAAGGTCGTTCACGATGCGCACGCTCTCGTCCAGAAGCGCGGCGGTGATCGCCTGCGCCTCCTCGGGCGTGAAGGCATCCGCCGTGACCGACAGGATCCCGGCCTGCCGGTCCAGCGTCACCCGCACGGCGCGCCGCCAGTGACGGGCCAGATCCTCGGCCGTCGCATCCGCCGCGAGTGCGAAGACGAGGTCGCCTGGCACGCGGCCAAAGATCGCACGCAGGTCGAGGCGCCGGTCGATCCGGTCCGCCATGGAGCGGCTGCGCAGCACGTCGTAGAGGATTTCGGCGTCGGTCGCCGATCCGCCGCCCAGGCCGGCGATCGCGCCAAGCAGGCCGGGGCCGGGGGCCGCGGATTCCTGCGAGCGGACGGAGAAGGCCGCCTCCGAACGATAGCGGTCCCCGGCAAGCAGGAACAGGTAGACGGACGCGGCCGCGACCGGGGCGGCGAAAAGGCCGACAAGCAGCCCCAGGACCGCGATGCGGCGGAGGCGCGGCCGGGGTCGCGCCTCCGGCGCCCTGCGCTCCCGCGGTTCGGAGAGCGGGAAGGGGACGGGCTGCGGAAAGGGAAGGGCCTCGGGCATGGGCGCAGCCTAGGCGGCGACGGTTAATCGGGCATTAGCCGAAGCCGGGCCACAACCCCGTCGCATGACCGATGCCCTCGCCGCGCCCCTGCCGCCCCGCCCGCGCCGCCTGCGCGTGCTCGCCGCACTCTGCCTGCGCGAGACGGCGGCCCGCTTCGGGGCGGCACGCGGCGGGATCCTCTGGGCCTTCGCCGAGCCTGCGGGCGGGATCGCGGCGCTGAGCCTCGCCTTCGGCCTGATCGTCCGCGCACCGCCGGCGGGCGACAGCTTCGCCTTCTTCTACGCCACCGGCCTGCTCCCGTTCCTGATGGTGACGACGCTGGCCGGGGCCGGCATGGCGGCGATGCAGCAGAATGCCGGCCTGTCCGTCTTCCCCGTCGTGCGGCCGCTCGATGCCGTTCTCGCGCGGCTCGTCCTCGACGCGCTCGTGCTGGCCGGGGTCGCGGCCGGCGTCTTCGCCGGACTCCTCGCCCTCGTCGGGCCGCAGGGGCCGGTCGACCCCGGCCTCTTCCTCGCATCCCTGGGGCTTGCGGCCGCCCTCGGTGCCGGCCTCGGCCTTGCCAACGCCGCGATCGCGGATGCCGCGCCGGTCTGGCGACACGTCTGGTCGGTCGTGACACGGCCGCTGTTCCTTGTCTCGGGCATCCTCTTCAGCATCGATTCCATGCCGCAGGACCTGCGGCTCGCCTTCTGGCTCAATCCGCTGACCCATCCTGTCGGGCTGATGCGGGCAGCCTTCTATGGCGTCGACGAGGCCGGGGCCGTCTCGCTGACCTACGCGGGCGGGATCGCCCTCGCCCTCTGCACCCTCGGGGCGGCGGCGGTCCGGCGGCGAGGTGGCCGCCGGTGAGGGATGCGCCCCGGGTCGACATCCTGCTTGCCGCGCATGAGGGGGCGCGCTTCCTGCCGGCGCAGCTCGATTCGATCCTCGCGCAGGACCATCGCGCCTGGTCGCTCACGGTCAGCGACGACGGATCCCGCGACGACACGGCGGCCCTGGTCGAGGCCTTCGCCCACAGGGCCGGTGCAGGGCGGGTGCGCCTCGTCCGCGGCCCGGGGCGGGGGGCGACGGCGAACTTCCTTTCGCTGCTCGCCGGATGGGACGGCGGGGCCGACTTCGTCGCCCTCGCCGATCAGGACGACGTCTGGTTCCCGGCGAAGCTCGGCGCTGCCATCCGTGCCCTCGGCCCCTGCGGCGGACTTGCGCTCTACGGTGCGCGGACGGTGGTGACGGATGCGCTCCTGCGCCCCTATGCGCTCTCGCCCTGCCCCCACCGGCCGCTCGGCTTCCGCAATGCCCTCGTCCAGAACGTCGCCGGCGGCAACACGATGGTCCTGCCGGCGGCGGCTGCCGGGCTGGCTGCGGCGGCGGCGCGCAGGCTCCGAACGGCCGGGGTCGAACCCGCGGCGCATGACTGGTGGCTCTACCAGCTCGTCAGCGGGGCGGGCGGGGCCGTGCTGCACGATCCCGTGCCCCGGCTCCTCTACCGCCAGCACGGCGCCAACCTCGTCGGCGCGAATGCCGGCTGGCGCGCCCGGATGGTGCGTGCGCGCGGCCTGGTCGCGGGGCGCTTCGCGGCCTGGAACCGGCAGAACCGGCTGGCCCTGGCGGCCCTGCGCGACCTCCTGTCCGCCGAGGCGCGCGCCGCGCTCGACGGCTTCTGCGCGCTCGCGGACCTGTCGGGTTGGCCTGCCCTGCGGGCGCTGGACAGGGCCGGGCTCTACCGCCAGACGCACGCGGGGGACCTGTCGCTGCGGCTGGCGGCCTGGCTCGGCAGGGTCTGACCCGTCCGTCCCTAGGTGATGTCGATGGCGGCCGACAGCAGCCCCGCATCGGCGATGCCCTTGACGAACAGCGTGTCGCCGCCGCCGAAGTCGAACCAGACCCCGGTGGGGATCGTCCTGGCGAAGGCCGCCACGATCTCCGCCCCGCTCAGTCCGGCCACGCCCGGAAGGGTCGCCGACAGCACCAGCCGGTCCTCGCCGGGCACGAAGTCCAGCACGCGGTCCGCGCCGTCCCCGCGCCCGAAGAGGAACCGGTCCGCCCCTGCGCCGCCGTGAAGCAGGTCCGCGCCCGCGCCGCCCCACAGCGTGTCGTTCCCCTCCAGCCCGATCAGGAAGTCGTTGCCGCCGCGCCCCTCGATCCGGTCGTCTCCCTTGCCGCCATTGATCATGTTGGGGCCGTCGTCGCCACAAAGGAGATCCCCCGCGACCGAGCCCTGGAGGTTCTCGATCCCGACATAGCTGTCGCCGGCCGCGAAGCCCGTGTTCCGCGAAGGGTCCAGCAGGTCGGCCACCACGGGGGCGGTCGAATCGGCATAGTTGGCCCTGTCCGTCCCCGCGCCGCCGACCAGCAGGTCGGCACCCGCGCCCCCGAACAGCACGTCGTTGCCTTCGCCGCCGTCCAGCGTGTCGGCCCCGGCCCGCCCGATCAGCTGGTCGTTGCCGCCACGGCCCGACAGCAGGTCGTTCCCGGCCCCGCCGTCCAGGACATTGGCCTGCCCGTCCCCGCGCAGGTCGTCGGCGAAGTTCGACCCGCGCAGTCCCTCGATCGACCGGAAGATGTCGCCCAGCGCCCCGCCGGCATTGAGCGAGCCATCGGCCAGATCCGCGGTGACCCCGGCGGTCGCATCGCCGTAGAGCGCCCTGTCGAACCCCGCGCCGCCGTCCAGGATGTCCGCCCCCGGCCCGCCGGCGAGGTTGTCGTTGCCGTCCCCGCCAAGCAGGGTGTCGTTGCCCGCGCGCCCCGTCAGCCAGTCCACGCCGCCGCCCCCGTCAAGCAGGTTGTGCCCGGCATCCCCGCGCAGGTCGTCGCCGAAGCCCGTCCCCGCCAGCCCCTCGATCGAGACGTAGCTGTCGCCCGCCGCCCAGCCGGTGTTCCGCGCCGGGTTGAGCAGGTCCGCCAGCACCCCGGCGGGCGCCCCCGCGTGGACAGCCGTGTCGAACCCGTCCCCGCCCTCCAGCCGGTCCGCGCCCTCGCCGCCCGAAAGGCTGTCGTCGCCGGCCCCGCCCGCGAGCGTGTCGTTGCCCGCGCCGCCCAGGATCAGGTTGGCCAGCCCGTCCCCCGCCAGCCGGTCGGCAAAGCCGCTGCCCCGCAGGTTCTCCACGCCCGAGAAGACGTCGCCCGCCGCATCCCCGGCCCCGGCCGTCTGCCCGGACAGGTCCGCCGTCACGCCGGACCTTGCCGATGCATAGTCCGCCGTGTCGCGCCCCGGCCCGCCGACAAGCAGGTCGGCCCCCGGCCCGCCGTCCAGCCAGTCGTCGCCGCTGCCGCCGTCCAGCGTGTCGTCCCCCAGCCAGCCGGCCAGCGTGTCGTCGCCGTCGAGCCCCTCGATCCGGTCCGGAAACAGCGTCCCGGTCAGACGGTCGGGGCCGGCAGTCGGGGCCGGGCGGCGGCCGTCCAGGACAAGCTGCGAGGGTGACCGCGGAAGGTTCAGCACGGATCCCGTCGCGAAGTCCGCCGCCGTCAGCGGCCGGCCCGCGGCCGACACTATGGTCAGCGTCTCCTGTCCGTAGGTCAGGATGGCGCCCGTCGCCGTCGGCGTCACCGCAAGCTGCGCGGCGTCCTGCAGAAGCGGCCAGTCCGAAAGGTCCAGCCGGTCCTCGGCCGGGTCGAATCCCTCGATCCGGTCCGCCGCCGCATCGGCCAGAAGGACGAAGACATCCCGCCCCGCCCCGCCGATCATCGTGTCCGCTCCGGCCCCGTCGATCAGGATGTCGTCGCCGTCGCCGCCCGACAAGAAGTCCGCCCCCGCGCCACCGGCCAGGATGTCGTTGCCCGCGCCGCCGGAAAGGGCGCCACCGGCCCCCGTTGCCCTGAGGGTCAGGCCGGCAGGGCCCGGATCGAAGCGGAACTGCGCGATGCCGCCCGCCGAGGCCGAGGCGACGAAGATCTGGATCTCGCTTCCCACGGCCACCGCCGCGATCGCGCCCACGTCCTGCAACGGCAGGTCCAGATTGTCCTCGACCGTGCCCACCAGCAGAAGCCGCCCCCCGGGCAGCACCTGGAACAGGCTGAACCCGTCATCGGCCCCGCCCGCGGCGATCCAGGCGCGGTCGCCCATGCTGACCGTGGCGATCGCCGTCGCGCCCTGAAAGCGTGTGTCGCGGCTGTCGTTCACATGATCGGTCGGGATCAGGCCGGCGGGGCCCGGCGCGACCAGCGTGATCGAGGATGTGCCCGCACTCCCGAGCACGGCATAGGTCTCGCCGGCGACGGTGACCGTGCTCACCGAAGTCGGGGCGTCGATCCCCAGGCCCTGCGCCGCGCCCAGACTGCCGGCCGCCTGAAGCACGCCGTCGGGGCCGACGCGCCATGCCGCCATCGCGTCGGCCGTCGCCGAGGCGGTGAAGAGCCACGCCTCGCCGCCGATCGTGACGGCACGCAGGGCGGTCGCCTCTGCGCCCGGCACGGCGCCCAGCCAGTGCAGCGTCGCGGCCGTGGCGTCGAAGCGCCATGCCCCCAGCGTTCCGTCCGCGAGTGCGCCGTAAAGCCAGCCTGCACCGCCTGCGTCGGCCAGGGCAAAGGCGCGCACGTCGCCCCCGGGTCCCGCGCCATCCGGCAGCGTGACGCCGGGTCCCAGCGCGCCGCCCGCCTGCACGACGGCCCCCCAGGCCTCGGCCGGAAAGCGCCCCGCCGGCAGGGCCAGCGTGGACGCCGCCGACTGAAGGATCGTCAGGCTGGCCGTGCCAAGCACATCGGCGCCCGCCGGATAGGCCAGCGTCCCCGCAGGTGAAGCCGCCGCCCCCGGCGACAGGAAAAGGCTGAAGAGGCCGAATCCTGGCTGCGCCGCCGCGATCAGCACGGGTCCGCCCTGCCCGGCGGCCACGGCAAGGTCGCCGACGCGCGCGCCCGTCCCCAGGCCGCCCTGCGTCAGCGTCGTCACATGGATCAGACTGCCCAATCGCGGCCCCGTCCCGGTCTTCCGGCACGGCAGCTTGACAGCGAAGGGTGAAGTCCCGCCTAAGCGGCGGTCATCCCGGCCGCGCGCAGCCCGATCCGTCGACCGTGACGTGACCCTCTGGCCGGTAGCGCCGCGCCAGTTCGCGCACCGCCAGCCCGATCAGGCAGACGATCTCGTCCTCCCGGTCGGCATCGGGCGTCAGCAGGCGCGCCGAGACCGAGAAGGCCGGGCTCAGCCTGCCCTCGGGTTCCACGTCCATGTCGGCGGGCGACAGGCCCACCGTGACGGCGGTGTCGTGAAGCCAGATCCTGCCCGCCCCCGTGCCGTGCCAGCTTCCCGAGTCGTAGCTGTGCTCCACGGTGGCGACGAGGTCCGCGCCGGGCCCGCCCCGGTAGGTCAGCGAGGTCCTGCCGAAGGCCCTTGTCAGCGGCGGGACGAGAAATTCACCAAGCCCGCTTGCGTACTGCGACGAGGTGAGCTGGATGATGTATGTCGCCCCCTCCGGCAGGGCGTCGCCGTCGCCGTCGCCGGCAAGGGCCGGACCGGCCGCCAGGACCAGCGTGGCAAGGGCGGCCCTCACCCTGCCAGCCCCTCCAGAAGCCGGGCCACGGCCTCGGCGCCCGGGTCGTTGTGCCCGGCAAGCTTCGCCTCCGCGATGTAGCTCGCGCGCCCGGCCTTGGCCCGGGTGATCCGCGCGGTCGCGTCCGCGCCCTCGCGCGCCGCCCGTGCCGCGGCTGCCAGCCCGCCGGGCAGCGCCTCCAGGGCCGGCAGCAGCGCATCGACCATCGTGCGGTCGCCGGGCCGCGCGCCGCCGACCTGCTGCACCCGGTCCAGCCCCGCCTTCAGCGCCCCGATCGCGTCCTGTCCGGAGGCCGATGCATCGCCCGCCGCCGCGAAGAAGATGGCCAGCAGCACCCCGGACGATCCGCCCATCGTCTGGCTCAGCTCCTGCCCGATCGCCCGGTAGAGCTGCGTCAGGTCGGCAAGCGGCAGCCGCTCCATCGCGCCCTTCAGGGCACGGGCTGCGCCGGCCAGGGTCGTGCCCGTGTCCCCGTCGCCCGACTTCGCGTCAAGTGCGTTCAGCGCCGCCTCCGCCCCGATCAGGATGTCGCAGCAGCGCGTCAGGAAGGCCTGGGTCGCCGGATCGCGCGAGGCGAGGGGCTGGATCGGCGCAAGGCCGTCGGGCAGGGGCAGGACTGCCGGGTTCCCGACCGGCAGGCAGCCCGGCCAGGCATGGGGCGCCACGGGCGCGGCCAGCGCCTCCTCGTCCTCGGGCGACAGCGGCAGCAGCGAGACCGAGAATCCCTGCATGTCCAGCGATGTCATCAGCGGCGCGGGCCCGACCATCGACCTGATCTGGCGGCCGATCCGCGACCTGACCAGTTCCTCGGCCAGCACCGCCATCTCCAGGGGCGTCGTCGAACCCAGGTTGTTCAGCAGCGCGACATGGGGCCCCGCACCGATATGCGGCGCCAGCCGGTCCACCACCATCTCCATAGCCTGCCGCGCGCTCGAGAACTCGACCTGCTCGATGCCCGCCTCGCCGTGGATCCCCAGCCCCAGCTCTGCCTTTCCCGGGGCGATGCGGTGTTCCTTGGGGCTGCCCGGCACCGTGCAGGTGTCCAGGCTCATGCCGATCGAGACGACGCCGTTGATCACCCGCTGGGCCGCCGCCGTCACGGTATCCAGGTCCGCCCCCCGCTCGGCCAGCGCACCGGCGATCTTGTGCACGAACAGGGTTCCGGCCACGCCGCGCGCCTGCGGCAGGTCGGGCAGGGCCACGTCGTCGTCGACGATGACCATGCTGACCTTCAGGCCGAAGGCCCGCGCCCGCTCGGCCGCAAGGCCGAAGTTCAGCCGGTCGCCGGTATAGTTCTTCACGATAAGCAGGCATCCGGCCCGGCCCGTCACGGCCAGTATGCCCGCCAGCACGGCATCGACCGAGGGCGAGGCAAAGACGTCGCCGCAGACCGCGGCCGTCAGCATCCCCTGGCCCACGAAGCCCGCATGGCTCGGCTCGTGCCCCGAGCCGCCGCCCGAGACCAGCGCCACCTTCGACTTGTCCCAGTCCGTCCGCACCACGACCCGGATATGCGGATAGCCGTCCAGACGCGCCAGCCGCCCGCCGCCGGTCCGCAGAAGCCCGTCGATCGCCTCGGTGACCAGCGATTCCTTGGTGTTGATGAATTGCGCCGCGGGGATGGCCATGCCGGTCTCCTCCTTCAGGTCAGCCGACGCGCGCGCCCGCGGCGTCGAAGTAGAGCGGGTTGTGTGGGGTGATGCGGATCGTCTGGCCGGCAACGGCCGTCGAATGGACATCGGTCAGCGTGACGATCGGATGGCCCTGGAAATCCAGGTGCAGCCGCGTCTGGTCGCCAAGATGCTCGACCCTGACGACGCGCGTCTCGTGCCCCTCTCCCTGCCTGATGTGCTCGGGCCGCAGGCCGATGCTCGCCGCCCCGCGGGGACCGGCGCCGAACAGGCCGGCAGGCAGGATGTTGATGCGCGGCGTTCCCAGGCGCTGCGCGACATAAAGGCTGACCGGGTTCTCGTAGATCTCGCGCGGGGTCCCGAACTGCACCAGCCTGCCGTGATCCAGCACGCCGACATGGCTCGCCATCGTCATCGCCTCGATCTGGTCATGCGTGACATAGAGGAGCGTCGCCCCGAGGTCGTGGTGGATGCGCTTCAGCTCGATCCGCAGCTCGGCCCGCAGCTTGGCGTCCAGCGACGACAGGGGTTCGTCCATCAGGAAGATCGACGGCGAACGCACCAGCGCCCGCCCGATCGAGACGCGCTGCATCTCGCCGCCCGAAAGCTGCGTCGCCTTGTTGTCCAGCTTGTGTGCGATGCGCAGGACCTCCGCCACCTCGCTCACCTTCCGGGCCACGATCTCGGGCGGCGTCCTCAGCACGGGCGAGCGCAGCGGGAAGGCCAGGTTCTCGCGCACCGTCATGTGGGGATAGAGCGAGTACTGCTGGAACACCATCGCCACGTCGCGCTGCGCCGGCGTGTCGTTCACCACGCTGCGCTCGCCGATGCGGATGTCCCCCGCGTCCGGTCGCTCGAGCCCCGCCACCAGCCGCAGGAGCGTCGTCTTGCCCGCGCCCGTGGGCCCCAGCAGCACCACGAAGGCGCCGTCCGCGATGGTCAGCGACACGTCGTCGCAGGCGGTGATCGCGCCGAAACGCCGGGTGACGCCGGACAGGGTGACACGGGCCATCAGCCGCCCCCCTCGTGCAGGGCCGACCGCAGCGCGCGCCCCGTCGCCTCGTCGAACAGCGTCACCGTCTGCGGGTTGAACGTCAGCCCCGTCATGTCGCCCACCCGCGCCGGAAGCGCCGCAGGCGCCCGGGCCTTCAGCTGCCCGTCCGGGGTGTCGAGCGTGATGATCTGGGTCGTCCCCAGGTATTCCGTGGCCACGACGCGGGCGCGGTAGGGGGCCGCGTCGTCAAGCCGGACGTGCTCCGGCCGGACGCCCAGAACCAGACGCCCCGACGCCGCCTCCGCGAGGCGCGGGACGGCATGGACCGTGCCGCCCAGGGTCACCGCCTCGGCCCCGGCAGGCAGCCTGCCCTCGAAGCGCAGGAAGTTCATCGCCGGCGAACCGATGAAGTCGGCAACGAACATCGTCGCGGGGCGGTCGTAGATGTCCTGCGGCGTGCCGAACTGCTCCACGACCCCGTGGTTCATGACCACGATCTTGTCGCCCATCTGCATCGCCTCGAGCTGGTCGTGCGTGACATAGACCGTGGTCGCGCCCATCCGGTCGTGCAGGGCCCGCAGCTCCTCGGCCATGTGCTCGCGGAACTCCGCGTCCAACGCGCCCAGGGGCTCGTCCATCATGAAGGCGGCGGGACGGCGCACGATGGCCCGGGCCAGCGCCACCCTCTGCCGGTCGCCGCCCGACAGGCCGCCCACGCCCTTGTCCAGAAGGTGCCGGATCCCCAGGATCCCCGCCACCTCGTCGACCTTGGCTGCGATCTCCGCCCGCGCCATGCCCTGGCTCACCAGCGGATAGCTGATGTTCTTGCGCACGTTCATGTGCGGATAGAGCGCGAACATCTGGAAGACCATGGCGATGTCGCGCTGGCTTGCTGGCTTCCGGCTCACGTCCTCGCCGCCGATCAGGATCTCGCCCGAGGTCGGCAGTTCCAGCCCCGCGATCATCCGCAAGGTCGTCGTCTTGCCGCAGCCCGAGGGGCCGAGCAGCATGAAGAACTCGCCGTCCCTTACCGTGAAGGTCGAACCCTGCACGGCGGTGAAGGCGCCGAATTCCTTGCGGAGGTTGCGGATGACGATCTCGGCCATCGTCACTCCGGGAAATGGCTGACGATGATGAACATGACCGTCCCCGTCAGCGTGACGACGAAGCTGTAGGTGAACATCCACATCGCGAAGGGCTGCATCAGCATGAAGACGCCAAGGGCGATCAGCACGGTGGCGACCAGCTCCCAGGGGCCGCGCCTCAGGCGCAGCAGGCCGGACAGGAAGGCGCTCAATTCATCCTCCCGCCATCGGCCGCTTCCGCCTCGCGCCAGAGCCGCCGGACCAGCTCGTCCGCCGGCTCGACGGCCGCGATCTCTCCCACGCCCGTGCCTGCGTAAAGGCAGGCCGACCTTATCGCCCCGACGGCTCCGGGCACCGGCGCCGTGTCCGAATAGCGGGGCACGGCCACTTCCCCGACACGGAACACGATGTCCCCTTCGCCGGGCCTGCCCGGTGCCTGCGGGCAGCCCTCGCTCTCCCATTCGGTCAGGGTGTCGTTGCGCAGGACGCGGCTCTGCGTGTCGGGCCAGCCCAGGTTGAAGCAGCCGGTCAGCACGGTGTCCCCGGATCCGGCCGCCACCAGCGCCGCCTTGTAGTCGTCATGGGCCGAGGCCTCCCGCGTTGCGACGAAGCGCGTGCCCAGCACCGCGCCTGCCGCGCCTGCACCGATCGCCCGGGCAATCGCCGCGCCCGTGGCGATTCCCCCCGCGGCCAGCACCGGCAGGTCGCCCGCCTCCTGCAGGACGGCGGGCAGCAGCGCGGCCAGCGGGGTTGTGCTCTGCACATGGCCGCCCGCCTCGACGCCCTGCGCGATCAGGAAATCCGCTCCCGCCGCGCGGGCCTTGCGCGCGCCTGCCGCATTGCCGACCTGCACCCCGACCCTTGCCCCGGCGCGCTTCGCCCGGTCGATGCGGCCGGCATCGATTCCCCAGGACAGGGTGACGACGGGAATCCCTGTTGCCAGCACCGCCTCGAAGTTCTCGCAGGGGAAATGCAGGACGAAGTTGGCGAACAGGACCCCGCCCTCCGCGCCCTCGCCGGCCCGGCGGATCGCCTCTGCACTGTCCGCAGGACCGGTCCAGGTGATGGCCAGCCCGCCAAGGCCGCCCGCCCGTGCCACCGCCGCCGCCAGCGCCGGCGAGGCGGCCGAGCCGACGGGCGCCTGCATGACGGGCAGGCGCTGCCCTGTCAGGGCAAGGAAGCGGCGGACCTGCGGCGCGTCGAGCAGGCTCATTTCCGCACCGCGCCGAAGGTGATCCCGCGCAGCAGGTGCTTCCTCAGCAGGATGGTGAAGATCATCACGGGCAGAAGGAACAGCGTCGCCGCCGCCGCGACGGCTGGCCAGTCGATCCCGCCGCCCACCGCCAGGATCGTCGGGATGAAGGGCGGGGCGGTCTGCGCCGTGCCCGAGGTCAGCAGCACCGCGAAGGCATATTCGTTCCAGGCGAAGATCAGGCAGAAGATGGCCGTTGCGGCGATGCCGGTGGCCGCCTGCGGCAGCACGACCTTCCTGAAGGCCTGGAACCGGGTATAGCCGTCGATCAGCGCGGCCTCCTCGTATTCGCGCGGGATCTCGTCGATGAATCCCTTCAGAAGCCACACGGCCAGCGACATGTTCACCGCCGTGTAAAGCAGGATCATCCCCAGATGCGTGTCCGACAGGCCGAGCTGGCGGTACATCAGGTAGATCGGGATCGCCACCGCGATGGGCGGCATCATCCGCGTCGAGAGGATGAAGAACATCAGGTCGTCCTTCAGCGGCACCCTGAAGCGGCTGAAGGCATAGGCCGCCAGCACGCCCAGGACCACGCTCAGGAATGTCGAACCGAACCCGATGATGACCGAATTGAGGTAGCGCTCGCCAAAGCGTGACGGCCCGGCGATGACCATGCCCTGATCGCGGACGATGCGGTCGTACCAGGTCTCCGGCGGGGGCAGGGCGGCAAAGGCCTCGGCCCCCAGCCGCGTCTGCGTGGTGAAGAGGTTGACATAGCCCGCAAGCGAGGGCTCGAACACCACCTTGGGCGGATAGGCGATGCTGTCGGGGCCCGACTTGAAGCCCGTGGCGAAGATCCACAAGAGCGGCATCAGCGTGACCGCCGCATAGAGCGTCACCAGGATCCCCGCGACCCACTTGGCGCGCCGGGACGGCTCGGTGATCGAGACCGCGCTCATCTTTCCTTCACCCTGTTCAGCGCCTTCACATAGACCGAGGCAAGCCCGAAGACGGTGACGAACAGGATGATCGCATAGGCCGAGGAATAGCCCGTGCGCCACTTCTCGAAGGCCTCCCGCTTCAGCTCGATCGAGGCAAGCAGCGTCTCGCTGCCCGGCCCGCCGCCGGTCAGCAGGACCACGAGGTCGAACATCTTGAAGTTCTCGATGCCCCGGAACAGGACGGCGAGCATCAGGAACGGCAGCACCATGGGTACGGTGATCGTCCAGAACTGCCGCCACTTCGACGCCCGGTCGATCTCGGCGGCCTCGTAGATGTAGTCCGGGATGGACCGCAGCCCCGCCAGGCAGATCAGCATGACGAAGGGCGTCCACATCCAGGTGTCCACGATGACGATCGCCCAGGGCGCCCAGCCGCCGGGCCCGAGCATCGAGAAGGACGAGGCCGGCACGCCCGAAACCGCCTCGACCACATAGTTGATCAGGCCGATCTGCGGCTGGTAGAGGAAGGTCCAGAAGTTTCCGACGACCGCCGGCGACAGCATCATCGGCAGGACGATCAGCGTCGTCAGCAGGTCGTTGCCGCGGAACCTGCGGTTGATCAGCCAGGCCAGCGCGAAGCCCAGCACCACCTGGAAGACCAGCGTCCAGATCAGGAAATGCGCCGTCGCCTGCATGTTGGCCCAGGTGTCCTCGTCGGTCAGGATGCGCTGGTAGTTGCGCAGTCCCACCCATTTCAGCTCGGCATTGGGCTTGTTTGCGGCGTAGTTGGTGAACGACAGGCGGATCGTCCACAGCAGGGGAAAGATGTTGATCGCCAGAAGCAGGAAGATCGTCGGCGCCACGAAGATCCAGGCGATGGCACGGTCGCTCAGCCCGCGGATCCGGCCGGCAGCGGCCGGCGGCATCGCCGCGGCAGGGCGTGTGGCGGGCGGATCGGACATCGGCGCCTCTTGCGGGGTTGCGATCATGCCTCGGTCGGCGGCCGCCCCGGAGGGTCTCCGGGTGCCCCGTCCCCGAGCCTACCGGAGCCCGGCCCCGGATCAAGTCCGGGGCCGGACGCCGCATGCGCTCAGAGCTTGCCTTCGTCCTCGAAGATCTCGGTCCAGTCCTTGATCAGGCCGTCGAGGGCTTCCTTGGCCGTGCCGTTGCCGGCCACGACATAGTCGTGGAAGCGTGCCTGCGAGGCCTGAAGCAGCGAGGCATAGCTCGGTTCCGCCCAGAAATCCTTCACGATCGCCATCGAGTCGAGGAAGGTCTGGGCATAGGGCTGGCTGGTCGCGAAGGACGGATCCTCGACGACCGAGCGCAGGCACGAGAAGCCGCCCATCGACCACCACTTCTTCTGCACGTCCTCCTGGGCGAACCACTTGATGTACTCGAGCGCTCCCTCGATGTTGTCGGAATTGGCGACGACCGAGATGCCCTGCCCGCCAAGCTGGGCAAAGCGCTCGCCGCCCGGCCCGGCCGGATTGACGAGATACCCGGTCCTGCCGCCGCCGACATTCGGGTCCACCTCGAAGCCCGGCCAGGTGAAGGCGAAGTTCATCTGCATCGCCACCTGCCCGGACTTGTAGGCGTCGATGCCCTCGCCCATGTAGGTGTTCGACGTGCCCGGCGCGGTGCAGCAGTCGTAGAGCGCCTTGTAGAATTCCAGACCGGCCACCGCGCCGTCGGAATTGACGAAGCCCTCCATGTCATAGGGCTTGTCGGGGTTGTCGTACTTGAAGCCGAAGCTGTAGAGCACGTCCATCACCCCCATGGTGATGCCCTCTGACCCCCGCTCGGTATAGATCGACACGCCGTAGACGGTCTTGCCGTCGATCTCCCGGCCCTGGAAGAACTCGGCCACCTCCTTCAGCTCCGCGAAGGTGGCGGGCGGGGTCAGGTCGCGGCCGTACTTCTCCTTGAACGCCGCCTGGATCTCCGGCCGCTCGAACCAGTCCTTGCGGTAGGTCCAGCCCACCACGTCGCCGAAGGCCGGCAGCGAATAGTAGTTGGGCGTGTTCTTCGGCCATTCCGAATAGCCGACGACCGTCGCCGGCACGAAGCTGTCCATCGAGATGCCGTTCTTGTCGAAGAAGTCGTTCAGCTTGATGTACCAGCCGTTCTCGGCCGCGCCCCCGATCCACTGGCTGTCGCCGATCATCAGGTCGCAGAGCTGCCCGCCCGAGTTCAGCTCGTTCAGCATCCGGTCGGCGAAGTTGGGCCAGGGCACGAACTCGAATTTCATCTTCGTCCCGGTCTGCGCCTCGAAGTCCTTGCTCAGCTCGACAAGCGCATTCGCCGGGTCCCAGGCCGCCCAGCACAGCGTCAGCTCGCCCGCCGCCGACGCGGCCGTGCCGAGGCCGGCTGCGGCAAGCGCGGTCGCGGCCAGAAGTCCGGTCTTCCTCATGTCAATCCTCCCATGAACGGTCGTTCCTGCGGCCGCCGCCGGTGTTCCGGTTCGCACTGGCCCGCCGGCGAGTATATTTGAGGTACGTTCCTCAAATCAAGTCCCGAAATGCTGCGGCAGGCCGCCGCGGCTGTCCGCCGCCCCGGCCCGCCATGCCTGCGCCGAAGGCCGGAGGTCAGACGGCGAGGGTCGTCCAGGCGCCGTTCCTGCGCGAGGACCGCACGCAGGCATCGACGAAGGCCACGCCCAGAAGCCCGTCGCGCACGGTGGGATAGACCACGCCCGCGGGCGGCGTCCCGCCGGTCATCGCGGCGCGGATCGCATGCGCCGCCTCGCTGTAGATGTTGGCGAATCCCTCGAGATAGCCCTCGGGATGGCCCGGCGGAACGCGCGTCACCCGCCCGGCCGCCGCGCCGGCACCGGCGCCGCCCCGGGTGATCAGCCGCTTCGGCTGGCCGAGCGGCCCGTGCCAAAGGTAGTTCGGGTCCTCCTGCGCCCATTCCAGGCCGCCCTTCGTGCCATAGACCCTCAGCCGCAGCCCGTTCTCGTTGCCGGGCGCGACCTGGCTGCACCACAGCATCCCCCGCGCCCCGCCGCGGAACCGCAGCAGGACATGGCCGTTGTCGTCGACGCGGCGGCCGGGCACGAAGCTCTGCAGGTCCGCCGCCAGCGCCTCCAGTTCCAGGCCGGTCACGAAGGACGCCAGGTTGAAGGCATGCGTGCCGATGTCGCCGGTCGAGCCGCCGGCCCCCGACCGCGCCGGGTCGGTGCGCCAGTCGGCCTGCTTCTGCCCCGTCCGCTCGATCGGCTCGGTCAGCCAGTCCTGGATGTATTCCACGTTGACCAGCCGGATCTCGCCCAGTTCGCCGGCCGCCACCATCTCGCGCGCCTGCCGCACCATCGGATAGCCGGTGTAGTTGTGGGTCAGGACGAACAGCGCGCTGGCCTTCTCCGCCGCCGCGACCAGCCTGCGCGCCTCCGGCAGCGTCGCCGTCAGCGGCTTGTCGCAGATGACATGGATGCCGCGCCTGAGGAACTCCATGGCCACCGGCGCATGCAGGTGGTTCGGGGTGACGATCGCCACCGCATCGATCCCGTCCCTGCGCCGCGCCTCGGCCTTCGCCATCGCGACATGGTCGTCATAGGCCCGCCGCGGGTCGATCCCCAGATCGGCGGCCGAGGCGCGCGACTTCTCGGGCGTGGACGAGAAGGCCCCCGCCACCAGTTCGTAGTGATCGTCCATCCGCGCCGCCAGCCGGTGCACGGCGCCGATGAAGGCGCCCTGGCCGCCGCCCACCATGCCCAGCCTCAGCCTGCGCCCGCGTGCATCCGAACGTCCCTCGATGGCCATCCCGCGGCCCTCCCTTCATCCTGGTTCAAGTACTCTCGGGGGGTCCCGGGGGGCAGACGGCCCCCCGGGTCCGGTCTCAGATCCCCAGCATCCGGCGGTTGGCCGCCATGTCCGCACCTGACCCGGCGAAGTCGTCGAAGGCCTTCTCGGTGACCCGGATGATGTGCCGGCGGACGAAGTCGGCGCCCTCGCGCGCCCCGTCCTCGGGATGCTTGAGGCAGCATTCCCACTCCACCACCGCCCAGCCGTCGAAGCCGTATTGCGTGAGCTTCGAGAAGATTCCGCCGAAATCCGCCTGCCCGTCGCCGGGGCTGCGGAAACGCCCCGCCCGGTCCACCCAGGACTGGAAGCCGCCATAGACCCCCTGTCGGCCGGTCGGGTTCAGCTCCGCGTCCTTGACGTGGAACATGCGGATGCGCTCGTGGTAGATGTCGATATGCGCCAGATAGTCGAGATGCTGCAGCACGTAGTGGCTTGGATCGTACAGCATGCAGGCGCGCGGATGCCCGCCCACGCGGTCGAGGAACATCTCGAAGCTCGCCCCGTCATGCAGGTCCTCGCCCGGATGGATCTCGAAGCAGATGTCCACCCCGCACGCCTCCGCATGATCGAGGATCGGGCGCCAGCGCCGGGCCAGCTCGTCGAAGGCCGTCTCGATCAGGCCGGCGGGGCGCTGCGGCCAGGGATAGACGAAGGGCCAGGCCAGCGCGCCCGAGAACGAGGCCTGCGCCGTGAGCCCGAGGTTGCGCGACGCCGTCAGCGCCTTCTTCACCTGATCCACCGCCCATTCCGCCCGCGCCTTCGGGTTGCCCCGCACCGCGGGCGCCGCGAAGCCGTCGAAGGCCGCGTCATAGGCGGGATGCACGGCGACGAGCTGGCCCTGCAGATGCGTCGAAAGCTCGGTCACCGCGACGCCGTTCTCCCGCGCGATGCCGGCGAAGTCGTCGCAATAGGCCTTCGACGTCGCCGCCGTCTCGAGGTCGAAGAGCCGCGCATCCCAGGTCGGGACCTGCACCCCGACATAGCCCAGGCCGGCCGCCCATTCCGTGATCGCCGGCCACGAATTGAAGGGCGCGGCATCGCCCGCGAACTGGGCCAGGAACAGTGCCGGCCCCCTGATCGTCCTCATGCTTCCTCTCCCCCGGATGGCAACAGGTTCTCGCGCAGGAAGACGTCGATCCTTATCCGCTCCTGCGCGGCGATGATGGGCACGCCGTCGGCCTTGGCCTTCAGCACGCGCAGCGCCGATCTCACCACGTGCCCCACGTCCTGGCTGATCACGGCGTCGACCGTGCCGTCTACGAGGCTGCCGCGCAAGAGCGGCGTGAGCTCGTGCGCGATCACCGTGATCCGCCCGGCAAGCCGGCGCTCCTTCAGCACCGCGACGAGGCCGCGGTTGCCCGCGCCGATCGAATAGATGCCGCGCAGGTCCGGCACCCGGTCCAGCAGCGGCGGCAGCAGCCGCGCCACCGTCTGCGCATCGTCGCGCCCCTCGACCGAGGGCAGGGCGCGCAGCCGCGGGAAGTCGCTCTGCAGCACGTCGTCGAAGCCCTTGCGGCGCTCGACGTGATCGCGCGCCAGCATCGAGCCGGCGATGACGGCAATGCTGCCCGCCTGCCCCGGCCCGACGAACCGCCCCATGAGAAGGCCGGCCGTCCGCCCGGCCGCGATGTTGTTGATCCCCGCGAAATGGTCCCGCCCGGCATCCGACAGGTCCGAGACCAGCGCCACCACCACCGTCCCGCGCGCCTTGAGCCGGCGCACCGCGTCGCGCACCTGCGGCGTGTCCGGCGCCATCAGCGCCACGCCGTCCGCCCCTTCCAGGTCGTGCAGCGCCCGCGCCACCGCATGGGGGTCGAAGGCGGGCACGTCGACGATGGCGATGTCGGCCCTTTCGGTCGCCGCCAGCGCGGCAAGGCCCTCCACGGCGCCCCGGACCGCCGACAGGAAGGCGGTCGCGGGCTCCGGCAGCACGAAGGCCAGGCGGTACTGCCGCTGCCGCGCCAGGTTGGCGGCCGAGATGTCGCGCACATAGCCGAGGTCGCGGATCGCCGTCTGCACGCGCGCCACCGTCTTGGCGCGCACGCCCGGACGCGCATTCAGCACCCGGTCGACGGTCGCAAGGCTGACGCCCGCGGTCCGCGCGATGTCGTGGACGGTTGGCCTGCTCATCGATCCTCCCCCGGGCGGGGAAAGATTAGTTTGACCGGCTGATGTACGTCAATCAGCCTGCCCCTTCGCCCCGCTGCCGCGCCGGCCCCGGCTACTCGGCCGCGTGCCGGCCGCCCTCCGGCAGGAGCTTCGGCTGCGCCAGCCGATCGAGCCGCCGGCGCAGCTCGCCCATCTCGGCCTGCATGGCCGTCAGGTCCGGGGCTTCGGGCTCCTCCTCCCTGCGCCCGACAAGGCCGCCCAGAAGCCGGCCGAGAAGCCGCGAGAGATCGTCCATGATCAGGAAGAAGGACGGCACGACGACAAGGCTCAGCACGGTCGAGACGATGATGCCGCCGATCACCGCCGTCGCCATCGGCGCGCGGAAGGCCCCGCCCTCGCCCACGCCCAGCGCCGAGGGCAGCATCCCGGCCGACATCGCGATCGAGGTCATGACGATCGGGCGCGCCCGCTTGTGGCCGGCCTCGACGATCGCCCGGTAGCGGTCCATGCCCCGCCGCCGCATCTCGACGGCGAAATCGACCAGCAGGATCGCGTTCTTGGTGACGATCCCCATCAGCATCAGGATGCCGATCAGCACGGGCATCGAGATCGGGCTCCCGGTCAGGATCAGCGCCGCCGCCACGCCGCCGATGGCCAGGGGAAGCGAGAACAGGATCGTGAAGGGCTGGATGACGCTGCGGAACAGCAGGATCAGCACGCTCAGCACCAGCATCAGCCCCAGGATCATCGCATTGGCAAAGCTCTGGAACAGCTCCGCCTGGATCTCCGCGTCCCCCGATTCCGCGATGCGGACGGTCGGCGGCAGCTTCACGCTGTCGGTGATCTCCTTGAACCGCGCCGTCGCCGTGCCCAGGGCCACGCCCGGCGGCAGGTTGGCCCCCACCGTCGCCTTGCGCTCGCGGTTCAGCCGGTCGATCATCGCCGGCCCTTCCGCCACCCTGATGTCGGCCACCGCGTTCAGCGGCACCGGCGTGCCGGTCGCGGTCGGCACCTTGATCGCCGAAAGCCGCGCAAGGTCGTCCTTCAGGTCGCCGTCGATCTGCACGCGCACCGGGATCAGCCGGTTCCCCGTCGATACCTTGGCCAGCGCGGAATCGAAGTCGCCGATGGTCGCCACCCGCACGGTCTCGGCGATCGAGGCGGCGGTCACGCCCAGCCGCGCGGCCACGGCCGGACGCGGCACGATCTGCACCTCGGGGCGGGGCAGGGCGCCCTCGCTGGCCACGTTGGCCAGCAGCGGATCGCCGCGCAGCGCGCTTTCCAGATCGCCCACTGCCTTGTTCAGGTCGGCCTCGCTGGAGGACAGGATCGAGAACGAGATGTCGCGTTCGCCGCGGTCGTTCAGCTTGAAGGCGCGCACGTCGGGAATCGCGGCAAGCTTCGCGAAGATCTCGGCCTCGATGTCCCATTGCGGGCGCTTCCGCCCGGTGCTTTCCGAGGGCGGAAGCCAGGCCCCGACGACGGGCAGGCTGCGCCCGATCTCGCCGAACTTGCGGGCCAGGGAATGGTCCAGCCTGTCGAGTATGACGGTGACCGCCGCGCGGCGGATGTCGCGGTCCCCGGTGGGCGAGGCGCCGCCCAGGACGAAGATGTCCTTCACGCCCTCGACGTCGCGGATCGCCCTGCGGATCTCCTCGGTCGTGCGGTCGGTGTCCTCCAGCGTCGATCCCGGCGGCAGCTCGACAGAGATGGGGATCCGGCTCACGTCCTCGGGCGGGATGAAGCTGCCGGGGATGCGCAGCATGAAGACCAGCGACACGACCAGCACGCCGATCGCCACCGCCAGCGTGACATAGCGCGCCGGCACCAGGAACAGCCGCCCCGTCGCGGTCGCCCTGACAAAGGCGATATAGCCGCGCATCACCCGCCCGTCGCCGTGATCGTGCTCCACCGCGTCCTTCGCGCGCATGAAATAGGCCGCCAGCATCGGCGTGATGAGACGCGCGACCAGAAGCGAGAACAGGACCGCGATCGCCACGGTCATGCCGAACTGCCGGAAGTACTGCCCCGGGATGCCCGGCATGAACGAGACCGGCACGAAGACCGCAACGATCGTCAGCGTCGTCGCGATCACCGCCAGCCCGATCTCGTCGGCCGCATCTATGGCGGCCCGGTAGGGCGTCTTGCCCATGCGGATGTGCCGGGCGATGTTCTCGATCTCGACGATCGCGTCGTCCACCAGGATCCCGGTGGCCAGCGTCATCGCAAGGAAGGACACGAGGTTCAGCGAGAAGCCCAGCAGGTCCATGACATAGAATGTCGGGATCGCGGACAGGGGCAGGGCGATGGCCGAGATCAGCGTCGCGCGCCAGTTGCGCAGGAACATCAGCACCACGACGATGGCCAGAAGCGCGCCCTCGATCAGGGTATGGATCGCCGCCTCGTAGTTGCCCACCGTGTAGAACACGGTGTCGTCCACCGGGGTGATGCGCACCTCGGGATGCGCCGCCCTTATCTCGGCCAGCGCATCGTTGACCGTCTCCGCGACCGAGACCTCGGATGCGCCCTTGGCGCGGAAGACCGCGAAGGTCACGACCTGCTCGCCGTTGAACTTCGAGAACGATCTCAGCTCCCGGTGCGTGTCGGTGACGCTGCCCAGGTCGCCCAGCGCCACGAAGCGCCCGCCACCCACGGCGATGGGGGTGCGCGCCAGGGCCTCGGCCGTGCCGGCGTCGCCAAGGGCGCGGATCGCCTGCTCGCCGCCGCTGATCTCGCTGCGGCCGGCGCCGACATTGGTGTTGGTCTGGCGAAGCTGCCGGCTGACATCGCCCGCCGTGATGCCGAAGCTGTTCAGCTTCGCCGTGTCCAGGCTGATCCGGATCTCCCTGTCCGCGCCGCCATAGCGGTCGACGCGGCCCACGCCCGACCGGCCCTGAAGCGCCCGCGTGATCGTGTCGTCCACGAACCAGGACAGGTCCTCCAGCGACATGTCGGGCGAGGAGACGGCGAAGGTCATGATCGCCTGGCCCTCGACATCGATCCGCGACACGATCGGCGCGTCCACGTCGCCCGGCAGGTCGCCGCGGATGCGGTCGACCGCGTCCTTGACGTCCTGCACGGCCTTGTCGGTGGGCACCTCCATGCGGAACTCGACGGCGGTCGTGGACTGCCCGTCCGACACGGTCGAGATGATGTTCTTGACGCCGGTGATCCCGGCGACCGCATCCTCGATCCTCTTGGTCACCTGGGTTTCCATCTCCGCCGGCGCGGCGCCGCCCTGGGTGACGCTGACGGCCACCAGCGGCACGTCGATGTTCGGAAAGCGGGTGATCGGCAGCGTCCTGAAGGACTGCCAGCCCAGCACCGAAAGGATGACGAACAGCAGAAGCGGCGCAACCGGATTGCGGATCGACCAGGCCGAGAAGTTCATTTCGCGCCCCTCTCAGTCCGCCGTCCCGGCCGTCAGCACGGGGTTGATCACGTCGCCGTCGCGCACGAAGGCCGCGGCACGGGCGACGATCCGGTCGCCCTCGGCCAGACCCTCGGTGATCTCGATGACCGCGCCGTCGCGGATGCCGGTCGTCACCGCCGTCCGCACCACCCGGCCCTCGGCATCGACCCGCATCACCGAGGCGCCGCCCGCATCGCTGGCCACGGCCGTCACCGGCACGGTCAGCGCCTCGCGCTCGGCCGCGACGATCTCGGCCTCGGCGAACAGGCCGGCGACCAGCCCCCCCGGCGCGTCGAGCGCGATGCGCACCCGGCCGAGGCGCGTCACCGGATCGACCGCGGGCTCGACCAGCCGGACATGTCCGCCGACCGGCGCGTCAAGGCCCACGGCGCGGATGCTCGCCCGCTGGCCCGGGGCGACGCGCAGGACGTCCTGCTCGGCCAGGTCGGCGCGCAGCTCCAGCGCCCCGTCCCGCGCGATCACGAACAGCGGCTGCCCGGCGGCCGAGGCGATGGCCCCGACCTGGGCGTTGCGTTCGATGATCAGCCCGGCGACCGGGGCCGTGATGCTGGCGCGGCTCAGGCGCAGGTCGTTGTCGGCGATCTGCGCCTCCACGACCTTCAGCTGCGCCCGCGCCGATTCCAGCCCCTGCTGGGCGACCTTCACCCGCGCCGCGGCCGAGGTGGCCGCCGCCAGCGCCTGATCGGCCGCCGCCTGCGAGGCATTGCCCGACACCCGCAGCTTCTCGGTCCTCTCCGCCACCCGCTGCGCCTCGTCCGCCGCCGCCCGGGCATCGGCAAGCTGCGCCTCGGCCTGGGCGATCGCCGCCTCCGACGCCGCGCGCGAGGCCTGGAGCTGGCTTTCCTGCAGGGCCAGCGCGCTGGTCGACAGCCGCGCCAGGACCTGCCCCGCCTCGACCCGGTCGCCGACATCGGCCAGCAGCGCCTCGATCGCCTGCCCCTCGATCTGGGGCTGTGCGGCGACGCGCTCGACCGGGGTGATCGTCCCCGAGGCGAGGATCCTGTCGCGGACCGTCCGGCGGACCGGCGCGACGACGGTGATCGACGGGGCGGCCGGGGCCCCGGCGGCCGCCGCTCCCGCGGTTCCCTCGGCCCCGGCGGTCAGGGGCAGCGCGGCCAGAAGGCCCGTCAGGGCGGCAACGAGGACGGATTTCATGCCGGCAGGCCTCCGGGTGCGGCCGGGCTGCGCGCGCCGGCGATCTCGTCGATCAGGAAGTCGATCATGCGCATGACAAGCGCCCTCAGGTCCGGCGTCGGCACCGGTCCGGCCGGCCCGTCCTGCCCGCAGGTCCCGATCACCGTCCCCTTGATCAGGATCATGAACAGGGCCGCATGGGGCGCGAAGCGGACGGCGGCCTCGGCCTCCGGCACACCCGATATACGCGCAAAGACGCGGACCAGATGCGACCCGACCTGTGACTGCAGCCTGCCGCTCACGGCAGCGATCTCGGGCCGGCGCGCCGCCGCCGCCTCGATCTCGGCCCAGAGCGCCCCGTCCTCGCCGTCCTTCGCCTCCATGTGGCTGGCGATCCCCGCCCGCAGCGCCGCCACCGGGTCGGGCGAGGACATCACGGCGGCGAACTCGCGCTCGATGTCGGCCAGGTCGAAGGCCACCATCGCCTCGATGATCGCGTTCTTCGAGGGGAAATAGCGGTAGAAGTTGCCCGCACTCATGCCGGCGGCCCGCGCGAGGGCCTGCATCGAGGCGCCGTCGAACCCCTTCTGCGAGAAGACGCCCTTGATGCGCGACAGGATCTCCTGCGCCCTGGGGTCCTCCGCCGGCCCTGAATGCCTCGGCGCTACGGCCATCTTTCTTTTGCCTCCCGGCGAATCATGCCTGTGAATGAACGTTCATTCGCATATAGGCCGGCCCCGCGCCTTGCAAGTCACGCCGGCGCGAAACGCCCGCCCCCGGCGCGGCAACTCGCCCCATCCATGCCGATTGACAATGGCGCCGCCGTGGCTTGCCATGCGCGCGACCGCGGGACGGGGGGGGAAGGCCATGCACGACGCGCCGGGGGCAGGGGGGGAAGGGCCCCGCAAGCTGGTGATCCGCAACATCGGGATGATCCTCTCGGGGCGCCTCGAGCAGCCGATCCTCGACGGCGACTGCGTTGTCTGCGACGGGGCGCGGATCGCCGCTGTCGGCCGCGAGGGCGATCTCGACACCGCGGATGCGACCACCGTCATCGACGCCATGGGCACCACCCTCTGCCCTGGCCTGATCGACAGCCATGTCCATCCGGTCGTCGGCGACTACACACCCCGCCAGAACCAGCTCGGCTGGATCGACTCCACCCTCAACGGCGGCGTCACCACGATGATCTCCGCCGGCGAGGTCCACATGCCGGGCCGCCCCAAGGACATCGCCGGGCTCAAGGCCATGGCGATCTTCGCGCAGCGCGCCTTCGCCAATTTCCGCCCTGCCGGCGTCAAGGTCCTGGCCGGCGCCCCTGTCATCGAGCACGGCATGGAAGAGGCCGACTTCGCCGAGATGGCGGCGGCCGGCGTGACGCTGCTCGGCGAGGTCGGCCTCGGCTCGGTCAAGGACGGGCCGACCGCGAAGCGCATGGTCGACTGGGCGCGCCGCCACGGGATGCAGTCCACCATCCACACCGGCGGGCCGTCGATCCCGGGCTCGGGCCTGATCGGCGCCGACATCGTGCTCGAGGCCGGGACCGACGTCGTCGGCCACATCAACGGCGGCCATTCCGCGCTGCCGGACGACCAGATCGTCTGCATCTGCGAAGGCTGCCGCGCCGGGCTCGAGATCGTGCACAACGGCAACGAGCGTGCGGCGCTGCTTGCACTCAACACCGCGCGCGAGATGGGCGATCTCGGGCGCGTCATCCTCGGTACCGACGGGCCGGCCGGGTCGGGCGTCCAGCCGCTCGGCATCCTGCGCATGGTGGCCATGCTCTCGGCACTGGGCAACCTGCCCGCCGAACAGGCCTTCTGCCTCGCGACCGGCAACACGGCGCGCGTCAGGAAGCTCGACTGCGGGATCATCGAACCCGGCCGCGCGGCCGACTTCGTGTTCCTCGACCAGGCGCAGCACTCGGGCGGGGCCTCGATGCTGGAAAGCGTCGCGCTCGGCAACCTGCCGGGGGTGGGGATGACCGTCATCGATGGCGTGGTGACCGGCGGCCGCAGCCGCAACACGCCGCCGGCCGGCCGCGTCCCGGTGCGCGTCAGGGGCTAGTGGCCCGCAAGGGCAGGTCAGGGCAGGGAAGGGAAGGGACCGGGGTGCATCTGTCGCAGATCAGGAATGCGGGCGCCGTGTGGCGCGTCGGCGATGACGCGCGCACCCTGCGCGCGACCGCCTACGAGATCGGCCTCCAGGCCGCGCGCGAGGGGCGCCCCCTCGCCGCCGTCGTCGCCGCGCACGGCCTGGGCGAGGCGGTGGACCTCGCCGCCCTCGCCGCCGCCGGCCGGCTCGACGTGCCGGTGCGCCATCCCGACCCCGCGCACATGTTCCTCACCGGGACCGGCCTCACCCACACGGGCTCCGCCTTCGCCCGCGACGCCATGCATGCCGGCACCGAGGGCCTCTCCGACAGCATGAAGATGTTCCGCATGGGGGTCGAGGGCGGCAGGCCCGCCCCGGGCGAGACCGGGGTGCAGCCGGAATGGTTCTGGAAGGGCACCGGCATCTCGGCGGTGGCGCATGGCGAGCCGCTCGTCTCTCCGGCCTTCGCGCTCGACGGCGGCGAAGAGCCCGAGATCGCCGGCGTCTACGTCATCGCGCCCGACGGCACGCCCTGCCGGATGGGCTTCTGCCTGGCCAACGAATTCTCCGACCATGTGACCGAGCGGATCAACTACCTGTTCCTCGCCCATTCCAAGCTGCGCCCGGCCGCCTTCGGGCCCGAGCTTCTCTGCGGGCCGCTGCCCGACCGGATCGAGGGGACAAGCCGAATCCGCCGCGGCGGCGGCATCCTCTGGGAGCGGCCCTTCCTGTCGGGCGAGGCGAACATGACCCACACGATCGCCAATCTCGAACACCACCACTTCAAGTATCCCATCTTCCGCCAGCCGGGCGACCTTCACCTGCACTGCTTCGGCACGGCGACGCTCAGCTTCGCCGACGGGATCCGCGCCGAAGCCGGCGACGTGTTCGAGATCGAGGCCCCCGGCTTCGGCCTCGCCCTCGCCAACCCCCTTGCAACCGGCGATGCCGCGGCGCATCCCGTCCGCATGCTCTGAACTTCCCCGCGAAAGGATCGCACGATGCCCTTCAAGCCCGCCCCATGGCCCCGCCGGCTGCGCTCGCAGGAATGGTTCGGCGGCGCCTCGAAGGACGCGATCTACCGCCGCGCCTGGATGAAGAACCAGGGCTTTCCGGCCGATCTCTTCGACGGCCGCCCGGTCATCGGCATCCTCAACACCTATTCCGAGCTCAACCCCTGCAACGCCCATCTCCACGATCTCGCCCAGCGGGTGAAGCACGGCGTCTACGAGGCCGGCGGCTTCCCCGTGGACGTCCCGGTCTTCTCCGTCTCAGAGTCCGGCTTCCGCCCCACCGCGATGATGTTCCGCAACCTCGCCGCGATGGCCGTGGAAGAGACGATCCGCGGCCAGCAGATGGACGGCGTCGTCTGCCTCGTGGGCTGCGACAAGACGACGCCCTCGCTGCTCATGGGGGCGGCCTCTGTGGACCTGCCCGCCATCATGGTGACGGGCGGCCCGATGCTGAACGGCTACTACCGGGGCGAACGCGTGGGCTCCGGCACCCATCTGTGGAAGTTCTCCGAGGCCGTGAAGGCCGGCCAGATGACCGAGAAGGAATTCCTCGAGGCCGAGGCCTCGATGAGCCGCAGCCCCGGCTCCTGCAACACGATGGGCACCGCCTCGACGATGGCCAGCATGGCCGAGGCGCTGGGCATGGCGCTGTCCGGCAACGCCGCCATCCCCGCTGTGGACAGCCGCCGCCGGATGATGGCCCAGCTCACCGGGCGGCGGATCGTCCAGATGGTGAAGGACGACCTCAAGCCCTCCGACATCCTGACGCGCGAGGCGTTCCAGAACGCCATCCGCACCAATGCCGCGATCGGCGGCTCGACCAACGCGGTCATCCACCTGCTCGCCATCGCCGGCCGGGTCGGGGTGAAGCTCACCCTCGACGACTGGGATGCCTGGGGCCGCGACGTGCCGACGATCGTCAACCTCATGCCCTCCGGCAAGTACCTGATGGAAGAGTTCTTCTATGCCGGCGGCCTGCCCGTGGTCCTGCGCCGCCTCGGCGAGGCGGGGCTTCTCAACCGCGACGCGCTGACCGTCTCGGGCCGCACCATGTGGGACGAGGTCAAGGACGCCCTGAACCACAACGAGGACGTCATCCTGCCCGCCGAACGGGCGCTGACGCGCTCGGGCGGGATCGTCGTCCTGCGCGGCAACCTCGCCCCCGATGGCGCCGTGCTGAAGCCCTCGGCCGCGACCCCCGCGCTGATGAAGCATCGCGGCCGCGCCGTCGTCTTCGAGGACATCGACGACTACAAGGCGAAGATCTCCCGCGAGGATCTCGACATCGACGAGACCTGCGTCATGGTGCTCAAGAACTGCGGGCCGAAGGGCTATCCCGGCATGGCCGAGGTCGGCAACATGGGCCTGCCCCCCAAGGTGCTGCGCAAGGGGATCACCGACATGGTGCGCATCTCGGATGCGCGCATGTCGGGCACCGCCTACGGCACGGTCGTCCTGCACACCTCGCCCGAGGCGGCGGCCGGCGGCCCGCTCGCCGTGGTCCGCGACGGCGACATGATCGAGCTCGACGTGCCCAACCGCCGGCTCCATCTCGACATAACCGAGGCCGAGCTCCGGGCGCGCCTCGCCGCCTGGAAGCCCCCCGTCGCCTCCCCCTCCGGCGGCTACGCGAAGCTCTTCCACGACCATGTCGAACAGGCCTCGACCGGGGCCGACTTCGATTTCCTGAAGGGCTGCCGCGGCAATGCCGTGGCGCGGGAAAGCCACTGATGCGGATCGCCCTCGCGGGGATCGGCAAGATCGCCCTCGACCAGCACGTCCCCGCGCTTGCCGCCTCGCCCGACTGGGACCTCGCCGCCACCGTCTCGCGGTCGGGCTCCGTCCCCGGCATCCCCGCCTTCGCCGACTTCGCCTCCTTCCTCGCCGCGCGGCCCGACATTCCGGCCGTCTCGCTCTGCATGCCGCCGCAGCCCCGCTTCGCCCATGCCGAGGCGGCCCTGCGCGCGGGGCGCCACGTCATGCTCGAGAAGCCGCCGGGCCAGACCCTGGCCGAGGTCCATGCCCTCGCGGCGCTCGCTGCCGAACGCGGCGTCACGCTCTTCGCCACCTGGCACAGCCGGATGGCCCATGCGGTCGAACCCGCGCGCGCCTGGCTCACGGGCCGGCGCATCCGCTCCGCCCGCGTCACCTGGGCCGAGGATGTCCGGCACTGGCATCCCGGCCAGGACTGGGTGTTCGAACCCGGCGGCATGGGCGTCTTCGATCCCGGCATCAACGCCCTGTCGATCCTCACCCGCATCCTGCCCGCCCCGCTCCGCCTCCTGGCGGCCGAGCTCGAGATTCCCTCCAACCGCCAGACCCCGATCGCCGCGCGGCTCGCCTTCGCCGGGGACGTCACCGCCGAACTCGACTGGCGGGTGACCCGGGGCCAGCGCTGGGACATCGAGGTCGCGACCGATGACGGCACCCTCCTCCTCGCCGCTGGCGGCGCCCGGGCGCTCGTCGATGGCCGCCTCCTCGCCGAGGGGCCGAACCGCGAATATGCGCGCCTCTATGCCCGCATGGCCGAACTCGTCGCCGCCGGGCGCTCCGAGGTGGACCTCGCGCCCATGATCCACGTCGCCGACGCCTTCACCCTCGGCCGCCGCAACCGCACCGACGCCTTCGACTGGTAACGGGCGCCGATTCCGTTGTTGACAGGCGGGCCGGCGCCGTGGATCGTTTGCACACAAACGATCCCGCCGACGGATTCCATGCCCCTTGCCGCACCGCAGGACCTGGAAGAGGCGCTCGCCCTCGTCGCCGGCGGGGCGCGGCCCGTCGCCGGCTGCACCGACCTCTATCCCGCCCTCGGCGACCGGCCGGCGCCGTCCGATCTCGTCGACCTCACTTCCCTCGCCGCCCTGCGCGGGATCGGCCGCAGCCGCGCCGGCTGGCGGATCGGCGCCGCGACGACCTGGGCCGCGCTGGCCCGCGCGCCCCTGCCGCCCGCCTTCGACGGCCTGCGCGCCGCCGCGCGCGAGGTCGGCTCGGTGCAGGTCCAGAACGCCGGCACGCTGGGCGGCAACCTCGCCAATGCCTCGCCCGCCGCCGATGGCGTCCCGCCGCTCCTCGCCCTCGACGCCCGCGTCGTGCTCCGGGCGCGCGGCGCGACGCGCCGTCTGGCCCTCGCCGACTTCCTCCTCGGGCCGCGCCGCACCGCGCTCCGGCCCGGCGAGATCATCGCCGCGGTCGAGGTTCCCGCCCCGCCGCCCGATGCGCGCTCGGCCTTCCTCAAGCTCGGCCAGCGCCGCTACCTCGTCATCTCCGTCGCCATGGTCGCCGTCCTCGTCTGGCCCGATGCGGCCGGCCGCATCGCCGGCGCCCGCATCGCCGTCGGCGCCTGCTCGCCGGTCGCCCGGCGCCTGCCCGCGCTCGAGGCCGCACTGGCCGGCCGCCCCTGGGGCGCGTCCGGCCTGCCCGAGGACCCCGCCCACTGGGCGCCCCTCGCCCCCATCGACGACGTCCGCGGCAGCGCCGCCTACCGCGCCCATGCCGTGCCCGAACTCGTCGCCCGCGCCCTCGCCGCGGCCATGGGGCAGAACCGTGGATAGGGTCGCCGCGCCCGCCCTGTCCTTCCGGCTGAACGGCGCCGGCGCGTCCTGCGATCCTGCGCCCGGCGAGAGGCTCTCGCATGTCCTGCGCGAACGGCTCGGCGCGCGCGACGTCAAGGTCGGCTGCGATGCCGGCGACTGCGGGGCCTGCACCGTGCTCGTCGACGGCGCGCCCTTCTGCGCCTGCCTCTTCCCCGCCGGAAGGGCGAAGGGCGCCACCGTCGAGACGGTCGCCGGCCTCACCGCGCGCGATCCCGTGGCGATGCGCCTGGCCGCATCCTTCCAGGATCACGGGGCGGCCCAGTGCGGCATCTGCACGCCGGGGATGATCGTCGCCGCGACGGCGCTCCTCAGGGCCGTGCCCGCCCCCGGCGCCGCGCAGGTCGAGGACGCGCTCGGCGGCGTGCTCTGCCGCTGCACCGGCTACCGGCGGATCATCGACGCGGTCCTCGCCGCCGCCGGCACGGCCCCGCCCGCCTCCCTTCATCCTGGCCCAAGTACTCCCGGGGGGTCCGGGGGGCAGGCAGCCCCCCGCCTCGCCGCGCCCGGGGGGTCCGGGGGGCAGGCAGCCCCCCGCCTCGCCGCCCCCGGGGGGTCCGGGGGGCAGGCAGCCCCCCGCCTCGCCGCCCCCGGGGGGTCCGCGGGGCAGGCAGCCCCCCGCCTCGCCATCGTCGGCCGCCCCGTGCGCCGCATCGACGGCGCGGCCAAGGTCACCGGGGCCGAGGCCTTCGGCGACGACGTGGCCCCGCCCGGCGCCCTCCTCCTGCGCGTCGTCCGCTCGCCCCATCCCCGCGCCCGCTTCGCCTTCGGCGATCTCGAGGCCTGGCGCGCCGCCCGCCCCGGCATCGCCTGCATCCTCACCGCCCGCGACGTGCCCGGCCGCAATGCCTTCGGGGTCATCCCGGCCTTCGTCGACCAGCCGGTCTTCGCCGCCGCCGAGGCGCTCTACCGCGGCGATGCCGTGGCCGCCGTCGTCGGCCGGGACGAGGTGATCCGCGCCCTCGACCTCGCCGACTTCCCGGTCAGCTGGGAACCGCTGCCCGCCCTCGCCGACACGCCCGAGGCGACCCTGCCCGATGCGCCGGTCCTCTTTCCCGACCGGCCCGGCAACGTCATGTGCCGGGGCTTCGTGCGCCGCGGCGATGCCGCCGCCGCGCTCGCCCGCGCCGCCGTCACCGCCGAGGCGACCTTCGTCACGACCTTCGTCGAACATGCCTATATCGAACCCGAGGCCGGCTTCGCGCGCCTCGAAGGCGACGTCGTCGAGGTCCATGCCTGCACCCAGGCGCCGGTGATGGACCGCGAATCGCTCGAGGCCATCCTCGACCTGCCGCCCGGGCGCATCCGCATCGTGCCCACCGCGGTCGGCGGCGGCTTCGGATCGAAGCTCGATCTCAGCGTCCAGCCCTTCCTCGCGCTCGCCGCCCTGCGCACCGGACAGGCCGTGCGCATGTGCTACTCGCGCAGCGAATCGATGCAGGCGACGACCAAGCGCCACCCCGCCCGCATCCGCATCCGCGCCGGGGCGGACCGCGACGGCCGGCTCTGCGGCCTGTCCTTCGAGGGCGACTTCAACACCGGCGCCTATGCCAGCTGGGGCCCGACCGTGGCCAACCGCGTGCCGGTCCATGCCTCCGGCCCCTATGTCGTCGACGACTACCTGGCGCAGACCCGCGCCATCCACACCCACAATCCGCCCGCCGGCGCCTTCCGCGGCTTCGGCGTGCCGCAGGCGGCGGCGGCGCAGGAGACGCTCTTCGACGAGCTCGCCCTCAGGCTCGGGATGGACCCGCTCGACTTCCGCCTCCGCAACGTCCTCGAGAACGGAAGGCCCACCGTCTGCGGCCAGGTCTTCGACCAGGGCGTCGGGATCGGCGCCTGCCTGCGCGCCCTCGCCCCGGCCTGGCGCGCCGCGCGCGCCGACTGCGCCGCCTTCAACGCCGCCGCCGCCGGCCCGTTGCGCCGCGGCGCCGGTCTGGCCGCGGGCTGGTACGGCTGCGGCAATACCGTCATCCCCAATCCCTCGACGATCCGCGCCGGCGTCACCCCCGCGGGGCGCATCGTCCTGCACCAGGGCGCGATGGACATCGGCCAGGGCGCCAATACCGTCATCGCCCAGATCTTCGCCGAGGCCCTCGGCGTTCCGCTCGAGGCCGTGACCCTCGTCGGCGGCGACACCTTCCTGACGCCCGACGCCGGCAAGACCTCGGCCTCGCGCCAGACCTTCGTCTCGGGCAATGCCGCGCGCCTCGCCGGGCTCGCGCTGCGCGCCCGGATCCTGCGCCTGGCCAATGCCGGCGAGGCCGCCGTCATCCTCCCCGGCCCGTCCGGCCTCGCCGTCATCGACGGCGCCGCCCGCCACGACCTGCCGCTCGCCGCGCTGCCGCCCGACGCGCTCGGCTACGCCCTCTCGGCCGAGGAGACCTGGGATCCCCCGACGCGGCCCCTCGACGCCGACGGCCAGGGGCAGCCCTACGCCCAGTTCGGCTACTGCGCGCAGATGGCGGTGGTCGAGGTCGATACCGCCCTCGGCACCGTCCGGCCGCTCGGCTTCACCGCCGCCCACGACGTCGGCCGCGCGATCAACCCGATGCTCGTCGAGGGCCAGGTCCAGGGCGGCATCGCCCAGGGCCTCGGCATGGCGCTGATGGAGGACTACGTGCCCGGCCGCACCGAGAACCTGCACGACTACCTGATCCCGACCATCGGCGACATGCCGCCCGTCGAGACGATCATCATCGAGGAGCCCGACGCCCACGGCCCCTGGGGCGCCAAGGGCCTCGGCGAACATGTCCTCATCCCGACCGCCCCGGCGATCCTCAACGCCATCCGCCATGCCTGCGGGGCGCGCCTGACCGCGCTGCCCGCCACCCCCACCCGCATCCTTCAGGCCCTCGGGAGGATCCCGTGACCGGGGACACCCGCATCCGCCCCGAGGACAAGATCCGCTGCGATGCCTGCCCCGTCCTGTGCTACATCGCCGAGGGCCGCGCCGGCGCCTGCGACCGCTACGCCAACCGCGGCGGCCGGCTCGTCCGCCTCGATCCCCTGACCGTGATCGAGGCCAGCGCCGCCCGCGGCGGCGCCGCCGTCCCCTTCCTCGACGGCTCCGCCGGCGGCGGCGAATGGGATGGCGACATCCTGCGCGCCGGCCGTCCCTTCGTCACCGCGGTCGGCGCCGGCACGACCTACCCAGACTACAAGCCCGCCCCCTTCATCGTCAGCCAGCAGGTCGATGGCGTCGACATGGTCACCGTCGTCACCGAGGGCATCTTCAGCTACTGCGGCGCCAAGGTGAAGATCGACACCGACCGCCACATCGGCCCCGAACGCGCCCAGGTCAGGGTCGATGGCGAGCCCATCGGCCATGTCATGACCGGCGAATACGGCTCGCGCATGCTCTCGCTCGGCGGCGTCGAACACCTGACCGGCGGCACGAAGAAGGAGGGCCGCGTCACCTGCGACGCGCTGCTGCGCCTGCTCAACCGCGAGCCCGTCGAGATGACGGTGGACGAGGGCGAGACGCTCGTCCTCCAGGCCGGGCGCGCGCCGGTCATCGGCGGCCAGGAGGAACGGCTGATGCGGGTGGGCTGCGGCTCGGCCACGATCGGCATGTTCGCCGCCGAATGGGTCGGACATGCCGACGAGGTGGTGGTGGTCGACGACCACATCACCGGCGTGCTCAGCGAACACCAGGCCGGCCGCATGCTCGACGTGCCCCCCACCGGCATCCGCATCGCCGGCCACCGCTCCACCCCGGGGCGCTACTTCCGCGTCGCCCGGCCCGGCCCGGGCTGGGGCGGCACCGACATCACCGATCCGCTGACCATCCTGAAACCCTTCGATCCCCGCGTCGCCTGGCCCGGCCTGCGGCTCCTCATGATCTCCACGACGGGCGAGCAATGGGCCTATTACGAGCTCGACGAGTCCCTCGTCCCGCGCCCGGCCGAGGCCCCCGACGCGCTCAGCGCCAGCGCCGCCAAGATCGGCGAGAACTGCGAACCCTCCCTCACCTCCGTCCTCTTCATGGGCGGGGCAGGGGGGTCGCTGCGCGCCGGGGTGACGACCAACCCCGTCAGGCTCACGCGCTCGGTCCGCCAGTCGCTCACCCGCGTCACCGTCGGCGGCGCCGAGGCCTATGTCTGGCCGGGCGGCGGCATCACCATCATGGCCGACGTCACCGCGATGCCGTCGAACGCCTTCGGCCATGTCCCCACGCCGGCCCTCGTCGCCCCGATCGAGTTCACCCTGCGGCTTGCGGACTATGCCGCGCTCGGCGGCCACATGGCCCAGGTCCGCCGGCTCGAGGACGTGCTCGCCACGGGGGTGCGCCGCGTCGGCCCGGGCGGTGCGCCGTGACCGGCCCCGTCGCGGCCCGCCTGCCCGGCGACCGGCTGCATCTCCAGCACGGGCCAATCGACCTCGTCATCGACGCCACGGGCGACCGCGCCGCCGCCTTCGCCGCGGCCTGGGCGCGCTTCCGCACGGTCCTGCCCGAACTCGTCGCCGAACTGCCCGCCCTGCGCGCACCGGCCGGCCGCCGGGCGCTTGACGGTCCGGTCGCCCGCCGGATGCTGCGCGCCGTCCTGCCCCATGCCGCGCGCGGCTTCATCACGCCGATGGCCGCCGTCGCCGGCGCCGTCGCCGACGAGATCCTCTTGGCCATGCGCGCCGCGGCCCCCCTCGCGCGGGCCTATGTCAACAACGGCGGCGACATCGCGCTCCACCTCGCGCCCGGCCAGGCCTTCCGCGCCGCCATCGCCACGCTCGCGGGCGGCGATGCCGGGCGCATCGCGCTCGACGCGGCCGCCGGCATAGGCGGCATCGCCACTTCCGGCACCGGCGGGCGCAGCTTCACCCTCGGCATCGCCGACCAGGTCACGGTTCTGGCCGCCGACGCCGCCGCCGCCGATGCCGCCGCCACCGTCATCGCCAACGCCGTCGATCTTCCGGGCCACCCCGCCGTCACGCGCGTCCCCGCCTCCAGCCTCCAGCCCGACAGCGATCTCGGCGACCGCCCCGTCACCGCCGGCGTCGGCCCCCTTGCCGCGCACGAGGTCGCGCGCGCCCTCGACGCCGGGGCGGAAGTCGCCGGCGACCTCGCCCGCCGCGGCCTGATCCGCGCCGCCTGCCTCATGCTGCGCGGCGAGGTCCGCCTCACCCGATGGCCGCAGCCGGCCGGAGCCCTCGCCCATGCCTGACGTCGTCCTCCGCAAGATCCTGACCGTGCTCGAGGAGATCCGCCACGAGGGCGGGCCGCCCCCCGCCGTCCCGCAGCGCCGCGCCGCCTGCCTCGCGGTCGTCCGCAATCCCTTCGCCGGTCGCTACGTCGCCGACATCGCCGGCTTCATGGAGGATCTGAAACCCCTCGGCCTCGACATGGCGCGCCGCCTTCTGGCGCTGCTCGGCGGCGATCCCGCCGCCGTCGAGGGCTACGGCAAGGGCGCCATCGTCGGCGCCGGCGGAGAGATCGAGCACGGCGCCCTCTGGCACGTCCCGGGCGGCTACGCGATGCGCGAGGCGCTCGGCGGCACCAGGGCGATCGTGCCCTCGGCCAAGAAGGTGGGCGCCCCCGGCGCGCGGCTCGACGTGCCCGTCACCCACGTCAACGCCTCCTATGTCCGCAGCCATTTCGACGCGATCGAGGTCGGCCTGCCCGACGCCCCCCGCGCCGACGAGATCGTGCTCGCGCTGGTGATGACGACCGGCCCCCGCATCCATGCCCGCGTGGGCGGCCTCGCGGCGTCCGAAATCGAGGGCAGGGACGGGCTGCGGTGACCGGGGACCTGCCCGCCTCTCCTGCCCGGAAATATCCCCGGGGAGAGCGCGAGAGGGGCAGGCAGCCCCTCTCGCCCGCCGCCCGTCGGGCAGGGGGGCGACGGGGGGCAATCGTTAACGGAGTCTTGAGATGAATCGCAAGCCATTGATTTCATTCAGCGCAAGAGGGTGTCCCATCGTGGGACACCCGATCCGGCCCAGCGAAGGAACCCGCCCATGACCGCCGAGATCCGCAAGCTCGCCGTCTTCGTCGAGGAAACCCTGCGCGAGATGGGCCGCCCCGTCGCGCCCCCCGCGCGCAAGGCGGCCGCCGTCGCCGTCATCGCCAACCCCTTCGCCGGCCGCTACCAGGAGGACCTCTCCGACCTGATCGAGATCGGCGCCGAACTCGGCGGCCTGCTCGGGCAGAAGGCGGTGGCGGCGCTCGGCGTCGCGCCCGGCGCCGTCCACAGCTACGGCAAGGCCGCGATGGTGGGCGAGGCGGGCGAGCTCGAACACGCCGCCGCCATCCTGCATCCCCGGCTCGGCGCACCGCTGCGGCAGGCCGTCGGGACGGGGGCCGCGCTCGTGCCCTCGGCCAAGAAGATGGGCGGGCCGGGCCAGCCGCTCCTCATCCCGCTCGGCCACAAGGATGCAGCCTTCGTGCGGTCGCATTTCGACGGGATGGAGGTCTCGCTGAACGATTCCCCCCGCGCGGGCGAGATCATGGTCGCCGTCGCCGTCACCGATTCCGGGCGTCCGCTCGCCCGCGTCGGCGGTCTCCAGGTGTCCGAGATCCGCGGCGAGGACGGGCTGCGCTGATGCGCGACGCGCCCCCTCCGCCGGCCGCCTACCGGCTCGACGACCAGGTGGGCTACCTGCTCCGCCTCGCCGCCCAGCGCCATGCCGCGATCTTCCAGGCCCGGGCCGAGCACGGCCTGACGCCCACGCAGTTCGCCGCGCTGATGCGGCTGCGCGAACTCGGGCAGGCCTCGCAGAACGACCTCGGGCGGCGCACCGGACTCGACGGGGCCACCGTCAAGGGCGTGGTCGGGCGGCTGACGGCCAAGGGCCTCGTCCTCTCCGCTCCCGATCCCGCCGACCGCCGGCGCAACGTGCTCAGCCTCACGGCGGCCGGCCGGCGCCTCGCCGAAGAGGCCTGCCGCTTCGGGCACGAGGTCAGCGCCGCGACGCTCGCCCCCCTCTCGCCGGCCGAGCGCGACAGCTTCGTCGCCCTCCTGCGCCGCATGACCTGACCGGGCATCCGCGGCGCGCCGGCCCGTCACGCCCGTCCATCCGGGCGCGAACGCCGGCAGGCGCCGCGGCCCCGCGCCGGGTCGCCGAAGCCCGCCGGATCCTGCCGGAACTTCCGGCAGGGCCCGCCCGGCCTGCCGCCTGTTCGCGCAGACCGGGACGGGAACCCCCGCCGCCGAAGCGAAACCGGCAACAATCCGCAGGGCCGCGCCCGAATCACGTTGCACAACCCCAGGTTTAACAATTAGCTTCAAATCGCTTTCAGGATGAACGACCCCTGCACCGGCGGACCGCCGGCGGGCAGGAAAGATTGATTGTTGTCCGTGACGGGCGCCGTCGCGGTGCGCATGTGAAACGGGAATTGACTGCGGAGTTTTCAGGACATGACGGCGCATCTCGCCAACACCGCCCAGGCATTGCCCGCCGCCGCCCGCGCGGCCGGGGCGGCCGCCAGGACCGGGGCCCCCGCCCGCACTGCCCGACCCGTCGGCGGCATCGCCAAGCGCGGCTTCGACATCGCCGTGGCCCTTGCGGCCCTCGTCCTCTTCCTGCCGCTCTTCCTCGGCATCGTCCTCATGGTGCGCCGCAGCGGCCCCGGCCCCGTCCTCTACGGCCACACCCGCATCGGCTTCGCCGGCCGCCCCTTCCGCTGCCTGAAGTTCCGCACCATGGTCACCGACGGCGATGCCGTCCTGGCCCGCCACCTGCGCGACAATCCGGCCGCCCGCGTCGAGTGGGATGCCACCCGCAAGCTCACCGCCGATCCGCGGGTGACCCCCCTGGGCCATGCCCTGCGCAAGCTCAGCCTCGACGAACTGCCGCAGCTCCTGAACGTCCTGCGCGGCGAGATGAGCCTCGTCGGCCCGCGTCCGGTGGTGGCCGAGGAACTCGCGCGCTACGGCCGTTCGGCCCGCTACTATCTCGGGGCGCGCCCCGGACTGACCGGCCTCTGGCAGGTCAGCGGCCGCAACGACATCTCCTATCGCCGCAGGGTCGCCTTCGACCGTGCCTATGTCGGCCGCTGGTCGCCGGCCCGCGATGCCGCCATCATCGCGCGCACGGTTCCGGCCGTGCTCCTGGCCCGCGGGTCTTACTGAATTGTCCGCCTTCCGCGCCGGATCGACCGCCGGCCCCGGCCGCGCCGCCCGCGCCGCCCCGGCAGGCGAGGCCCTTGCCCACCTCTCGGGCGACCTGCGCGGTGCTGCGGTGCGCGGGACGCTGTGGTCCGGCGTCAACGTGGCCGTCGCGACCACGGTCTCGGCCGCCGTCTTCCTGCTCGCCGCCCGGCTGCTCGCGGTCGAGGATTTCGGAACCGTGGCGCTCGCGCTTGCCATCGTCGCGGCGCTGGGCTGCCTTGTCCCCGTGGCCTTCGGCGATGCGCTCGTCCAGCGCGCCGCCATCGCGCCCCGCCATCTCGATACCGTGTTCTGGGCCTGCATCCTGGCATCGGCCGCCCTCTATGCGGTCCTCGCGGCCGGTGCCGGCCCCGTCGCGCGCTGGACCGGCCATCCCGACCTCGCCTCCATCCTGCCCGTCCTCGGGCTGCGCCTTCCCCTCGATGCCGCCGCGGCCGTGCCGCTTGCGCTCATCCAGCGGCGGATGCGCTTCCGCCAGATCGCCCTCAGGACGACGGCCGCGAACCTCGCGGGCGGAGCGGCCTGCGTCGTGCTCGCCCTCGCGGGCGGGGGCCTATGGTCGCTTGTCGCGATGCACCTCGTCACCGCCGCCGCCGGTGCCGTCGTGCTCTGGCTCTCGGCCGGCTGGTCCCCGGGCTTCGACGTCACCGCCGGCGCCTGGCGCGACCTGCGCCGCTTCGGGCTCGCGGCCGGCGGGCTGCGCGCGCTCGACGAGCTGCGGCTCGACCAGCTCATCCTCGGCGCCCTCGCCGGCCCGGCGATGCTGGGGCTCTACTACTTCGCGCGGCGCCTGTCGCAGATCGCCACCGACCTGACCGTTGGCGTGGTCAACCCGGTGGCAAGCGTCCTTCTGGCGACCGTCCAGGCCGACCGCGAGCGCCGCCGCAGGGCCTTCGCCATGGGCGGCTTCGCCGCCGCTGCCGCCAGTTTCCCGGTCGCCGCCGGACTGCTGGCCCTTGCCGATCCGGCCATTCCCCTGCTTTTCGGCGCGCAATGGGCCGAGGCCGTCCCCGCGGTGCGCGCGCTGGCCGTCCTGCTCGCCCTCGCCGGGGTCGGCGTCATCCAGGCCGCCCTCATCAAGGGCTGCGGCGAGGCCGGATGGTGGTTCCGCTACCAGCTCCTCCAGCAGGGGCTGAACGCTGCCCTCGTCGCCCTCCTGCACGACCACGGCCTGGCCGTGATGATGTGGGCGCTGGCCGCCAAGACGGCGCTCCTCTGGCCGCTCTCGGTGCGCAAGACCCTCCACCTGCTCGGTGCCGGTCCCGCGCCCTACCGCGACAGCCTCCTCGCCCCGGCCGCGGCGGCTGCCGCCATGCTTGCCGTACTGCTTCTCATGCCCCTCCTCCTGCCCCCGCTCGCCGCCTGGGCGCTGCTCGGGCTCCAGGTGGCGGCGGGCGCGGCCGTCTATGCCGCGGCCCTGGCGCTGGCCGCACCGGCCAGCCTGCGCGTCCTCCTCGGCGCGCTGTCGCAGCGCCGGGCAGGTCTCGCATGAGGCTCACCTACTACCGCGGCAGCCCGCCGAACTTCGGCGACGAGCTCAACGCCCTCCTCTGGCCGCAGCTCCTGCCCGAGGGGCTGCTCGATGACGATCCGTCCGAACTCTTCCTCGGCATCGGCTCGATCATCGGCGACGATCTTCCCGCGGCCTCCCGCAAGGTCGTCGCAGGGTCCGGCTACGGGGGCTACAGCGGCCTGCCGGACCTGCGCGACGGAAGGTGGTCGTTCCTCTGGGTGCGCGGCCCGCGCACGGCGCAGCGCCTCGGGCTCGATCCCGGCGCCGCCATCGCCGACGGCGCCGTCCTCCTGCGCGCCATCCGCCTGCCGGCCCCGGCCGCGCCCGCGCCCGTCGCCTTCATGCCCCATGTCGATTCCGTGGCGCGCGGCGCCTGGGACAGGGTCTGCCGCCTTGCCGGGATCCGCTACCTCGATCCCCGCCGGCCGGTGGCCGAACTCCTGCCCGCCATCGCCTCGGCCGGGCTCGTGATCTCCGAGGCGATGCATGGGGCCATCGTCGCCGACGCGCTGCGCCGGCCCTGGGTCGCCATGCTGCCGATCATTCCGCTGCATCGCGCCAAGTGGGAGGACTGGGCCGCCTCGCTGGGGCTCGACCTCAGCCGCCACCGCCTGCCGCCGTCGAACCTGCGCGAGGCCTGGAGCCGCGGCACCGGCCTCTACGCCACCGGCCGGCGGTCGCGCGCGCTTTTCGACAATGTGCTCGCCGGCCCCTTCAACGCCGCCGTGGCCGAGCGCGCCGCCGCGCGGCTGGCGGCGATCGCCCGCGATGCCGCGCCCCAGCTCAGCGCCGACGCGCGGATCGCCGAGGCGACGGAACGCTGCCTCGAGGCGCTCGACCGCTTCGTCAGGGAACGCGGGGCCGGCCCGGCCGCGCGCGCGCTGCGCGCCTGACCGGCGCCGGACCGTCGGCTCAGCGTGCCGGCCGGCTGACCGCGCCGCCCCGGCGGACCGACCGGAACAGCGCGCGCCTTCCCGGGCGGGTGGCGGCTGGGCGCGTGGCGCGCCGCCGCGCCCCTGCCGCCCGCAGGCCGTAGACGAGGGCCGCGACGGACAGGAAGGACAGCATCTCGAACTGCGAATAGGCCACCACCTCGACCAGGCTCAGAAGCGCCTGCCGGATCATCGTCGCCGCCAGGAACACCGCCGCCGCCGAGGTCTCGGCCAGCGCCCAGCGCATCGTCAGCACAAGCGCCCCGCCGAAGACCAGCGCCTCGAGCAGGATGCCGGGCAGGCCGATCTCGACCGTGTTCGACAGCCATGTGTTGTGAAAGTTGAACCCTGCCCCCGCCTCCACCCGGAAGGCCGCCCACAGGCTCTCGGCGACCGGGTTGCCGACGACCCAGAAGGCATTGAACCCGGTGCCGGTCAGCGGGCGTGCGCGGATCTCCTCCAGCGCCACCGCCCACAGGTCCGTCCGCCCGGTCAGGGTGACGTCCTTGCCCGTCGCCTCCAGGAACAGGGCCATCAGCGGGTCGCGATGCGCAAGGATCACCGTCACGGCCCCGGCCATCAGCAGCACCGCCGCCGTCGTCGCGATGATCCTTGCCGCACCGCTCAGGGGCCGCAGCACGTGGAACGCCGTCGCCGCGCCCAGGCCCACCGCGGTCGCCAGCGCCCCGCCCGCCGACGAGGCGAGGTAGAGCAGCACCGAACCCAGCACGAAGCCGGCCGCCGACAGAAGGCGCCAGGCCGTCGCCTCGCCCCTGTCCAGGATCATCGCCCAGCTCGCGATGACAAGGATCGACATCGGCTGCGAGAAGGCGTTCTTGCTGCCGAAGATGCCGATCCAGTCGCCGTTCTCGCGCACATGGCCGACCGTGGCGCTGGCGACCGCCGCGACCAGCACGGCGCACCACAGCCCGTGCAGGAACTTCCGCGGCGGCACCTGTCCGGCCAGGGCGACAGCGGCGACGAAGGTGATGCCAAGCTGCAGGCCATGGCGCAGCGTGTCCAGCGGGTGGTCCGACCACAGGACGGACAGCACGCACCAGGCCGGCACCAGAAGGATCCACCAGCGCGAGATCATGGCCGCCGCCGCCGCGCCGGGCGCCCGGGCCAGGACCAGCGCCAGGAACCCCAGGAAGGCCAGCACGCTCAGGCTGCCGAAGCTGTTGATCGTCAGAAGCGACAGGATCATGCCGCAGCTCAGCAGGGCGCCGGGGCTGACGTCCAGGATGGCCAGCCCGCCGGACGGCTGCCGCGACATGGCCGTGCCCCGACCGGGGCCCGTCACCGCCGGCCCTCCGCCCTCTCGCAGGCCACCGAGCCCTGCCACAGGCACGGGGCGCCGGGCGGCGTGTAGCTCACGAAGTCCACCGCCAGCGCCGTCGCCCCGCGGCCCGGATCGCCGCGGCCCAGCCAGTCGGCCATGCTGGCCGATCCCCAGTGGCTCAGCATGATCTTCTGCGGCGTCGTGGGAACGGCCTCTGCCGGCGCCGAAAGGACAGGCCGCCCCGCCAGGTACCAGGTCAGCCGTCCCGGGGCCCAGACGAATCCGACATCGACGAAACCGTCCGCCGCCGCCGCGTCCAGGTCGATGTCCGCCGTCGTGGCCCGTGCGCCGTCCCGCCAGACCGTCAGGCTGGCGACCGGCTGGCCGGCACCTGGCAGCTCGACGTCGATCTCCTCGTGCCGGGCGCCCATCGATGGCCCGGCATAGGTGAAGAAGGCCGCCACGCGTCCGGGCGCCGCATCCCAGCGCAGGCGCGCCTCGAACGTGCCGTAAAGGTAGCGCGCCCGCGTCTGGACCTCGCCGCATCGCGCCCCGTGCCCGCCGCCCGCCGGCAGGTAGGACAGCCGCAGCGCCCCCTCCTTCAGCGCGACGCTCCGCGCCGACCAGTCGCAGTCCTGCCAGCTGCCGTTGCGCCAGCCGTCCGAGACGTACCAGCGCAGCGGATCGAACCGCTCGAACCCGTCGATGAACCCCGCTTCCGCGACCGCGGCCCCGGCTGGCAGGGCAGGGCCCGCGCCCGCCCCGGCGCAGGCTAGCGCAACGGCCGCCGCGGCCGCGCCGATCCATCCCGCCCTGCCCATGACCCGCCTGCGCAACCTGCCCGTCCTGCCCCTCGGGGGCGAATCCGCCGACTCCCTGCAATCACAGGAGTCTGCGCATTGCTATTCCACAACTTTCGGTAGAAAATCGAGTGGAAACTTCCGCCCCGGGCAGGACCGGCAGCTTCCCGCGACGCATGACCCAAGGACCGGCACCATCGGCGACAGGCCCCGCGGGGCCCGGACGGGCCCCCCGCGTCAGCGTGATCATGGCCAACCGCAACGGCGCGCGCTGGCTCGCCCAGGCGATCGGGTCGGTGCTCGGCCAGTCGATGCCCGACCTCGAACTGGTGGTCGCCGACGACGCGTCCACCGACGACAGCCGCCGGATCGTCGCGGCCATGGCCGCGGACGACCGCCGCATCCGGCTCCTCGCCCTGCCGGCCGCAGGCGGGGCGGGGGCGGCGCGGAATGCGGCGCTTGCGGCGGCACGGGGCGACTGGCTCGCCATCATGGATTCCGACGACATGATGCATCCCGACCGGATCGGGCGCCTGCTCGGCGCCGCGGCCGATCTCGGGGCCGATGCCGTCGCCGACGACCTGCTCTTCTTCAGCACCGATCCGGCCGCGGCCGGGCGCACCCTGCTTCAGGGCCTGAACGCGACCGGCCCGCTGACGCTCGATGCCGCCATGCTTCTGGCCTCGGACGGCCCGGACCCGCGCCTGCCCTCCTTCGGCTATCTCAAGCCCCTGATCCGGCGGGCGGCGCTCGGCGCGCTGCGCTACGACACCGGGCTGAAGATCGGCGAGGATTTCGACCTCTATCTCCGCCTCGCGGCCGCCGGTGCCAGGCTCTTCGTCGTGCCCGAGCCGCTCTATCTCTACCGCCGTCACGCGGCCTCGCTGTCGCACCGGCTCTCGGCCGGTGCGGTCGCGGCCATCCTTGCCGCCCATGACCGCTTCGCCGCCGCGCAGGACGGGGCGGGGCCGCTCGGCCCGCTCCTCGCCGCGCGCCGCCGCTTCCTCGAACGCATGCTGCGCTTCCAGCACCTCGTGGCCGCGCTCAAGTCCCGCCGCATGCTGGCGGCGGCGCGCCTTCTGCTCGCCGATCCCGCCCTTGCCGCTGGCCTCGTGCAAAGCCTGTCGGACCGGCGCGCGCGCCGCAGGCGGGCGGACGATGCCGGCGTTGCCCGCATCCACCTCCGGGGTCCGGGCGCCCCGCTTCCCGGCCCGGCAGCGGGCGGCGGGACGGTTCTCGATGTGCCCTGCCGGCCGTCGCGCGTCGGCCACTCGGCCGAGCCCCTCGCGCCCCTTGCGGCGCACCTGTCCGACCTCGCGGCACGCCACCGCCTCGAGGTCACGGCAGAGGGCGAGGATGCCCGCTTCTTCGCGGCGATGGTTCCGCCCCTGCCCGACCGCACGGGGGCCGCGTGATCCGTCAGTCCGGCCTGCTGCCCGGCTCCGCGCCCGTCGCCCGCCGCCGGTCCTCGGCCCGCGCGATGCGGGCTATGCGGAAAAGGTAGAGGGCCTGCCCGGCCAGCAGCACCGCGCCCGCCGTCAGCCAGGCTGCAGGCGCCGTCCATCCGGCAGCCCGGACGGCCAGGCCCGAACCCGCAGAGATCAGCACCAGCGCCGCGGCCAGAACGGCAAACCGCATGGCAAGTTCCCAGCCAGCACCCCGCCGGCGGCCCAGCATAGCGCCGCCTTCCGCAGCCCGGAATCGGAATCTTCCGTCCCGGCCGGCACGCCTCAGCCGGCCACGGCGCCGATCCCCGGTGCGGCGCCGCCGGCCGGCAGGTAGCTGCCCAGACCCTTCGCATCCACTTCGTCGATGACGGTGCCGATCAGCCTGTCCGCAAGGGCCGGCTCGTTGCGCAGAAGCGCGGCCAGCGCGCCGCGCGGGGTCCGGCCCCAGCGCGCGACAAGGACGATCTGGTCCGCCAGCGCCAGGGCCGGATGGGCCTCGACGACGTCGCCGATGGGGGGCAGGTCCAGCACGACATACCTGTAGATGCGCCGCGCCTCGGCAATCACCTCGCGCAGGCGCCGCAGGCCAAGCGCCGATCCCGACAGGACATCGCCCATCGCCGCCTCGCAGCCCAGCACCTGCAGGCCGTGCGCACCGATGCCCAGGACGGCCGCCGACCAGTCCGTGCGGCCGGCCACCGCCGACAGCAGGCCCGGCTCGGGCCCCAGGCCGAGCCGCCGGCTCAGCGCGGGGTCGCGCAGGTCCACGTCGGCCAGAAGCGTGCTCTCGCCCGATGCGGCCAGCGATGCCGCCAGGTTGGCCGCCAGAGCCGTCTTGCCGGGCACAGGACCGGGCGAGGTGATGCCGATCACCACCGCCTGGCCGCCCGTCCTGTCGATGTCCGATGCGAAGCGGATGGCGCGCACGGCATCGGCATGGGGCGACAGGGGGTTGTCCTGCGCCAGCGTGAACTCGGCCGGCATGGTCGACAGCCGCGCAGGCGCCCCGTCGGCCACGCGGCTCCGCCGCCGCAGCATGCCCCCGCCCGCCGCAGCGGCCTCCGCACCGGATGGCGGGGTCCCCGCCGCCGGTCGGGCCCCATCGCCGCTGCGCCCGGCGACGGCGGCGAAGGCAGCGGCAAGGCGTGCCGGCAGGCGCGGCCCGCGGCGGGCGCCCTCGCCCTGCGCCGGCAGATAGCCCAGGAAGCGCCGCCGCGTCTCGGCCCGGACCTCGTCACCCGTGCGCAGGAACTGGTCGGACCATTCCCGCAGGCTGGCATGGACGATCCCCGCCAGCGCCCCGACGATCATCGCCAGGATCAGCGTCCGCAGGGTGCCCGGCCCCGACTTCGTCTCCGGCGTCTCGGCCGTCGACAGGATGCGGACGTTCGAGATCGGAAAGGTCTTCTGCCTGTCGATCTCCTCGAACTGCTTGAGGAACATCTGGTAGAGCGACGACAGCGCCTCGGCGCGCTGCTCCAGCGCGACAAGCTGCACCTTCGCCATGCTGGCCTCGTCATTCGCGCTGACGGCCTCTGCCAGGCTCGCCTTCAGCGCCTCCACCCGCGCCGCGGCGACGGCCCGCGTGGCCTCGGCCGACTGCGCGAGCCCCCGCACCTGGTCAAGCACGCGCTCGGCCTCGGCCCGGACCTCGGCCTCCCGCAGCCGCACCTGCGCGCTGTCCGCGCCGTGGGCCCGCCGCTCCTCCTCGAGCTGCGCGATCATCGTCGACAGGCTGCGCTGACGGCTCTGCAGGCGCGCATCCGCCGCCGCGAGGAAGGCGAAGCCGCCATCCGTCAGAAGCCCGTCGGCGCCCCGCGCGATCACCTCGTCAAGGACCTTCCTGCCGGCCTCCGCCGTCGCCAGGGCCGATGTCGCCTCGGCCAGGTCGGCGTTGAGCTTGGCCACCTTGTCCTCCGTCACCAGCGCGCCGCCCGACGAGATCAGGCCATGCGCCGCGCGGAAGGCCTCGGCTTCCATCGCGGCCTTCCGCGAACTCTCGCGCAGCTCGTCGAGGCGCCCCTGAAGCCATGCCGTCGCCTTGTCCGTGACCTCCAGGTTGGCATCCAGCAGGTCGGCCACATAGGCCTCGGCATAGGTGTTGACGACCTCGGCGGTCAGCCCCGGATCATGCGAGGAATAGCTGATCAGGAAGGCGCTGCTCTTGCCGAGCCGCGCCACCGACACCTCGCCCTGCAGCGTCCGGGCCGCCTTGTCGAAAAGGCCGTCGCCCGGCCCGGCGCCGCCCGCCGGCCGGTGCCCCGGCAGCAGCCCCCTGACCAGCTCGATCGGCAGCCGCGCCGCGGCATAGGCGCCCTCCGCGATCCGCCCGACCAGCGATTTCGGCGGATCGGTGAAGGCGGGGTTCCTGTCCAGGGCCAGCCGCCGCGTCACCTCCCGCGCCAGCCTCTCGGACAGGATCACCTGGCGCGCGTCCTCGATCGCGTTGTCGGTCAGCGCGCCCGTGTCGAGGGTCGAGATCTCGTCGAGCGAGCGGTTGACCTTGCCGCCCAGCATGACCGTCGAGGTCGCCGTGTAGTCGGCCGGGGTCGTCACCAGGTAGACAAGCCCCGCCGCCGCGAAGGCAGCCACCCAGCGCAGGATCACCCGGCGCTGGCGCCGCGCCGCCGCAAGCACCTCGCCCAGGGCGACGGTGCCGCCGGCCGGCGCGGCTCCGGGCGGCTGGCCGAACGGGTCCGGTCCGTCGTCGAAGCGCAGCCCGAGCGGTTTCATCCGGCGTCCTCCATGATTCCCGCGGCCCCCGGCCGCACGGCCGGCGCCTCGCCCTCGCGCGGCCGGTCCGCTGCCGGCAGCCCGACCAGCAGGCTGAAGGCCCCCGCATGCAGCGCACCCCTGATGAGCCAGGCGTTGCGCCGCCGCGGCACGGCCGCCAGCGCCAGGCTCGCCGCCGCGCAGGCGCCCGCCTTGCCCAGCGCCGCGGCCGCCGCCCGCAGCCGCGGGGATGCCCCCGGGCCGGTCAGCATGACCGCCGCATGGGTCCGCCCGGCCCGGAACCTGCGCCGCACCAGCCATGCCAGCGTCGCACGGTCGGGCGGGACGGCCTCGGTCACCCGCGCCGCGGGGGCGAAGGCAAGGATCGCGCCGCGTCGCGCCGCCGCCGCGAAGAAGGCGGTGTCCTCGCCCCCCGTGCGACCGAAGGCCGGCTCGAACCGCAGGCCCCGCAGCGCCGGATGGGCAAGGTTCATCAGCACGTTGCCGCAATAGCCCGTCTGCAGGCTTCCGTCCGGCCCGGCGGCCGGAAAGGTGTCGTGCGGGCGGGCGGCGCGCATCCAGCGCGGCGCCGCGCCGCCATAGACGGCCTCGACCGGCCCGAAGACCGCCCCGGCCCCGCTTTCCGCCATCCGCGCCCACAGCGCCGCAAGCCAGCCGGGCAGGGCGGTCTCGTCGTCGTCGATGAAGGCAAGATGCGTCACCCCGCGGCGCTCCGCCGCCTCGAGCGCCGCATTGCGCGCCACCGAGATGTTCCGCCCCGCGCGGTGCACATAGACCAGCCGGCCCGCCGCCGCCCCGGCCTGCGCCAGGATCGCCTCCCGCGCCACCGGGGTGTCGTCGTTGTCGGCCAAGATGATGACCGGCGGCGGCAGCCCGGGCAGCGCCTCGCCCGCCACCGAGGCGATGGCCGCATGCACGCTCTCCCGGCGGAAGGTGCAGATCGCGATTCCGGGGACAGGGCCGCTCATGCCGGAACCGCCGCCCGCGATCCGCCCTGCCGCACGAGGCCCGCCCAGAAGCCTGCCGACCAGGCGGCATGCATCACCGCGCCCGCCAGCCCCGACAGGACGACCTCGGCGCGCCGCTCGCGCAGGGCAAGGGCGATGCCCGCCATCATGCAGGTCGCGGCCCACAGGGCCGCGGGCAGCACGAAGGCCGGATGGACCGGGGCCAGCACGGCCATGCCCACCGCCGGGGCCAGCGCCACGACCAGCGCCTGCCGCGGCCCGGGCCGGGTGCGGTGCTTCATCATGTTGCGCGCGCGCCCCCGTCCGAAGTGGAAGTACTGCCGCGCCAGCGCCCGCAGGGTCCGCCGGGGAAAGTAGGTGGCCTTGGTCCGCGCCGTCAGCCAGATCCTGAACCCCGCCTGGCGGAACCGGAAATCGAGCTCGGCATCCTCGTTGTGACTGAAGGCCGGGTCGTAGCCGCCGACCGCGCGGAAGGCCGACATCCGCATCAGCGCGTGATGCGCGTGATCCACCCAGCGCCCCTTCGGCGCGACGCGGTGGGGGGCGCCGCCATTGCCGAAGCGGGAGTTCTGCGCCGCCGCGATGATGCGCTGCCAGAATCCCGCGCCCTCGGCCCTGACGCTGATCGCCACCACGTCGGCGCCGGTCGCTCCGGCCTCCTCGATCAGCGTCTCGCAGAATCCCGGCGGATAGGCGGAATGGGCATCGATGCGGATCAGCCATTCCACATCGCCCGCATGAAGGTCCACGGCGCGGTTGATCGCCGCGCTCTGCAGCCGCAGCGGATTGTGCATCAGGCTGACCAGCGGGTCGCGGGCGCAGACCTCGCGGACGATCTCGCAGGTCCGGTCCGTCGAACCGCCGTCCGCGACGACGATGCGCGAACCGGTGGCCGCCGAGAAGGGCCGCAGGGCCGCGATGACGTCGGCGACATGCGCTTCCTCGTTCAGGGTGGGGATGACGACAAGCGCGCGCGGCATGCCTGTCCGGGCGGTGTCGGTCATGCGGTTGCCTCCTGTGATGCACGGGCGCCCGTTCCGCTGCCGGGGTCGCGGCGCGGCGCCATGATGGCCCGAAGGAACGCCGCCGCGTCCCCCCCGTCGCAGTGCCATTGCCGGCGGTCGACGGCCGCGACGTCCCCGGCAAGCCGGTCGATCGCCGCGCGGTCCAGCCCGGCCAGCGCCCTGTCCATTTCCGCCGGCGCAAGCTCGGCAAGGCGCAGCCCGATCCCCAGCGCGTCCAGCCTGCGCGCGCATTCGGTCCCGGCCAGGGCCACGGGCACCGCGCCATGCAGGCATCCCTCGTAAAGCCGGTTTGGCAGAAGCCATTCCGAATTGCCCCCCGCCTCGTAGCGGTCCACCAGCCAGGCAAGGTCGCAGCCGCCGTAAAGCCGGGGCAGGTCCTCTGGGCTGCGGTAGGGGCCGTTGAAGGCCAGGTCCGGGCAGCGCGCCAGCGTCTCGTGGAACCCGGGCAGGACATCCAGGGCCGGGCGGCCCGCCAGGATCACCCGGAACCGGCCCGGGAACCGGCGGGTCAGCCCGGCAAGGGCCTCGAGCGACTCCGCGCAGCGCAGGATCCCGAACCAGCCGATGCGCACCGGCCCGCCCTCTCCGTCCCCGGCCGCGCGGGCAGCGGGCGCGTGCCGCGGTGCCGGCGGCGGCGGCGGTCCTTCGGGCAGGAAGGGCCGGTTCTCGGCCAGGATGATCGCCGTTCCGGGCGCGGTCTGACCATGGCGGCGGAAATGGTTCGTCACGAAGGCCGGCGAGGATGTGACCAGCGCTGCCGCCGGCCGGGCGAGGCGCCGCTCCAGCCAGCGCAGGGTGCGGCCGGCGGCTCCCCCGTCCTGCATGGTCCTGTGGATGTCGAGCACCTCGTAGACCAGCCGCGGACGCCCGGCCCACAGCGCCGCCGCGCGCCGGGCCAGGACCAGCATCTCCAGGTTCCGCGCCAGGATCAGGTCGGGCTCCGCCATGCCCCGAAGCCGCCTGCGCATTAGGGCGGCCGCGCGCGCCACGACCGGCACCCGCGCCGCAAGGCGGCCGTTCCGCGTCTGGCCAAGGACAAGCGCCGGCACCGCCGCCGGCTCCCCGCCGCGGCTGAACCCCGCCAGCGTCACCCTCGCGCCGGCCGCCTGCAGCATGCGCAGGCGGCGCGCCACCGCGGCATCGGCCAGGTCGTGCGCCAGATACAGGATTCGCGGGCCGGCGGGCGGGTCTGCTTCCTGTCCCGTCTCGTCGCGGAAGGCGGCGGCGCGTCGCGGCAGGCGCATGGCTGGACCTCATCAAATGACACGATGTGCAGGCGGGAACGGCGCCTCACCAATGACACGAACAATATGCAAGGCATTCGACCTATGGTTGCAATCCTATAGCCTGTGGCCCGCGGCCTTGGAAGGCCCGCGCGCAAATTCCGCCGCATGCGCAGGAATCTGCCGGCTTTCCGGGCAGAGGGTCGCCGCCCCCTGCGCAGGCCCGCGCCCGTCCCGGCCTGGCGGGCCCCGATTTGCGTCCGCGCGGGATTTGCGCCAAGAATGGCCGGCCGCCCGTCAGCTGCCCGGGGGGCCGGGGAGACGTGAAGGGGGGGGGGATTCATGATCGGACGACGCGCGCTTCTCGCCGGCGCCGGTGGTGCGGCCCTTGCCGCGGGGCTCGGCCCGGTTCTCGCGGCGACGCCGCCGCGGGACCAGGCCGCCTGCGACACGATGGCGATCTGGTATCGCCTCGTCCTCGAACTCGTGCGCCATACCGCGACGATGTCGCCGCCCGTGGCAAGCCGCGCCTTCGCCTATCTCGGGATCATCGCCCACGAGACGATGGCCGCCACGACGCCCGACGTCCAAAGCCTCGCCGGACGGCTGGCCGACCTTCCGGCGCTGCCCTCCCGCGCGCCCGGCGCGGATGCGCCCGTGGCCCTGGCCGCGGCGCTGCACCGGGGCGTCCTCGCCTTCTTCGGCAATACCGGCCCGACCGGCCAGCGCGCCATCGACGCCCTCGCGGCGCGCACCGCCGGGTCTGTCGCGGCGGGCCTCGACCCCACGGCCGTCGCCGCGGCCGCCGCCGCCGGCGAGGCGGTCGCCGCCCATGTCATCGCCTGGTCCGAAGGCGACGGCGGCGCGACCATCGACAATCTCGGCTTTCCGCAAAGCTGGCCGGCCGCCACCGAACCCTACCAGTGGGTGCCGACCTCGAAGATCGCGCTCCAGCAGGCGCCGCTCCTGCCGGACTGGGGCCGGAACCGTCCCTTCGCGATGCCCGCGGGCCGGCCCTGCGGCCTGCCGGGCCATCCGCCCTATTCCGAGGATCCCTCCTCGGCCTTCTACGCCCAGGCGAAGGAGGTCTACGACATCTCGAAATCCCTGACCGACGAGCAGAAGCTGATCGCCCGCTTCTGGTCGGACGACCCCATGCTGTCGTCCACCCCGCCGGGCCACTGGATCGCGATCGCCCTCGGCGTGCTCGAGGCCGAACGCGCCCCGCCCGCCCTGATGGCCGAGGTCCTCGCCCTCACCGGCATCGCCATGGCGGATGCCTTCATCGCCTGCTGGGCCAGCAAGTACGAATACAACCTGCTGCGCCCCTATACCTACATCCGCCGCACCATGGACAAGACCTGGGAATCGCTCCTGATCATCCCGCCCTTCCCGGAATATCCCAGCGGCCATTCCGTCCAGTCGGGCGCCGCCGCCGCCGTGCTGACGGCCATCTTCGGCGACAACTTCGCCTTCACCGATTCAAGCCACGTCGATGACGGCTTCCCCGCACGGTCCTTCCCCAGCTTCGACGCCGCCGCCGAAGAGGCGGCGATCTCGCGCGTCTACGGCGGCATCCATTTCCGCGCCGCGATCGAGGACGGCCTCGCGCAGGGCCGCTGCGTCGGCGCCTTCGCCGCTGCCCTCAGGTCCAGGGCCTGACGGATGCGCCTGCCCGCCCCCGTGCTCCTCTGCCTCGCGCTGTCCTGGCTTGCCGTGCCCGCCGCGGCCGCAGACACGGCCGTTCCCGTCCCGCGCTTCGCCGACGAGACCGCGTCCTCCGGCGTCGTCTCCTCCTATGACGGCGAGTGGGAGTTCATGGTCGGCGGCGGCGCCGCGGTCTTCGACTGCAACGACGATCTCTTCCCCGACCTGTTCCTCGCCGGCGGCGCCTCGCCGGCCTCGCTCTGGACCAATGCCTCCGCCCGCGGCGGCCCGCTGCGCTTCGCCCGGGCGCAGTCCGGCCTGGAACTCGACGGGGTGACGGGCGCCTGGCCGCTCGACATCGACGGCGACGGGGTGACCGATCTCGCCCTGCTCCGCGTGGGCGAGAACGTCCTGATGCGCGGCCTCGGCGGCTGCCGCTTCGCGCGCGCGAACGAGGACTGGGGCTTCGACGGCGGCGACGCCTGGTCGGCCGCCTTCGCCGCGACCTGGGAACATGATGCGGCCTGGCCGACGCTCGCCGTCGGCAACTACATCGACCGCACGCAGGACGCCTTTCCCTGGGGATCCTGCACCGACAACTGGCTGCACCGTCCGGCCGCAGGGGGAACCGGCTTCGCACCGCCCCTCGCGCTCAGGCCCAGCTTCTGCGCGCTCTCGATGCTCTTCACCGACTGGAACAGGTCGGGCACGCCCTCGCTGCGCGTCTCCAACGACCGCGAATACTACAAGGGCGGGCAGGAGCAGCTCTGGCACATCGAGCCGGGGCAGGAGCCGCGCCTCTATACCGAGGCCGAGGGCTGGAAACGCCTGCGCATCTGGGGGATGGGCATCGCCGGGCAGGACCTCGACGGGGACGGCTATCCCGAATACGCCCTGACCAGCATGGCCGACAACCGGCTCCAGACGCTGAAATCCGTCCCCGCCGAAGGCGCCCCGAAACCGGACTATACAGAGATCGCCTATGCCCGCGGCGTCACCGCGCACCGCCCCTATACCGGGGGCGACCTGCGGCCCAGCACG
>JAOADN010000050.1 GCA_026417295.1 Paracoccaceae bacterium
CTCGCCGGGCAGGCGCGACCGGCCGAAGGACAGCGCGAAGCGCGTCGGCAGCTGCTCGGATTGCGCGAAATAGGTCTCGGCGCAGGCCGCCAGCGACCCGCCGCTGATCGGGGTGATTCCCTGATAGGGCAGGTTCCCCGCGCCCTGGTCGATCAGGATGGCGAAATAGCCCTGGCCGATCTGGGCGAAGGGATCGGCGGCCGGATCCAGGCGGGCCGCGTCGAAGCTGCCCCAGCCCCGGATGCGGGCGGGCGCCCCCGCCTCGGAGGGGCCGTAGTAATCGGTGGCGATGATGCGGATCGGCCCGTCGCCGCGGATCTGGAGCGACAGTTTCCAGCGCAGCTTGATCGTCTGGCCGATCAGCGCCGTCAGCAGCGCCGCCTCGGCCACCAGCGCCTCGACCGGCGCGGGAAAGCTGTGCTGCGACAGGATCCTGTCCAGCACGCCGTCAAGCCGCGCCACCCGCCCGCGGATGTCGGAACGGTCAAGCTGGAACGGAAGGACGGTATCGTCCCAGGCGATCTGCGACAGGCTGGTCAAAGGGCATTCCCCGGAGGATGCGGCTTGCGGGTGTTGTGGTGGCGCAGGGTCTGGCATACCGGGATCGGCGGGGAACCTCAACCGGGCGGGGGGCTGGCGGACATGCGGCGGTTCGGCGAAAGGGTGATCGAAGGCATCCGCTACGGGCTGCGGGCCGGGGTCTATGCGGTCCTGCCGCGGGACGGGATGGTCCTGACGACCTTCCAGGAGGCGCCGCGGCCGGAGTTCCAGCTTCCCGGCGGCGGCATCGACCCCGGCGAGCCGCCGGTGCGCGCACTGAGCCGCGAGGTATTCGAGGAGACCGGCTGGACGATCGGCCCGCCGCGCCGCCTGGGCGCCTTCCGGCGGTTCACCTACATGCCGGAATACGACCGCTGGGCCGAGAAGGTCTGCACCGTCTACCTCGCCCGTCCCGTCCTGCGCCACGGCCCGCCCGGCGAGCCGGGCCATCAGGCCGTCTGGATGACCTGGGACGAGGCCGAGGCCCTGCTTGCCGTCGAGGGCGACCGGCATTTCCTGCGCCTGGCGCGGCGCTTCGCCTGAGGCCGCGTGCAGGGGCGGCTGGACTTGGGGCGCGCAGGCTGCCAGAAGGGGCCGGCGCGGGCCCCGTAGCTCAGGGGATAGAGCGACCGCCTCCTAAGCGGTAGGTCACAGGTTCGAATCCTGTCGGGGCCGCCAGCGCCGGCGCCGGAGCGCGCCGGCCCCTGCCCCCCGGGCACCGCAGCCTGCGGGCGCGGCGCGGGCGGCTAGCCCGGCCTGCGCCGCACGCTTCCCGGCACCGCGGCCCGGCCCGTCCGGGCGGCCTCGAGCGCGGCGAAGGCATTGGCCAGCGAGACGAGGTTTCCCTCGGCCGCGTTCTCGGGCGGGACCCCCGTCTCGATGGCGACAAGCAGCGCCCCCATCGTGCCCGCGAAGCCGTCGTTGAACCACCTGCCCTCGAGCACCGGCCGGGCGACCCCCTCGGCGGTATGGAGCTCGACCTGCTGGTTGCCGAGATCCGGCCCGGTCGAGACAAGGCTGCCTGCCGAACCGGCAATGTAGGTCATGTCGAGCGGGCCGTGCGGCGCTGCGGCATCGAAGACGAGGCTGGCCTGGAGCGTGCCGAAATCGAGCAGCGCCGAGGCCAGCATCGGCACCCCGATCCCGGTGGCGGGGTTGCGCAGCGCCTGCGCCTGGACGCGCGCCGCCCGCCGCCCGGCGATCGAGGTGACGAAATCGAACCAGTGCACGCCGAAGTCGAATAGGACGACATCCTCCATCCGCTCGAAGGGCGTGCCCCTGATCCAGCGGTGATCCCAGTGCAGCGACGCATGGATGCCCAGAACCTCGCCGATCAGGCCGGCCCGGACGGCGGCGCGCATCCAGGCCATGTGCGGCGCCCAGCGGCCGTTCTGGTTGACGGCAAGATGCAGCCCCCGCGCGCGGGCAAGGGCGACCAGGCGCTCGCCGTCGTCGAGGCTGGTCACGAAGGGTTTCTGGCTGAGCACGTGCTTGCCCGCGAGGAGCGCCTTCTCGATCAGCGGCAGGCGTTCGTCCGGATGGGGCGTCAGGTCCACGACCTCGATGTCCGGCCGGGCCAGCAGCGCCGCATAGTCCGTCATCACCTCGGCCTCGGGAAAGAATTCGTCGCGGCGGGCGCGGGCCTTGGCCGCGTCGCGCGACAGGATGGCCGCGACGGTGAAGCCCTGCGCGCGGTAGGCGTCGAGATGGGCGAAGGAGATGCCGCCCGCGCCGACAAGCGCGATCGGGTGCGGCCGCGCCGGCCGCGGCGGCCGGTAGGGCAGATCGGGCGCGGGAACCGCCTTCGCGGCGGCCGAGACGAGGGCGTAGTCGTCGCGCCCGGCCATCGGCTCAGCCCACGAGCGGGAGTTCGCGCCGCTCGCGCGCCGAGGCGAAGGCGGTATCGACGATGCGCTGCCCGGTGCGCGCGATCGCCGGATCGAGCGGCCCGTGCAGCGGCGCCCCGGTGCGGATGACGTGGATGAGATGCTCGACCGGGGCGCGGTTCGGGGCGGATAGCGGCGGCGCGGGGACGGGATGCGCGTCGGGCCGGTCGCGCGTCTGGACCATGACGTGATCGTCGTAGTCCCAGCTGGCGATGGTGCCCGCGGACCCGACGACGACGAAGCCGCAGCGCGGCTGGGGCTGGCGCGTCCAGGGGTCGGAGAAGGTGCCCCAGCGGGTCTGCATCACCGACAGGCCGCGGGCATAGCGCAGGACGGTGACGGACTGTTCGTCCACCTCCAGCCCCGGCGCGCCCCAGGTCGTGGCGCAGACATGGGTCGGCGCCTCGCCGTTCAGGAACCAGGTGCCGAGGGTCGCCCCGTAGCCGAGATAGTCGAGCAGCGATCCGCCCCCCGACGCGGCCTTGTACCACCAGGACGAGGGCTTCCGGCGGGCGACCTCCTCGGCCGTCACCTCGACCTTGTCGGCCAGGTGCCAGAGCGGGCCACGGTTGCCGTCGTAGAAATGAACCTCGAGCACCTCGCCCACGGTGCCCGCGTCGATCAGGCGCTTGGTCATGTTGTGCGTCGGATACCAGGCGAGCGGCCAGTTGACCGCGAGAAGCGCGCCCGAGGCCCGGCAGGCGGCGATCATCCGGTCGGCATCGGCCAGACTGGCGGCAAAGGGCTTCTCGACAAGGACCGCGCGGCCGCGCGGCGCCACCATCTCGACATAGCGGGCATGGTCGGCAGTGGCGGGGCAGAGGATGACCAGGTCCGGATCGGCGGCCTCCAGGCAGGCAGCGACATCGGTGAAGACCCTGTCGGGCGGAATCGAGAAGGTGGCGATGGCCGTGGCCATGCGCGCGGGATCGGCGTCGCAGATGCCGGCGATCTCGGCCCCGGGGTGATCGTGGACCTGCCGCAGGAGGTCGCCCATGTGCATGTGGTCGAAGTTGATGCCGGCCACGCGGAACGGTCCTGCCACGGCGATGCCCTCCACCTTCCCCCGGACGCGGGGCCCGGCACCCTGACGGCGCGCCCCGCGGGCGAGGCTAGAACAGGACGGGCGCCGAGGCAAACCTGGCGGAGTGGACCGGGCAGAACATGCGGGGCGCACGCAGGCGCCGTGGCCGGGCCGGACGCGGCGGTTGACAGCCGCCCCCGCCGGGCCGAGGGTCCGGCCGGGCAAGGTGCGAGGCGGACGGATGGATGTCGCTCTGGACGGCAAGGTCATCGTCGTCACCGGTGCGGCCAGCGGCATCGGCGAGGCGATCGCCCGGCTGGCCGGCAGCGCCCGGCCGGCGGGGCTGCTTCTGGTGGATCGCGACGGCGCAGGGCTGGCTTCGGCCGGCGACTGGCTTCGGGCGCAGGGCATCCCGGTCCTTTCCCACATCGCCGACCTCGGCGGCGTCAGCGGCCCGCGCGATGCCGCGGCCGTCGCGCTGCGCCGCTTCGGCCGGATCGACGGGCTGGTGAACGCTGCCGGCCTGACGACGCGGGGCTCGTTCACGGACGGCACGGTCGAGGTCTGGGACAGCCTGTTCGCGGTCAATGCCCGGGCGCCCTTCCTGCTGATGCAGGCCGCCATCGCCGACATGCGCCGCCGCGGGGCGCCGGGGGCGATCGTCAACATCCTGTCGATGAACGCCCATTGCGGGCTTCCCGAACTCGCCATCTATGCCGCCAGCAAGGGTGCGCTGGCGACCCTGACGCGGAACGCCGCCCATGCCCACATGGCCGACCGGATCCGGGTCAACGGAATCAATCTCGGCTGGGTGGCGACCCCGGCCGAGGACCGGATGCAGGCCGAGGTCCTGGGCAGGGGCCGCGACTGGCAGGCGAAGGCGGCGGCCGGGCTGCCGCTGGGCCGGCTGGTCACGGCGGAGGAGGCGGCGCGGCTGACCCTGTTCCTGCTGAGCGACGCCTCCGTGCCGATGAGCGGCGTCACGGCGGATCTGGAGCAGTGGGTGGCCGGCGCGCCGCCCTGACGGCGGGCGCCGATTCCGGAAAGAAATTTCCAGAATCCCGGAACGGAAACTCCCTTGCAAAGAATCGCGGGCCTTGGAAGACTGAGGCCGTGAGGGGATCATCCAAGCCACGTCGGGCCTGCATCCGCACCGTCGCGGGGCGTCGGCAGCGGCCGTCATGACGGCGGCGGCGATCATCGGGACGGGCTTCATCGGGGCCGTCCATCTGGGCGCCCTGCGCCGGCTGGGCATTCCGGTCCGCGGCGTGCTCGGGTCGTCGGGGCCGCGCGGGCGCGAGCGGGCGGCGGCCCTGGGCGTCGGCATCGCCTATGACAGCCTCGAGGCGCTTCTCGCCGATCCCGAGGTCGGGGTGGTGCACGTCACCTCGCCCAACGAGGCGCATCATCCCCAGGTCAGGGCGATCCTCGCCGCCGGCAGGCATGTCATCTGCGAGAAGCCGCTGGCCATGACGGCGGCCCAGTCGGCCGAGCTGGTGCGCCTTGCCGAGGCCAGCGGCCGCATCGCCGCGGTCTGCTACAACATCCGCTTCTATCCCCTGAACCAGCACGCGCGCGGCATGGTCGATTCCGGCGAACTGGGCAGGATCCGCCTTGTCACCGGGCACTATCACCAGGACTGGCTGGCCACCGAGACCGACTGGAACTGGCGGCTGGAGGCCGAGCGCGGCGGCGCGCTGCGCTCGGTCGGCGACATCGGCACCCACTGGGCCGACCTGACGAGCCACATACTGGGCATGCGCCCGACGGAGGTGCTTGCCGATCTCGCGACCTTCCTGCCTGTCCGCAAGAGACCGACCGGCCCGGTAGAGACTTTTTCTGCCGCCGCAGGCGCGACAGTGGATGTTCCCGTGCAGACCGACGATGCGGCGACGATCCTGCTGCGCTATCCCGACGGCGCGCGGGGGGCCTTCACCACCAGCCAGGTCAGCATGGGGCGCAAGAACAGCCTGGTCTGGGACATCGCGGGGTCCAGGGCCTCGGCGGCATGGGATTCGGAGATGCCCGATCACCTCTGGATCGGCCACCGCGGCGCGCCGAACCGGATCCTGCAGCGCGACCCGGCGCTGATGAACGCGGCGGGCGCAGCCGCGGCCCAGCTGCCGGGCGGCCATGTCGAGGGCTTCGCGGACAGCTTCCACGCGCTCTTCCGGCAGGTCTACCGCGACATCGCCGCCGGCCGGCGCGCGGCCGATTCGGCCTGGGCCACGTTCGAGGACGGGGATTTCGAGATGCGCTTCTGCGACGCGGTCCTGGCCAGTGCGGCGACCGGAAGCTGGACGCGAATCTGAACGGCGAAAGGGGGATCACCGGATGCAGCTTGGCCTTCTGACAGCGCCCTTCCCGGACACGCCGCTGGCCGAGGTGGCGCGCTGGGCCGCCGCCAACGGCTTCGGCACGCTGGAAATCGCCTGCTGGCCGCGCGCGTCGGGGCCGACGCGGCGCTATGCCGGCACCTCGCATGTCGATGTCGAGGGCCTGACGGCGGGCGCGGCGAAGGAGCTGACGGCGCAGCTGGCCGAGGCCGGGGTGCAGGTCTCGGCGCTGGGCTACTATCCCAACCCGCTGCATCCCGATGCCGCCCACCGCGAGGCGGTGACCGCCCATCTGCGCAGGGTCATCGACGCGGCCGCCCTGATGGGGGTGGGCGTCGTCAACACCTTCGTCGGCGGCAACCGCGCGCTCAACATCGAGGAGAACTGGGCCGAGGCGGCGCGGGTCTGGCCGGCGACGGTGGCGCATGCGCGCGACAGGGGCGTCACCCTGGCCTTCGAGAACTGCCCGATGATCTTCAGCCATGACGAATGGCCCGGCGGGCACAACATCGCCTACAATCCGCGGATCTGGCGCCGCATCCTCGAATCCTGGCCCGGCGTCGGCATGAACTTCGATCCCAGCCACCTCGTCTGGCAGATGATCGACATCCCGCGCTTCATCCGCGAGTTCGGGCCGCACATGGTGCATGTCCATGCCAAGGACCTGACGGTGGACCGCGAGGGCCTCTACGAGAACGGGATCATGTCGCTTGGCATGGGCTGGCAGGTGCCGCGGATGCCGGGGCTGGGCGACATCGCCTGGGCCACGGTCTTCGCCGGCCTCTACCGGGCCGGCTATGACGGGCCCATCGTCATCGAGCACGAGGACCGGACCTTCGAAGGCAGCGAGGACAGGGTCAGGCGCGGATTCCTGTTGGCCCGCGACGTGCTGAGCCCTTACATCAGGTAAGGGCGACCGGTTGGAAAGAGTCGTCTCAAGGGAGGAAAGACCATGAAGAGACTGTTCGCAGGCGTTGCCCTGGCCGCGCTGGCCAGCGTCACCGCCGGGGCCGCATCGGCCGAAGGCTACAAGATCGGCATCTCGAACACCGTGCAGGGCAACGGCTGGCGCGAGGAGATGGTCTGCGCGATGAAGGCGCAGGCGCTGGCCTCGGGCAAGGTGGAATCGCTGAACATCGCCCACCGCAACACCGACGCGGCCGGCCAGCTCGAGGACATCCGCAACCTGATCCAGGCGGGCGTCGATGCCATCGTCGTGAACCCCGCCAATGCCGACGGGATCAACGCCGCGATCAAGGAAGCGACCGATGCCGGCATCGTCGTCGTCGCCGTGGACCAGGCGGTGACCGAGCCCTCGGCCTACATCCTGTCGAACGACCAGACGGGCTATGCCTATCTCGGCGCCAAGTGGCTGTTCGAGCAGATGGGCGGCAAGGGCGCCGTCGTCTACATGCGCGGCGCGGCCGGCGCGGGTGCGGACAACGACCGCGACGTCGGCTTCAAGAAGGCCCTGGCCGAGTTCCCCGACATCACCGTCGCGCAGGAGGTCTTCACCGGCTGGCAGCAGGACCAGGGCAAGCAGCAGATGCTCGACATCCTCGCCTCGGGCATTCCCTTCCAGGGGGTCTGGACCAGCGGCATCGACAACGTGATCGTCGATGCCTTCCTTGAATCCAAGGCGCCGCTCGTGCCGATCGTCGGGGCGGACAATGCCGGCTTCGTCGGCCAGCTCAGCAGCGTGCCGGGCCTCGTGGGCGCGGCCGTCACCAACCCCGGCTCGGTCGGCGGCGCCGGCGTGGAACTGGCGATCCAGATCCTCGACGGCAAGAAGCCCGAAAGCCAGACCGTGCTGGTGACGCCCGACCTGTGGGACAACGTGTCCGAGGAGGGCAAGGCCAAGCTGGCCGCGGCCGCCAACCCGAACCTCGATCCGAACTGGCCCGTCAGTGTCTCCATCCCCGGCTGGACGACCTACACGATGGACCAGATCATCGCCTGCAAGGGACCTGGCGAGTGAGCCAAGCGGCCCCCGCCGGACGCTCTGGCGGGGGCCGTTCCATGCCCGGACCCGCCGATTGACCCGCCCGATGGCCGAGACGGATTCCGCCAGCCCTGTTCTCGACGCGACGGGCGTCTCGAAGCGTTTCGGCCCCGTCGTGGCGCTGCACGATGCGGCGCTGCGCGTCGGCCGGGGCGAGATCGTGGCCCTGATGGGTGCGAACGGCGCCGGCAAGTCCACCCTGGTCAAGATCCTGACCGGCGCGCTGCGCCATGACGGCGGCACAATCCGCATCCGCGGGCGCGAGGGGCACTTCGCCTCGCCCGCCGCGGCGCGGGCCGCCGGACTGGTGCCTGTCTATCAGGAACCGTCGCTGATCCCCCATCTCGACGTTGCCGACAACCTGCGCCTGACGCGGACCCCGCGCGAGGCCTTCCTGCGCTGGGCCTCCGAGCTGGGCGCCCCCGACGTGCCGCTGGACGAGATGACGGGCCGGCTGCCGCTGGCCACCCTGCGCATCCTCGACCTCGCCCGCGCGCTGGCCAGCGAGCCCGAGGTCCTGATGCTGGACGAGATGACCGCAGCGCTGCCCACCGACCTGGTGGAGCGCGTGCTGAAGGTGGTGCGCGCCCAGGCCGATGCCGGACGGTCGATCATCTACATCTCCCACCGCTTTGCCGAGATCGCCGCGATCTGCGACCGCGCGACCGTCCTGCGCGACGGGGCGACGGTGGCGGACCTGCCGGTCGAGCCGGGGGTCGAGGAGAAGATCGTCGAGCAGATGCTGGGCGCCGCCCTGACGCCGGTCGTCCCGGCGGCCCATGCCGCCGCGGCGGTCGCGGCCGCCGGGCCGCCGCGCCTGCGCGTCCGGGGCCTGTCGGTCGGTCCGCGGCTGTCGGACGTGTCCTTCGACCTGCGCGCCGGCGAGGTCCTCGGTGTCGTGGCGCTGGAGGGCCAGGGCCAGGACCAGCTTTTCGACGCGCTCGCGGGCTTCCGCCGCCCGGACCGGGGAACGATCGAGGTGGACGGCACGGCGCGCAGCTTCCGCCACCCGGCCGACGCCATCGCGGCGGGGCACACGCTGGTGCCCGGCAACCGTGCGGACGCGCTTCTGATGGTGCGCCCCGTGCGCGAGAACATCGCCCTGCCGCTGATCGCCCGGCCCGCGAAATGGGGGCCGATCAACATGCGCGAGGAGGCGGCGATCGTCGCCGAGGCCATCGCCCGCCTGCAGATCGACACCCGCGCCCAGGGCGAGGCGCGGCGCCTGTCGGGCGGCAACCAGCAGAAGGTGACGATCGCGCGCTGGATCGCCACCGGGGTGCGCACGCTGCTGCTGTTCGACCCCACAAGGGGCATCGACGTCAGGACGAAGCGGCAGATCTACGGGCTGGTGCGGGACCTTGCGGCACAGGGCGCGGCGATCCTGTTCTACACGTCGGAACTGAAGGAGATCCAGGCTGCCTGCGACCGCAGCATCGTCATCTTCAACGGCCGGGTGGTGGACGAGATCGCCGCCGGCGAGGCGACCGAGGCCAACCTGATGCGGGCGGCCTACGGCCTGACCGGGCGGGACCATGCGGCCGGGGTGCCGGCATGAGCCGCGCCCTGCGTCGCAACGGCTGGGTGCTGGGGCTTGTGGTCCTGTTCCTCGCGCTTCTCGCCTTCACCAAGGCGATCCAGCCGGGCTTCGGCGCCTCGGGCCTGGAATCGCTGGCCCGCGCCGCCCTGCCCTTCGCCTTCGCCACGGCGGCGATGGCCGTCGTCGTCATCGCCGGCGGCATCGACCTGTCGGTGGCCTCGATGATGGCGGTGGCCAGCGTGACGGCCGCCGTCCTGATGCAGGGCCACGGGGCTGGCGCCCCGACCCTGCCCATCGTCCTGGCGGTCCTCGGGCTGGGCGTCGCGATGGGGGCGCTGAACGGCCTGCTGGTCGTGCTGACCCGGGTGCCCGACATCGTGGTGACGCTGGCCATGATGTATGTCTGGGAGGGCGCCGCCCTTCTCATCCTGAACGCGCCGGGGGGTGCGGCCGATCCGGCGCTGCGCGCGATCGTGCTGGGGCCGGTGACGCTGCCCTTCGTGCCGGCGGCCTGGACCGCCTGGCTGCCGAAGGCAGTGGTGGTGCTGGCGGTCGCCGTGGCCGTCGTCTGGGTGCCGCTGAAACGGTCGCGGCTGGGCCTGTCGATCTATGCGATCGGCAGCGACGCCACCGCGGCCTTCCGCTCGGGCGTGGCGATCGGGCCCGTCAAGGTGGCGGCCTATGCCGTGGCGGGGCTCTTCGCCGCGATGGGCGGGCTTTCGGTGACCATGGGCACCGGCATCGGCGAACCGATCCCCGGCCCTTACCTGCTGGCCGCGGTGGCGGCGGTCGTCCTGGGCGGGGTGGCGCTGACCGGCGGGCAGGGCGGGCTTCTCGGCCCGATCGTCGCCGTCTTCATCCTGCGCCTCGTCCGGCTGGACCTGACGCTGATGTCGGTTGACCCGAACGTGACGGCGATCGTCGAGGGCACGATCATGGCCGTCGTGGTCATGGCGGGCGGGCTGATCGCCCTGCGGGGGAGGCGGGCATGACCGACGCGGCATCCTCGGCCCCGGCAAGGGCCGCAGGCTTCCTGCGGCGCTATCCGGTGGTGACGCTGCTCATCCTGCTGGCGGTGCTGACCGCCGGCCTGCAGGTCACCTCGCTGATCATGTACGGCAAGCCCATCGTCAACCAGCTCTGGTTCGGCAACCGGCTGAACTATGCCATCGCGCTGGCCATGCTGGCGGCCTGCCAGACGATCACGATGTTCACCGGCGGGATCGACCTGTCGGCGGCCGTGGTGGCGACCATCGTCGCCTTCGTCACGGCGACGCTGACGCCGTCGCTGGGCGCGGGGCCCGCGATCCTGGTGGCGATGCTGCCGGCCCTGGCCGTGGGCCTGCTGAACGGCTTCGGGATCGGCGTCTGCCGCGTCCATCCGCTGATCATGACGCTCGGCTCGGGCCTGATCGCGACCGGCTTCCTGCTTGTCTACCAGCGCACGGTGATCGCCACGGGGACCGAGGTGCCCGCGGCGCTGGTCTGGCTGGGCACCGGGCGGACGCTCGGCCTGCCCAACGTGCTGGTCGTCTTCCTGCCCTTCGCCGCCTTCCTGATCTGGGCGCAGGGGCGCTGGGGCTTTGGCCGGCTGCTCTATGCGGTGGGCGCCAACGAGAACGCGGCGCGCCTGTCGGGCGTGCGCATCTGGCAGGTGCACATGGCGCTCTATCTGGTGGCGGCGCTGATCGCCGGGCTGACGGGGCTCGTCTATGTGGGCCAGATCAGGCAGGCCTCGCTGTCCCTGGCGCTGCCGCTTCTGCTGCCTGCCGTCGCCGCCACGGTGATCGGCGGCACCTCGATCTTCGGTGGTCGCGGCAGCTATGCCGGCACCATCGTGGGCGCGATGATCCTGGCCGTCCTCGTCTCGCTGCTGACGCTGCTGCAGATCCCCGAGGGCGCGCGCCGCATCCTGTTCGGCGCCGTGATCCTGGCGGTCACGGCGGTCTATGTGCGGCTCTCGGACCAGGGCTAGGGCGCAGGGGCCCCTCGACGGCGCGGGCGAAGTGTGATCTTACTTGTGCTGGACTTCAGCACGGATTCCCGCCCTGTCGACGCCGCCCGCCAACGAACCCTCCGCCACCGAGCGCGTGCACGGCCTTCTGCGCGCGCGGCTGATCCGCGGCGAGATGCGCCCCGGCGCCATGGTCTCGCTCCGCACGCTGGCCGGGGAATTCGGCACCTCGGCCATGCCGGTGCGCGAGGCCGCCGGGCGGCTGGTCTCGGAAGGCGCGCTTGAATTCGTCAGGAACCGCGGCATCCGCGTTCCCCGGATGACGCGCGAGCGTCTGCTGGACCTGACGGCGCTGCGCGTGTTCGCCGAGACCGAACTGGTGAAACGGGCGGCATTCCTTCTGCCGGACGAGGCCCTTCAGGCCGCGCGCCGGGCCGATGCGGCAGTCAATGCGGCGATCGCGGCGGGCGATGCGGGGGCCTACATGCGGGCCAACCATGCCTTTCATTTCGGCCTCTACGCGGCGGCCGCCTCGCCCGTCTTCTTCCGCCTTGCCGAAAGCGTCTGGACACAGACGGGCCCGGTCATGTCCGTCGTCCATGCCAGCCTTTCGCGGCTGGACTATTCCGACCACCACCCCCGGATCCTCGAGGCCCTGGCCCGCCAGGATCCTGCCGGCGCCGCCGAGGCCACCCGCGCCGACATCGAAAGCGGGCTCGACCTGATCGCGCGCGCAGGCTTCCTGACCGCCCCAGCAGGCGCCGCGATTGACTTTGCCGCCGCCTAGGCGTATCCGGGTATGATCATACCTGACGGGAGCACGACGATGAACAGGCCGATCACCGAAGAACTGCGCGCGCTGGACGCGGCGCATCACATGCACCCGTTCTCGGACAACCGGCAGCTTCCCAAGGACGGCGTGCGCATCATCACCCAGGCCAAGGGCGTGATGATCTGGGACAGCGACGGCAACCGCTACATCGACGGGATGTCCTCGCTCTGGAACGTCAACATCGGGCACGGCCGGCCCGAGATCGCCGAGGCGGTCGCCGCCCAGTTCCGCGAGGTCGAGTTCTTCAACCTCTTCTACAAGACCTCGAACGTGCCCGCGATCAGGCTGGCAGAGAAGCTGGCCGCAATCGCCCCCGAGGGCTTCGAGCACGTGATGTTCACCAATGGCGGGTCGGAATCGATCGACACGGCCTTCCGCATGGTGCGCACCTACTGGGCGATGCAGGGCCGGCCCGAGAAGTTCCACGTCATCGCGCGCAGGAACGCCTATCACGGCTCGACCGTGGCCGGGGCCTCGCTGGGCGGCATGACGCCGATGCACGAACAGGGCGGCCTGCCGATCCCCGGCATCAGCCACATCGCCCAGCCCTACTGGTGGGGCGAGGGCGGCGACATGTCCCCGGACGAGTTCGGCATCTGGGCCGCGCGCGAGCTTGCGCGCGAAATCGACCGCCTGGGCGAGAACCGCATCGCCGCCTTCTTCGCCGAACCGATCCAGGGTGCGGGCGGCGTGATCATCCCGCCCCGGACCTACTGGCCCGAGGTGCAGCGCATCCTGAGCGAGCGCGAGATCCTCTTCGTCTCGGACGAGGTGATCTGCGGCTACGGGCGCCTCGGCACCTGGTTCGGCTGCGAATTCTTCGGCACGAAGCCGGACCTGATGACGACGGCGAAGGGCCTGTCGTCGGGCTATCTGCCGATCGGCGCGGTGCTGGTGGGCAAGCGCGTGGCCGACGTGTTCTACGGACTGGGCGGCGAGTTCAACCACGGCTTCACCTATTCCGGGCATCCCGTCTGCTGCGCGGCCGCGCTGAAGAACATCGAGATCATCGAATCCGAGCGCCTGGTCGAGCGCGTGCGCGATCACATCGGCCCCTACATGAAGCAGAAGTGGACGGCACTTGCCGACCACCCGCTTGTCGGCGAGGCGGAGATGGAGGGCCTGATCGGGGCGATCCCGCTGACGCCGGACAAGGCGGCGCGCGGCAAGTGGGCCGAGGTCGGCGAGGTCGGCACGATCTGCCGCAACCATTCCTTCCAGAACGGGCTTGTCATGCGCGCCGTGGGCGACCGCATGGTGATCGCCCCGCCCCTGACCATCACCGAGGCAGAGGTCGACGAGCTGGTGGACATCGCGCGCCGCACGCTGGACGACACGGCGCGGACGCTCAAGGACAAGGGCCTGATCTGACCCGGGCCGCGGCGGGCAGGCGCGCCCTGCGCCCGCCCCCGTGACCGGGCCGGGGCCGGATCACAGACCCAGCTCTGCCCGCAGGTAGGCGATCGCCTCGTCCGAAAGGTCGCGCCCGCGGGCCGCGGCCAGAAGCGCCGCGCCCTCGTCGGCGGCCGCCTGGTCCACAAGGTCCTGCGCGCCGGCGAGGAAGGCCTCGGCCTCGGCCACCGCGGCTGCGGCAGCGGCAACCTCTTCCTCCAGCGCCGCCCTGTCGGATTCGAAGGCGAGGGCGGCATCAAGCTCGGCCGTCAGTGCGGCAAGCATTGCATCGTGGTTCGGGTCCGCCGGGTCGAGGGCATCGATATCGGCCTGGATCTCGGCGTGGCTGCGGCCCTGATAGCCCGCGACCAGCGAATCGAGCGCGCTTTGCTTCTCGGCCAGCGCGGCGCTGGCAAGGTCCAGCGCCTCCTGCGCGCCATCCGCGGCTGCCTGGGCCTGGATCGTCGCAAGCGCCCGGTCGCGGTAGGCCGCGATCAGGCCGACCTGGCTGTTCGGCGCCGCATGGGCCAGCGCATTGGGGCTGGCATGGACGGCGTTCAGGCCCTGAAGCTCGGCATGGATGTTGCCGTGGCCGCCGCCGTTGCCGGGATGCGCGGCGGCAGCGCCTGCGGCGGCACTGCCGGAATGGCCGTTGCCGTTGCCGTTGCCGTTCGCGTGGCCGTTCGCATGGCCGTTCCCGTTGCCGCCGCCGTTGCCGTTGCCATTGCCGTTGCCGTTGCCGTTGCCGTTGCCGGCATTGTCGTTCTTCGCCTGCGCCGCGGTCGCGCCGCCGGGAATCGTGGTGGCGAACTGCGGCAGCGTGACGAGGGCCGTGGCGAGGAGGATTGCGGTCAGTCGATCCTTCATGGGCTGAATCATCTCTTGTGGAATGTCGGGCCGCGCCCCGTGACGCCAGACTGGCGACGGAAACCTGTCATCATTGTGGCGACCCGCGCCTTCCGGCGACATTCCGCCGGCAGGCGGCCCCCGCCGGCCGTCAGGCCCCGCCCGCCTGGAGGTGCCGGCGCAGCGCAGCCGAATCGGCGGCGAATCCCTCGGCGATGGCCATCCGGTCGATCTCGGCCCCGCGGCCGGCGGCGGCCAGGGGCTCGGCCGCGCGGCAGAGCGCCGCCACCCGGTCGAACCCGAGGTTCAGCGCCGTGCCCTTGAGCGAATGCAGGTCGGCGGCAAGGACGGCGCCGTCGGTCGCCCCCGATCCGATCCGATGGACGACTTCGGCTGCCTCGTCGAGGAAAAGCGCCACGACCTCGGGCAGGTCGTCGGCCCCGATCTCGTCCCTGAGCGTCGCGATCCGCGTCCAGTCCATCCCCGGCTCCATCCCCGGCTCCATCCCCGGCCTCCCGCCGCCGTCATGCCCGCCGAGCATGCGCCCGCCACCTTAAGCCGCGGCTAACCGCGCCAGGGCCGCCGCGCCGGCCCGGCTTCAGCCGGGCTTAACCGCCGCCGCCTAGGCTGGCCGGGCAGTTCCGCGCGACGGGCAGGACAAGGGTGGACAGGACCGCGCCAGAGCATACCGGCACCGGCGCGAACGGCGGCGCCAACGGCAGCACGCTGGTGCTGGTCGTCGACGATTCCGCGGCCCAGCGGCGGCTGATCGCGACCCAGGTCGCGCGGCTGGGCTACCGCGTGGTGACCGCCGGTTCGGGAGAGGAGGCGCTGGACCTCTGCCGCACCTCCCCGCCCGACATCGTGCTGTCGGACTGGCTGATGGGCGGGATGAGCGGGATCGACTTCTGCCGGGCCTTCCGGCAGGTCGGCACCGGGGCCTATGGCTACTTCATCCTGCTGACCTCGAAATCCGCGAAGGAGGAGATCGCGCTGGGGCTGGAGAGCGGGGCGGACGACTTCCTCGTCAAGCCCGTCGATTCGGCCGAGCTGCGCGGTCGGATCGCGGCGGGCGAGCGCATCGTCCGCATGCAGCGCGACCTGTCGGACCGCAACCGCACGATCTCTGCGGCGCTCGACCAGATCCGCTCGCTCTACGATTCGATCAACCGCGACCTGATCGAGGCGCGGCGCCTTCAGCAGAGCCTCGTGCGCGAGCGGTTCCGCAGTTTCGGCGCCTCGGATGTCAGCCTGGTGCTGCGCCCCTCGGGCCATGTCGGCGGCGATCTCGTCGGGTTCTTCCCGATCAACGCGCGGCGGGTCGGCATCTATGCGCTGGACGTGGCCGGGCACGGCATCGCCTCGGCGATGATGACGGCCCGCCTTGCGGGATACCTGTCGGGAACGTCGCCCGACCAGAACGTCGCCCTGGAACTGTCGGAATTCGGCATCTACGACGGCCAGCCCCCGGCCGAGGTCGCGCGCAGCCTGAACCGCATCGCCATCGACGAGATGCGGGCCGAGACCTTCTTCACCCTCGCCTATGCCGATGCCGACCTGACGACGGGACGCGTCAGCATGGTCCAGGCCGGCCACCCCCGCCCCTCGGTCGTGCGGGCCGACGGGCGGGTGGAGTTCTTCGGCGAGGGCGGCTTTCCCATCGGCATGTTCCCCGAGGCCCCCTACACCCAGTTCGACGTCACGCTCCGCCCCGGCGACCGGCTGATCCTGGCCTCCGACGGCATCACCGAGGCGCGCGGCGAGGCCGGGCAGCTTCTGGGCGAGGCCGGCATGGCCCGCCTTCTCGAGCGCAACGCCCATCTGTCCGGGCAGGCCTTCCTCGAAGCGGTGATCGCCGATCTCGAGGCGCTGAACGGCGAGGATTTCGCCGACGACGTGTCGGCGGCCCTGCTGCAGTTCCACGGCGCCAAGACGAATGCCGACTGAGCCGCGGGCCCCGGCGCGGCATTGCCGGCCTGCGGCCTCAGGCGCCGGCGGCGGCGATCTGGTCGCGCGCCACGGACATCGCCTTGAGGACGGCGTGGACCTCGTCCCCCGGCGCCAGGGCCAGGTCGGCGGCGGCGCGGCGGGTGATGCGCGACAGGATCTCCTCGCTGCCGAGGCGCAGGCGGACGAGAACTCCGGGGCCCTCGCCCGGATGCAGGGCCGCCACCCTGCAGGGAAGGATGTTCTGCGCCGAAAGCCCGGCCGGCCGGGCGCGCGCCAGGATCACCTCGTGGGCGGGGATCCTGATGCGCAGGCGGCTGCCGGGCGGGGTGTCGACCCCGGCAAGGAAGATCGGTCCCGCCGCCGTCTCGAGCCTGGCCAGACCGTCGTCGTCGAAGCCGGCCACCACCGCCGACAGCATCGCTGCGGCCTCGCGGATGCCCATCGCGCGCAGCGCCACGGGATCGGCCATCACCTCCGCGGTCGTCCCCAGACGCAGGGCGGCGCCCTTCTCGATCACCAGCATCCGGTCGGCGAGAAGCTGCGCCTCGTTCATGTCGTGGGTGACGAGGATCACCGGCATGTCGAGCCGCCCGCGCAGGGCCAGGATCTCGGCATGCAGGCGCTCGCGCGTGGCGCGGTCCACGGCCGAGAAGGGTTCGTCCAGCAGAAGCACCGCGGGGCGGCGCGCCAGCGCCCGGGCCAGGGCGACGCGCTGCTGCTGGCCACCGGAGAGTTCGGCCGGCCGGCGCCCGGCCAGCCCGTCCAGGTTGACAAGGCCGAGCAGCCGCAGGGCCTCGGCCCGGTCGGGCCGGTCCATGGCCGCCATCAGGTTCTGCAGCGCCGTCATGTGCGGGAAGAGGGCATAGGTCTGGAACACCATGCCGGCCCGTCGCCGCCAGGCGGGCAGCGCCACCCCCGCCGCCGTGTCCAGCCAGACCGCACCGCCCGCCGTCACGCGCGCCGTCTCGGGCCGCCAGAGGCCGGCGATGGTGCGCAGGACCGTGGTCTTGCCCGAACCGGAATGGCCGACCAGGGCGAGGATCTCGCCGGGGGCGACGCCGAAGGCGATGTCCAGCGGGATCGGCGCGGCGGCCCGGATCAGGACCTCCAGCGTCATCAGGCCAGCCTCCGCCCCAGGCGGGCCGACAGCGCGAAGGTCACGGCGATCGTGCCCAGGCTGATCGCCACCAGGGTCGCCGACATCACCGCCGCGCCCTGCATGTCAAGGGCCTGCACGCGGTCGTAGATGGCGATGGCGATCGTCCTGGTCTCGCCCGGGATCGACCCGCCCACCATGAGGACGATGCCGAATTCGCCGAGCGTATGGGCGAAGGTCAGCACCATCGCCGTCAGAAGCCCCGGCCATGCCAGCGGCAGTTCAACCTTGCGCAGGCTGCGCAGGGGCGACATGCCGCAGGTGGCCGCCGCCTCGCGCAGGGCAGTCGGGATCGCCTCGAAGCCGCGCTGCGCGGGCTGGATCGCGAAGGGCAGGTTGAAGATGACCGAGGCGACGAGCAGCCCCTCGAAGGTGAAGACCAGCTGGTGGCCGAAGGCCTGCTGCCAGAAGGCGCCGATGGGCGAGTTCCGCCCCAGGGCGACCAGCATGTAGAAGCCGAAGACCGTGGGCGGCAGGACGAGCGGCAGCATGACCGCGGCCTCGACCAGGCCCTTGGCGCGGAACTGTCGGAAGGCGAGCAGGCGCCCGCCCAGGATAGCGACCGGCAGAAGGATCACCACCGTCCAGAAGGCCAGCCGCAGCGACAGGAAGAGCGCCGTCCAGTCCATCGCGTCCCCTTCCGCCGCCTCAGGCCGCGCCGGGCAGGGTGAAGCCGTAGCGGGCGAGGATCGCGCGGGCCCCCGGCCCCTGGACATGGGCATAGAAGGCCTCTGCCACCGGGCCCGCCCCCCTGAGCAGGACCATGCGCTGGAGCAGCGGCTCGTGCCAGTCGCGCGGGATCAGGGCGAAGGTCCCCCGGGCCGCGACATCCGGCGCGCTGGCCAGGGACAGCGCGACGATCCCGCCCTCGGCGTTGCCCGAAAGCGCGAACTGCGCCGCCTGGCTGACATTCTCGCCGAGAACCAGGAAGGGGCGGATCGCCTCCCACAGGCCGCGGTGCTGCAGGGCCTCCTGCCCGCGCAGGCCATAGGGCGCATGTTCGGGGTTGGCGAGGGCGAAGCGCGTGATGCGGCCCGCCCCAAGCAGGTCGGCCAGGCCGTCGAGCGCGGGGTCGGGCCGGAGCGGCGAGCCGTGCGGGGCGATCAGGACGATGCGGCCCTCGGCATAGAGCGTGCCTTCGTCGCGCGTCAGGCCCGCCGCGTGCAGGCCTTCGACGAAGCTCTGGTCCGCCGCCATGAACATCTCGAAGGGCGCGCCCTGGCGGATCTGGGTGGCGAAGGTGCCCGTCGAGCCGAAGGACAGGCGCACCCTCTGCCCGGTCTCGGCGGTGAAGGCGGCCGCGATCTCCTCCAGCGCGAATTTCAGGTCCGAGGCCGCGGCGATCGCCGGTGCGGCCTCGCCGGCGCGGGCGCCAGGGGGCCGCAGCGCGGCAGAGGCGGCGCCTGCCAGGGCGGCAAGCAGGACGGCGCGGCGCGCGGGATTCATCCCTGTCTCCGGCTGATATGGCTGGACGGAAATATCGGCAGCCGCGGAAGGCCGAGTCAACCGTTATTTTCCTTCGGGAATATCCCGCAGCATCGCCCGCATCTCGGCCAGCGTGCCGGATCCGGCCCCTTCCGCCTCTGCGGCCAGCCTGCGGTAAAGGCCCAGCACCTGCCGGCCCGTCTCGGTCAGCACGGCGCCGCCCCCGCCGGGCCCGCCGCGGGTGCTGTCCACGACCGGCGCCGCGAACATCGCGTTCAGCGTCTCGACCAGCATCCAGGCGCGCTTGTAGCTCATGCCCAGGCGCCGGCCGGCGGCGGCGAT